>DROQ01000094.1 GCA_011321845.1 Planctomycetota bacterium | reverse complement strand
CCCTCAAACGCCCTTGGCGGGTGGTCGGTCCTCTCTCTTTTCTCGGGACCTCCCTTCTTGCGTATCTCTGGTACCAGAACAGCTTCGATTCTGCTCTGCTTACCCCGAGCCTTGGTTTCTTAGGGCTCTTTTGGATTCTCTTTCATGTGAGCAATACCAGCCAAATCATCCGGTATGGCTCGGGAGGACGTTTCGAGAACCATTTCATCTATATCGCCCTCTCCTTTGGGGTGTGGGTTGCCTTAAGTGAGCTTTGCGTTGGCCATCCTTTGATCTTCGGCTGGTTCTGTTTCGGAATCAGCATGGTCCAGCTTGGCTCCCTCTTGGTCATGAAGAATTTAGGGCTGAAAGAGCCTTTGGCCCTGGACCTGTTGGCAGCGCATGCCCTCTCCTTCCTTTTTCTGGGGGTGGGGAGCCTCTTACAGGAGAGTTATGAAGTCATGGCTTGGGGCTTGTTGTCCTTGAGCCTGGGCATTATGCTCTGCCGACGCCCTTCGATCTCCATCTTGGGGTTCCAGCTCCTTGCCTTCATCCTTGGGGCAAAGAGCATCATGGAGCTACACCGCTTCGGGGCGGATGATTTGATCTACCATGTTTGGCTTTGGAAGGCCTATGGACTGGTTGCCTTCCAGGTCATCGTCGGATGGTTGGAACAGAAGAGGTTGCGATCAGGGGGGCTCCAGAGAAAAGAACATCTCATTCTTTGGTGGGGTGCTTTTCTCGGCGTCACTCTTGCTTTTGTTGCGGCGATTTCGTTCTGGTCCCTTCACAGTCAGGCCCTCCTGGGAACCGATTGGGAATCCTGGATCCAAGCTTGGGAATTGGGCGGATTCAGTCTGATTTCAGCTCTGTTTCTCCTGTTAGGTTGGAAAATTCAGCTGAACCCCTTTTTGCTGGTCTTAGGGCTCTTTCTTGCAGGCTGGGTCGTAATGAGCGGAGGAATCCTTCTCCTTGAATCCTCGGTGTTCTTATCCCCCAAATCTTCTTATCCCTTCTGGAACCCTAACTTCTTTTCCTGGTTTTCCTTCTCTCTTGTGGCATTGGCTACGGGAAGAAAAATCCTCCAGGTGGATTGGAAGCGATCCAAGCAATGGGCTCTGGCCTTGGGGCGGGTTCTCGGTGTCCTATCATTCCTTCTAGCCATTCACATCCCTTCGCTGGAACTGGATCGAAGTGGTCTTCATCTCGCTCTCCTTGCCGGGATCCGGGCCTTTTATTTCTCAGCCCTTGCTCTAGGCGTAATTGTCGTTCGGAAGGGTGATGAGAGAATGGATTGGATTGGGATTCTCGTGTTGATTTTGGGGTTCTTCTATAGTCTGCAAGCTTGTTTTTTCCCCATTGGTCGCCAAGGAGAGAGCTTCCTCTTCTTGAACTTGCCTTTCCTTTTTTCCCTTGGAGGCCTGGGCTGCATGTTTTTGGTGCAGCGTAGGCTTCGACTCGCCCATTCTCCTCTTTTTCCGGGATTCGCTCTCCTTCTCGCAGCCTTTCCCCTGGGACTGTTAACCAAAGAAGCCGTGGGGTGGGCAGTCTCTTCGAAACTTGTTTTGCCTATTTTCGGGGAAGTGGGGGAGCAGTTCGGATTGGGATTGGCTTCGGCCTTTTGGGCTGTTCAGGGCCTTACCTTCCTGGTTCTCGGTCTAAAAGGCGAGGTCAAGATCTATCGCCTGATTGGGATGGCAACCTTTGCCCTCGTTGTCCTAAAAGTCTTTTTGTTCGACACAAGCAACCTTAAGCCTGTCTTCCGGATCCTCTCCTTCGTCGGGAGTGGGACCCTCTTATTGCTAGGGAGCCTCGCCTACAACCGCATGCTCAAAAAGGAGAAGACATCATGATTCCACAGGCTTTCAAGTGGGCGTTCGAGTCTTTGAGTGATACGGATGGAAACGCCTTTGATGGAATCTTTGAGGCGAGGAAAGATTGGGTTCCCGAGAAGAGAAACTTCCTCCAGGAGGTTCTGCGCAAATCTTAGAGAGGCTTCCCCGAGAATGCTTGGCGCAGACCAGTGCTGTCCAAGATCCTCCGCCCCTCTCTCCGAAACCCCTCCCATTTTTCTTGAAACCCGCATTCTAAGCCCAAAACTCGCCCTTCCGAAATCAGATTCCCCTTTTCTACCGTCCAGGTTTTGGGGCTTCGGCATGAAGTCTGGGCGATGGGAGAAAAGTTATCTTGAACAGGCCTGGGCACAGACCTCAGGCTGGATGGCAAACCCCAACAGACTTGTATATCCAAAAAGCGTTATGTTGAGGCTTGGGGAGGGGACAGGAACTCTTTACGGTTCTTCAAGCGAATCCTCCGGTTGATCTCGTCGGCAGCGTCGACCGCTTCATCCCATGCAGTGTAGATTTGCATCTTCTTCCCCGAGACCAAGTCTCCTACGACGAAAAGGTTGGGGATGTTGGTCTCGTAGTTCGCATCGACCAGGGCCTTTCCCTGTTTGTCCACATCTCCCCCGAGTGAGAGCAGGAGCTGGTTTGTAGGGATGATCCCCAGAGAGACGATGCAACAATTGGTTTCCACTACGGTACCGTCTTCCAACTGAAAACCTTGGAGACCTTCTTGCCGGGCGCTTCCGAGGAGTTTGGTGATGGGGGCCTTGTGAATGCTTGCTCCGTAGGCCTTTGCCAGATCTAGATCCTTATCGGTGAACTCGGGATCGTTGCCATTGCAAAGGATCGAGATGTCTTCATGTCCATAGCGTTCACACATCATGGCGGCGATGGCCATGGTTGTGGATGAAGTGCCAATGATGCTCAGTTTTTTCCCAAGAGTTCGGTGTCCATCGCAGCGGACGCAATAGATAAAGTCGCCTCTGTTGGCGAAAGGGAGGACGGGTTTGATCGATCCCTGGATCTCGGGTTGCCGATCCATGATCCCGGTGGCGAGGATGACATACCTCGCACGGAGAGTGCAGGCTTCGCGTTTGTCCTCATAGTGAAGGACGAAGAGTTCTCCTCTGCGCTCGATCTTGGTGACGGAAGCTTTGAAAGCCTCACCGTGATAACCGATTTCCTTGTGGGCTTTGAGCCACTTCAAGGTGTCCTTGGTTGTGTTGGTGATGGGGCGTTGGAGGCCGTGCATCCCTGGGATGTTGTCGACATCCTGGACCCAGATGGCTCTCCCCTTCCTCTTGGTGTCTGCGTTTCCCAAGAAGAAGGCTGTCCTGTCCCCATTGAGAACGGAGCGAAGGTATGCCATTGTTCCCGCGCCACCTCCACCAACGACCGCGATCTGAAAGGTTTCCATCGAGTCCTCCTGAAAAAAACTTGTTCCCTGTGCCGATCCGGAAGGTTCGAGGTCGGCCCGGACAGCTTAGGCCCAGGGAGCGGGAGGCTGGCAGGAAATCAAGGAATCGTAAGTATTTGCTGTGTTGCTTTTCGGGGTAGGATTTTTCCATGGACACTTTCCTTCCACTCTCCCTGGCGCTTGGAATTGGCCTGTTGATGGGTATCGAGCGGGGGTGGCATGAAAGAAAAGTTGCGGAGGGGCGGCGAGTCGCGGGAATGCGAACCTTCGCTTTGATTGGGCTCCTGGGGGGAGTCATCGCCTTGTTGGATGGGGGGAGCGGCTTGATCCTGGGCCTTGGTTTTTTGGGGCTCTCGGCCTTGATCGTGGCCGGGTACGTCCTTGGGAGGGAGCCGGGAAATTTCGGAGCCACAACCTTGGTCGCCGCTTTGCTTACCTTCGCCTTGGGGGCCCTTGCTGCTCGGGGGCAGACCTCAGTGGCCGTTTCCGCGACCATCGTCGCAGTCGGTCTCCTCAGTCTCAAGCCCGAACTGCATCGATGGTTACGGCATCTTGAGCGTCAGGAACTTCAGGGCACTTGGAAGATGCTCTTGATTTCTGTGGTTCTCCTTCCGGTGCTTCCCAACGAGGGGATGGGGCCCTACAAAGCTCTCAATCCCCATCAAATTTGGATGATGGTGGTCATCATCGCCGGGGTGACCTTTGTGGGCTATTTTTTAGTCAAGCTGGCTGGCCTGCGGATGGGAACTCTGTTGACGGCAGCGATTGGAGGCCTGGTATCTTCCACGGCGGTCACCCTCGATTTTGCACGTAAGGCAAAAAAACAAAGAGGCAACAATAAACTCTATGCCGCTGGGATTTTGATCGCCTGGGGGGTCATGTTTCTTCGGCAAGGGGCGCTTGTCCTTTTGATACACCCCGGCCTCCTGCCAGGAATCTGGAGGCCTTTCGCTTTGATGAGCGGCTTGACCCTCTTGGTGATCCTGGTTTTGTTGGTCCCCGGGATGATGAAATCGCCCCTGGACGAACCTGGGAGCCTATCCCAAGAGCAGAGTTCGCTACGAAATCCCTTCGAGTTTGGGCCGGCCTTGGTGTTTGGGCTTTTTCTTGGGCTGATTCTGCTTTTGTCCGAAGTTCTCAGGCACCGCTTTGGAGATTCGGGGATTTACGCGCTCTCCGGTATTTCAGGGCTTGCGGATGTCGACGCAATTACTCTCTCTCTTGCCCAGCTTTCCAAAAAAGACTTGGATCTTCGAGTCGCTGTCCAAGGGATCACAATCGCTGCTGCTTCCAATACTCTGGTCAAATGCCTCCTTGCCCAAGTTTTTGTCCGTGGGGGTATGGGGCGTTATCTCTGGCCGGCGACCCTGGGGGTCCTTGGTGTGGCGGGG
>DROQ01000093.1 GCA_011321845.1 Planctomycetota bacterium | reverse complement strand
GTCAGTTCCGGAAATGGCCCCCCATGGAAGTCTCCTGAGGTAGACGCTGTGCAAATCCTTCTCGCTGAAGACGAGCCCGGCATCGGGCTCACTCTCAAGGACGATCTCGAGGAAGCAGGACACCAGGTCCTCTGGGCCAAGACGGGCTCGGAGGCTCTGAGGGCCTTGGAGGAGGGCTGGTTCGATTGTTTGATCACGGACGTCCGCATGCCGGGGGCGGACGGCATCGACCTCCTGAAACGGGCCAAGGCCAAGCGGCCCGAGACCGAGGTCCTTGTGATGACGGCCTACGCCACGGTGGAGCAGGCGGTGGAGGCGATGCGGGAGGGGGCCTTCGACTACTTCCAAAAACCCTTTCTCAACGAGGTGGTCCTGGAGCGGATCGGGCAGATCGAGCGGTTGCGCCACCTCCAGGACGAGAATGAAAGGCTGCGTCGGAACCTGGACGAGCTGCCGGATGCCCTGCCCAACATCATCGGGTCCTCGGCGCCGATGCAGGATGTCTTCAAGCTGATCCGGACGGTGGCGCCCTCGGACACTTCGGTGCTGGTCGAGGGGGAGAGCGGGACGGGCAAGGAACGCGTCGCGCGGGCCATCCACCGGCTCTCGCCACGGCGGGACAAGGCCTTCGTCGCGATCTCCTGTGGGGCCCTGCCGGAGACCTTGCTCGAGGACGAGTTGTTCGGACATGAGCGGGGGGCCTTCACCGACGCGGCGCGGACGAGGAGAGGGCGCTTCGAGCTGGCTCAGGGCGGGACGGTCTTTCTCGACGACATCGACGACATGAGCTTGCCGACCCAGGTCAAGCTGCTCCGTGTCCTCCAGGAACGGGAGTTCGAACGGGTCGGGGGGGAAAAGACGATCTCCGTGGACCTGCGGGTCATTTCGGCCACCAAGGTTCCGCTCGAGGAGCTGGTGCGCAAGGGAAGCTTTCGCGAGGACCTCTTCTACCGGCTCAAAGTTGTTACGATTGCCCTCCCTCCCCTGCGCGAGCGCAAGGGGGATCTGCCCCTCCTGGTCGCGCACTTCATCGAGCGCTACGGCAAGGGACAGGAGTACGAAGTGGGCACGAACGACCTGGCCGCAATGGAGGCCTATGACTGGCCGGGGAACATCCGGGAACTCGAGAACTCGATCGAGCGGGCCATCGCCCTCGCCGGGGGCAAGAAGAAGCTGCGGCGGGAGCACCTCCTTCCCACGGCTCGTTCCCTCGTCACGCCCAAGGGGGTCGAGGTGGACCAGGAAAAACGCACCCTCAAAGAAGTCCTGGTGGAGGTCGAGAAGCAGCACCTCAAACTCGTCCTCGCATCGGTGGGGGGGCACCGCACGAACGCGGCCAAGGTCCTGGGGATCAGCCGAAAGGTCCTCTGGGAGAAGCTCAAAGACTATGGGATCCAGTGAGGCCCTAGGCACCCTTCTCCTGTTGTCTTGCCTTTGGGGCGGCTCGCTGGCCGCCCAGGATCTGCCCCGAAAGGAAGCGGATCCCAACCCCCCCAAGGTGCAAGCGATTCCCTTCGAAGCCTGGGTCTGGCGGCACAAGGGGCCTCCCCTTTCCAAGGAATTCGCCCTGCGCCTCAAGGCCATGGGGTTCTCGGGGGTCTCCGTGGACCTCGACGAGAATCCGAAGCGGGCAGTGGAAAAAGGCTTCGCCTTCTATCTCGATCACGCAGCCGGCAAGGGCATCCTCCATTTGCGCGATGAGGTGTTTCAGGAGGCCTGGCAGCGCTACCAAAGGAGTCGTTCGCGGAAGGACCTCGTTCGGCCCCACCCCCTGCTCGCGCCCAAGACGCGGAAAGAGCTGTTCGAGGGACTGCGGCGCAGGGTGGAGCGGGCCCTTCCCTACGGACCCCGTTGGATCTCCCTCGAAGACGAGATCTCCACGACCCGTTTCATCAACCCCATCGATTTTTGCTTCGCGCCCAGCACCCTCAAGGCTTGGGTGCCTTGGCTGCGCGCGCGCTATGGAACCCCAGAGCGTTTGGCGGCGGCCTGGCTGCGGGACATCCCCTCCTTCGAGCGGGTCGTGCCGGCGACCACCGACGAGGTTCGGGCCCGGGAGGCGGTCCCTCTGGGGTTTCCGGCAAACCTCGCGGACTGGAATGCCCGGCTGGCCTTCATGGACGATCTGCTCGCCAAAACCGTGGGGGAACTCTGCCGGGCCTGTGCCCGGCTCGCCCCTGGGCTTCCGGTGGGGATCGAGGGCTGCCAGGCACCCTCGGCCTTCGGGGGCTACGATTACTCCAAGCTCCTCCCCAAGTTGAGCGCTGTCGAGGCCTACGACATCGGCGGGACGAGGGAGCTGGTGCGCTCCCTGATGCGGCCCGGGACGCTGCGATTCGAAACGCTTTTTCCCCCCAGGAAGGGGGAGGAGCCGAGCCTCGCGGTCGCTCGTCTCTGGGACCTCTATGTCCATGGTCTCAACGGTGCCATCCTCTGGTCCGCCGGGACCTTGTTTCCCGAGGGGGACCCCGCCCGGCCCAGCGCCTTCGCCCGGAGCCTCTCCAAGGCCCTCCTGGGAATGCGAAGGCTCCCCTCCCTCGCGGGGGCCCGGTCGCTCGGCCAGCAGGTGGTCCTCCTCGAGAGCCAGACCTCGGTGCGCGCCCATTGGATGCTGGACTCCCTGGAGGACGGCAGGACCTGGCTGCGACGCTTCGGAAGCTACGAAGCGGCCCACTCGACCTCCATGGCCGCACGGCGTTCCTGGATTCGGCTGCTTCAGGATCTCGGCTACGCCTTCCGTTTCATCAGCGAGGCGGACCTTGCGGCGGGGAATTGGCGAGGCC
>DROQ01000092.1 GCA_011321845.1 Planctomycetota bacterium | reverse complement strand
CCGCCCCCGCCTCCTCACCTCCTACCCCCCCCCGCCCAAGCGGGACACCCATTTTCCGCTCGCGGTTTTCAGCAATTCCCACCGTAAGTCCCAGAGTTCCCAGTGGGTTGGGGAGGAGGAAGAGCTGGGTCCTCTGGAGGCGCGTTTGCATCCCTCCTCTGCTCCGGGCCGGAGCGACGGGGAGCAGGTGACTCTGGTTTCCCAGGTGGGGCGGTTGGAGGTGCGCCTTGTCCTGGACCCCAGGCTCCAGGAGGGGATCGTCCTGCTGCCCAAGGGCGGGAGCTACGACCTGGGGCGCGCGGCCAACGTGCTGGTCCCCGCAGTGGAGACGGACATCGGGGGCGGGGCGGCCTACCAGGACTGCTTTGTCCGGATCGAGCCGAAGGGATGAGGTTGCCCCAGGAGTTCCGTTTCCCCGAGGAGAGCCGGAAGAAACGGGTGACCGGCTCTCGGATCTACGGCTTCCTCAAATGCGAGCACTCCATTGTGCTGGACCTCCTGGGGGATCCTTCGAAGAAATTGGAGCCCTCCGAGGGGCTTGCCCTTCTGATGCGCCGCGGAGTCGAACACGAGGAGCGCATCGTCGCCGAGCTGGGCTACGAGACGGTGGAGGAGGAGGATTTCGAGGCGGCCGCGGCCCGGACCCTGGCTCTCATGCGGGAGGGGGCGCCGGGGATCTCGCAGGGGGTGCTGCGGCGGGGTCCTTTCCTGGGCATTCCCGATCTGCTTCGCCGGGAGGAGGGGGAGAGCGTCTTCGGGGACTATCACTACATCGTGGGGGACATCAAATCTTCGCATCGGCCCCGGTCGGATCAGGCTCTCCAGGTGAGCTTTTATTCGATGATGCTAGCGGAGCTGCAGGGCAGAGACCCGGAAAAGGGCTACCTCGTTCTCCGGGAGGGGAATGAGGAGGAAGTCCCCGTCCGGCTGCTGCAGCCGGTGGTGCTCGAAGTGCTCGAGGAGATGGAGGCGCTGCTGGCCAAGGGGGTTTCCGGCTCGAGTCCGCATCGGAGCTTCGCCTGCCTGGACTGCGGTTGGCGGGCGGTCTGCGCGGAGCGGGGAGGGGTGTCCTGGATCCCGGGGCTCAGCCGGACGGGAAGGGAGCTGCTGCGGGAGGGGGGGTTCGGGGAGCTGGGGGAACTCGAGGCTCTGGCTCCCGAGGTCCTGGTGGAGCGCGTGGGCCTGGGCTGGGGCCAGGCGCTCCGGGCCGTGGCGGGGGCCCGCGTGGCGAGAATGGGTGTCCCCCTTCGCTTGCGGCGGCCGCGATTGGCGGAGCTGAGGCGGCCCTATGCGGGGATGGTGGCCTTGCAGGATGGCTTCGATCGGCGCTTTCCGGTGTTCGGGAGCCGGCGGGAGGAGGGGGAGCCCCGGTTCTTCGTGGCGCGGACCCCGGAGGAGGAGCGGGGGGCCTTCGAGGAGTTTCTCGGTTCGCTCCGGGGGGCTTCGGGGCTGGTGCATGACGGGGCCTTCCGGCACCTGTTCTTTGCTTTCGCGACCCGCTGGCCGGATCTGGCGGATCGCTTGATGCAGCTGGAGGCCCGCTCCCTGGATGTGCTGGGGGTGGCGCGGGGGGCCTACCAGTTCCCGGGGCCTGTGCGCCGGGCCTACGAGGCGGAGCGGATGTTTCGGGGGGAGGTCGGGGAGGCCGAGCCCGCGCCTGAGGTGGCGGCGCTGCTGGCGGCGGGGGACTTCGAGGGGATGAAGGGCCTTGCCGGCAAGGAGTTGGAGGGATGCATGGCTGTCCTGCGTCGCATGATGGAGGAGGGTCCGTGAGGGGGCGGGAGGATTTGAGGGCGCGGCTCAAGGCCTGGGTTTTGCACGAGGCGGAGTCGGGGAGGAAGAGCCTGGTGGAGCTCTGGGCCAGGCCGCTGGCCGAGAGGGTGGAGCTGGGGGAGTGCCTCAGGGGCCTCGAGTTCCGGGGGCGGGTGGGGGATGGCTGTCTCTGCTTCCACTGCGAGCATCCGCCGGCCAAGTTCCGGAAGAAGGACGCCCTGACCCTCCTCCCGGACGAAGGAGAGGAGGTGGACAGGGGCCTGGCGGTCCAATTCGAGGAGCACGACCCGGAGAAGAAGGGTGTCCTGCTTCGCGTGGACCGCTTTGCGAATGGGGCGGGGGTCGAGCTGCCGGGGGCGGGGGTCTGGCGGCTGGAGCGCAGGGCGATGGAGATGGAGGGGCTTTTGCTCGAGGGCTTGGACACGGTGTTCGGGGAGGGGAACGAGGTGGTGGTGGAGACCCTCCTCGGGAAGGGGGGCAGGGAGGTGAACGAGGAGAGGAAGGCCGAGGGGGAGCGCCGGGGGGAGGAGCGGGGCTTCACGGAGGCGCAGCGGAGGGCCTTGGCCCAGGCGGTCGGGACCGAAGGGGTCTGCCTGATCCAGGGACCGCCGGGGACGGGCAAGACCCGGGTGCTCGCCGAGGCCGCGCTCCTCCTCGCACGCAAGCGTTGCAGGATCTTCGTCTGCGGCTTCACCCACCGGGCGATCGAGAACCTCCTCCTCGCGATCCGGGAGCTGGATCGGGAGATCCCCCTCTTCAAGATCGGCCGGGTCTCCTCCGAGACCCAGGCCCAGGACGCCCGCCTCCAGGTCCTCCGCAAGCTCGATGGCTGGCGCCCGCCTCCCGGGGGTCTGGTCGTAGGGGGGACCGCCTTTGTCGCGCGCAAGCCCAGGACCCAGCGCATGTTCCATTTCGTCTTCCTGGACGAGGCGGGCCAGCTCCCGGTGGTCCACGCCGCCCTGGCCATGACCCTCGCCCGGCGCTATGTGATCGCGGGGGACCCTTGTCAGCTCCCGCCCGTGCGCGCGGGGGTATTCCAGGACCCCGTTCTGGGCAGCTCCATTTTCGAGCACCTCGCCCGCTTCCATCCCTTCCACTTTCTGGACCTCAGCTTTCGGATGAACGAGGGTCTCTGCTCCTTCGTCTCGAAGGAGTTTTACGAGGGGAGGCTCCGCTCGGCTGATTCAGCGGCCGGGCGCCGCCTCGCCTCCTCCCCCGGCCAGGTCGCCGAACCCTCCCCCATCGCCGAACTTCTGGATCCGGGACACCCATTGATCTGGGCGAGGGTCCCGCACCGCGGGCGCCTCCGGGCCTCCCCCGAGGAAGCCCGGGTCGTCGCCGACCTCTGCGAGGAGCTTCTGCTTGGCCGGGGCCTTCCCCCGGAGGAGCTGGCGGTCCTCTCTCCCTACCGCTCCCAGGTCCGCGAGATCCATTCGGTTCTGGAGAGGAGGGGGCTGCTCCGCCGGGGGCTCTGCGTCGACACGATCGAGAGAATGCAAGGCCAGGAGAGGGAGGTGGTCCTGATCTCGGCGGGCGCGAGCGACCGCGACGACCTGGAGAGGCAGGGGAGCTTCTATTACGACCCGGGCCGCTGGAATGTCGCCCTCTCCCGGGCCCGGTCCAAGTGCGTCCTCGTTGCCAGCCCCGAGCTGTTCCGCGCCCGGCCCATGGACCTCGAGGCCCTCGTGGCCGTTGCCCATCTCAAGCGACTCGGCCGCGAGATCCCCCGGGTGGACCTAAGGGACTAGCTGTGTGGGTTCTCCTTTGGAAACCGGCTGTAGCTCCCTCTCTTCCTTTCCTCAGGGGTTCTCCCTTTCTCCGCCCGGCTCGGGATCCACCAAGGGCTTTGGCCTCAGGCGCCTTCGGCGAAGTCGGCCAAAGCCCTTGGTGGATTCCGAGCTGAGGGGAGAAAGAGCGGACCCCAGCAGAAGGGAACAGGCAGCCTAAGGTCGCCCAGCTAAGTCCGCCAGACGACCAGCGGAGCTGTCAGCGCCCGCGGACCTGGGCGGCGACGCGGAGGGGGAGGCCGAAGAGCCTCACGAAACCCTCGGAGTCCGACTGTTTGTAGGTCCCACCCTCGCCGAAGGTGGCCAGCTCCTCGCTGAAGAGGCTGAAGGGGGATTCGGCGCGCAGCGGGCAGGCTCGCCCCTTGAACAGCGAGACCTCCACCTTGCCGGTCGTCCGTTCGTTGGCCTTACGGAACAAAGCCTCCAGGGCCTCCCGCTCGGGGCAGAACCACTTGCCGTTGTAGACCAGGTCCGCGAAGCGGAGGGCCAGACCCTCGACCAGCCGGGCCGTGTCGCGGTCCAGCACCAGCGACTGCATCGTGGTCATGGCTTCCATCAGGACCGTCCCCCCAGGAGTCTCGTAGAGGCCCCGGCTCTTCATCCCGACGAGGCGGTTCTCGAGGATGTCCACGCGTCCCACGCCGTGGCGGGCCGCTCGCTCATTGAGCGTTTCCAGGAGGGCGACCGCCCCCATCCGCTCGCCGTCGACTCCGACCGGCACACCGGCCTCGAACTCCACCGTGACCCGTTCCTCCTCGTCCGGGGCATCCTCGGGATCCACCGTGAGCATCCAAGCATCCTCGGGCGGCGGGTTGGAGGGATCCTCGATCGCTCCTCCTTCGTGCGAGATGTGCCAGAGGTTGCGGTCGCGGGAGTAGATCTTCTCCTTGGTCGCCGTGATGGGGATGTTTTTTTCGTGGGCGTATTGGATGGCCTCCTCCCGCGAGCGGATCTCCCAGCTGCGCCAGGGGGCGATGATCTCGAGGTCCGGGGCCAGGGTCATGTAGGCCAGCTCGAAGCGCACCTGGTCATTGCCCTTGCCGGTGCAGCCGTGGGCGACCGCGTCCGCGCCGACCTCGCGTGCGTATTCCACCTGCGCCCGCCCGAGGATGGGCCGCGCCATGGAGGTGCCGAGCAGGTAGCGTTTCTCGTAGACCGCGCCGGCCATCAGGCAGGGCCAGACGAACTCTTCCAGGAACGGCCGGCGAAGGTCCACCACCTTGCAGCTCGCCGCTCCGCTGGCCTTGGCCTTCTCTTCGAGACCTTCCAACTCCGAGGCCCCTTGTCCCACGTCCCCGGCGAGGGCGTGCACCTCACAGCCCGCGTAGTTCTCCTTGAGCCAGGGGATGATGATGGAGGTGTCCAGGCCTCCGGAATAGGCGAGCACGACTTTTTTGACCATGTTTCTTCCTTCCTTTGCCCGCGGGATTCATGAGCTCGGATCCAACGAAGGCCCAGTTCAACGAGGACGCAGCCCGCGTTGTCTTTCCCTGCCGCGAGATCATGAACTCGGGGAGTTTGGGCGGAAGATTTTGCGCCCAAATCCGGGGGAGGACAGCCTTTTTCTTTAATTCTCCCCAGGTCCTTGGCCTCCATTCGCCTTCTCTCTGCAGGATCTCTCGACTTCGCGAAAACGCTGAGGAGGCCAACCCGAAGGAAGCAGGAGGAAGGGCACGAGTGGAGGAACCACCTTGTGGAAGCCTCTTCCTTCGAAGGTCCAGGTTGTGTTGCTGATCAGGATCCCCAAGCAAGCGCCTTGGCGAAGCATCTGCGGATTGATGGGGTTACGGTCCCCCTCTTCGAGAACGATCAACTCCACCGGCAGTGGGAAGCTCGGAAGGACGGGAAAATGGCGGGTCAGCCAGGACCGGACTCCAGGGGGGAGCTTGTTCCAGGGGCGTCGTTGCATGGCGCTGTTTGGATCGAGAATGGAATCGAGAGAGAAGTGGATCATGGAGGCGACTTCGCAGCCGCCCCTTCTCCCTGACACCGCCCCAGGCCCCATGAACACTAGCTCTCCGCCGCTTCCCTTCAAGAGGGATGGGTGTCCTGATTTGAGGCGAAAGGCGGGGGTGTCTCGAAATGAGGCGTTCCCTGGTGGGGGGCGCGGGGGCTAGGATTGCGAGGATGAAAGAACAGGCGCGCGGAGCGGAGGAGGCGGACCTCGAGCTGGATGGGGCGGGGATGCGGGAGATGGCGGGCCTGGTCCTGGAGCGGCTGGTCTCCCAGATCGAGGGTTTCGGAGAGCAGCACGCGGCCGGGGATTGGGCGAAGGCCTGGGATGGGGGCCCCAGGCCAATACCAGGAATGGGTGTCCCCCATTTCGAGGAGCTGCTCGACGAGGTTTTGGAGCGGGCCAAGGCCTCCTTTTTCACTCCGGGGCCGGGCTACCTGGCTTACATCCCGGGGGGCGGGCTCTTTCCGGCGGCGCTTGCTTCGTTTCTCGCCGCGGGGATCAACCGCTTCACGGGGATCCGGGCCGCCGCGCCGGCCCTGGTCGCGCTCGAGGAGGAGGCGATCGAGTGGCTGCGCGAAGGGCTGGGCTTCGACCCCGGCGTCGTGGGTGTCCTGACTCCGGGAGGCTCCATCGCCAACTTCACGGCCATCCTCTGCGCGCGGGAGAAGCTCCTCGGCCCCGAGCTGAGAAAGGGTGTCCTCTATTGCTCCGACCAGGTGCATCATTCGGTGACCAAGTCGGCGCGGGCGGCGGGCATCCTCGAGGACCGGCAGCGCAGCGTGCCGACTTCGGCTGCCCTGGCCATGCGGCCCGAGCTGCTCGCCGAGGCCATCGCGGCGGATCGCGCCAGGGGGCTCCTCCCTTTCTGCGTGGTCTCCTCGGCTGGGACCACGAACACAGGGGCGATCGACCCACTCCCCGAGATCAGCGAGATCTGTCGGCGAGAAGGTCTCTGGCATCACATCGACGGGGCCTATGGCGGGGCTTTCCAGCTTGTGGAGGAGGGGCGCGCGCGGCTCCCCGGGATTCTCCAGGGGGACTCGCTGACCATCGACCCGCACAAGGGGCTCTTTCTCCCCTATGGAACAGGCATGCTCTTCGTCCGGGAGCGGGAGGACCTGGAGCGCCCGCACAAAAGCAGCGCCGTCTACCTCCCGGAGGATCCCGGTGCGGGGGTGTTCGACCCCAGCCATTTTTCCCTGGAGCTTTCCCGCCCCTTCCGTGGGCTCCCGCTATGGATGTCCCTGCGCTACTTCGGGTTGGACCGCTTCCGCGCCGCTCTGGCCGAGAAGCTTCGCCTGGCGGGATGGATCCGCGAGGAGTTGGACAAGGAGGAGGGGCTCGAGGTCCTGGAGGGTCAGCTTACGGTGGTCGCCTTCAAGGTGAGGGGGGGAGGGGGAGAGGAGCTGATGGAGGCGGTGAACCGCAAGGGGCGGGTCTACCTGTCCAGCTGCCGCCTGAAGGGAGAGTTCGTCGTGAGGATTTGCGTCCTCTCGTTCCGGACGCGGGAGCCCCATGCCCGCATGGTGGTGGAGGATGTCCGGGAGTTTTTGAAGGGCTGACTGCCTTTCTCCCTCCCTCCGCTCTTCCCCTCCGAACTCCCCCCCCCAAAAAAAAAACGCCTCCGGAGCGACTCCGGAGGCGTTGGTACCCCCAAGGGGAATCGAACCCCTGTCTCATGGATGAGAACCATGTATCCTGGGCCTCTAGACGATGGGGGCCTGCCTTTGCCCTGGCAGCCTCGGCTGCCAGGAATCGGGGAGAAATACTTAGCCTTTGCCGGGGCTCGTTGCAATGGGGGAACAAGAAATCCGTCTTTTTTGGTTGAGAGGGTGACAGGGGGCGGCCGGAGTGGGATCATTCCTCGCGAAAATTTCCGGAAAAATCCGGGCTGCAAGCGAGGATGGGAAAATGACGGTCATGGAGTCGGGCACTGCCGAAGAACACCAGGGACAGGATGGCTCGAGAGCCGATTCGGCGGGGAGGATGAGTTGGGTCTATCCCTTCGCCCTTCTGGGGGCGGCCCTCAACCTGGCGCAGCTCGTTCTGGGAGGGATCGTGACCAGCCTCCGGGCCGGAGACTCCGACCCCAACTGGAATCCCCTCCGGTTCTGGGTGTGGCTGCGGGAGGTCGGGGGAGGCCAGTTCTTCGAACTGCGCCACCGTGTGCTCGGAGCCTTGATCGGGATCGCCTCCCTCCTGATCGTGGCCGCCGCCTGGAAGACAGAGAAGCGCCCCTGGGTCCGCAAGATGAGTTACTGGCTCCTCCTCCTCGTGGTGATCCAGGGCGTCCTGGGAGGACTTCGGGTCCACGCGATCTCCAGCCCCTCCTTCCGCGAGGTCATGGATCAGTTCTTCTCCTTCCTCGGCAAGATGGAGCCGGGGACCGCGGGCCGGATCGCCTTCGCGATGGTCCATGCCCTCATGGCGCAGATCACCCTTCTCCTTTTCTTCACCCTGGCCATCGTGACCGGGAGGACCTGGGGAAGGCTCCGGACAGGCACCGACCGCTCCCAGCTCAGAAGGTTGAGCCGCCTGGCCTGGGCATCGGCCATCTTCCTCTTCTTGCAGCTCCTCCTCGGAGCCTTTGTGCGGCACGCGACCTTCCCCGTCGCGCTCGAGCCGGTCACGACCATCCTCGTCCTCCACATCCTTCTGGCCATCGGGATCGCGGCCATGGTGACTCTCACCCTTTTTCACGCAGCACGCGTGGCCTGGGAGGACCTGCATCTACGGAGACCGATGAAGCTGGCAGTTTTCTGCCTCTTCCTCCAGCTCGTTCTGGGAGTGGGCGCTTGGCTCTCGGTCAAGGCCTACGGCACCAACAGCGATCTCATCGGCTTCCCCATTCTGATTCGAGGGGCCCACCTCCTGAACGCGGGCATCCTCCTCCTGGCCCTTTCGCAGCTCGCCCTCAGGGCGGGGCGGATGGCGAGGACCCCTGAGCCGAGCAACTTCTTGAATCTGGAGTTGGACAAGGAATGAGCCCTTCGTCCACCGAAGAACTGGAGGGGAGCAGTTTCGCCACCTGGTTGGAGCTGACCAAGCCCCGCCTCTCGGGGCTGGTCCTTGTGACCGTGGCCTTTGGAGGCCTTTTCGCCATCGGGCTGCGCGAGAACACCTATCTCCTGGGGGTCGCCCTCTTCCGCCTTCTGGCTGCCGTTCTCGGTGTGGGCCTGGTCTCGGGCGGCGGCGCCGCCATGAATATGTGGCTCGAACGCGAGGTCGACCACCTCATGGAGCGGACCAGGACCCGCCCCATCCCCTCGGGCAAGCTGCAACCCAGCCAGGTCTTCCTTTTCGGCATCTTCCTGACAGCGCTCGGCCTCCTCGAGATCTTCTTCCTGGTCGGGGGCTGGCCGGCCTATCTCTGCCTCTTCTCCTGGGTCGCCTATGTCCTGATCTACACGCCGCTCAAACGGATCAGCACCCTCAACACCCTGGTCGGCGCCATCACCGGCGCCCTTCCTCCGCTCATCGGTTGGCTCGCCGTGGGAGGCGCGATGAGCAAGGAGGCATGGTTCCTCTTCATCCTCCTCTATGCCTGGCAACTCCCGCACTTCTTCGCGATCGCCTGGATCTACCGCGAAGACTACCGCGCCGCCGGGATCCGCATGCTTCCCGTCATGGATGGCTCGGGGAGGCTGGCCATGCGCCAGATCCTGATCTTCAGCGTCGGGCTCATCCCCATCAGCCTCTTCCCCAACCTCTTGGGCCGGGCCGGAAACTTCTATCTGTTCAGCGCGCTGGTCCTGGGCCTGGCCCAGGCGCTTCTCTCGCTCCGGCTCTACTTCGAAAGGAGCGAAGCGAACGCCCGCCTTGTTTTTTACGCTTCCATCTTTTATCTCCCAGCTCTTCTCGCCTGCCTGTTTTTGGATCTCTGGATTTAGGCCCCTTGGAAACTCGTATGGAGGTGGTGGAGTGCATGCAGTCATAACGAGGGATCTCTCTCGTAACTTTGGATCGCGGCGCGCCCTCCAGGGTGTTTCCCTGGAAGTCGCCGAGGGGGAGATCTTCGGTCTCCTCGGTCCCAACGGGGGGGGCAAGTCCACGATGTTCAAGATCCTCTCCACCCTGCTTCCGCCGAGCGCGGGAACGGCGGAGGTCTTCGGCAAGGACGTCGTCGCGGACCCGAGCGCCGTGCGGTCCCTGATCGGGGTCGTGTTCCAGAGTCCCAGCCTGGACAAGAAGCTCTCGGTCCGGGAAAACCTCGAATACCACGGTCGGATCTATGGCCTGAGCCGCTCGGAGAGGAAAGAACGGATCCAGGACCTGCTCGGCCGTTTCCATCTCGGCGACCGGAAGGGCGACCAGGTGGGGACCCTCTCGGGAGGCCTCGCCCGCCGGGTGGAGATCGCCAAGGGAATGATGCATCGGCCCAAACTGCTGCTCCTGGACGAGCCCTCGACGGGATTGGATCCAGGCGCGCGGATGGAGCTGATGGCCGAGCTGAGGCTTGCCCGGAGGGAGGAGGGGGTCACGGTTCTCATGACGACCCACATCCTCGAAGAGGCCGAGGACTGCGATCAGCTCGCCATCTTGGACCGAGGCCGGATCGTCGCTCGAGGGACCCCCGATGGGCTCAAGGCGGAGATCAGCGGCGAGATCCTGACCCTCGAGGCCGAAGACCTGGACGCCCTGAAAAAAGACATCGAGGACAAACTGGACCTTGAGGTCGAGCCGATCGCCGGAGCGCTTCGGATCGAAGCACCCAAGGCCTTCGAACTCTCGATGCGGTTGGGGCAGGACTTCGGAGATCGCATCCAATCCCTCCACATCGGAAGGCCCACCCTCGGGGATGTCTTCCTCCGGAAGACGGGCCGGCTGTTCAGCGGGGAGGAAGAGGTCCTGGACCAGGCGGAGGTGCAAGGATGACGAATCTGTCCCAAGTCCAAGGCCGCGAGGCTTCTCCCTGGAGCGCGGTGACCGGCCTCGCTTCCCGGGAAGTGGTCTCCTTCCTGCGCCAGCGCTCCCGGGTCATTGCCTCGCTGGCGACCCCCATCATGTTCTGGCTGATGTTCGGGGCGGGGTTCGGCTCCTCTTTCCGGGGCGCGGGCGCGGCCGAGAGTAACTTCCTCGAGTACTTCTTCCCTGGGATCCTGATCCTCGCGGTGGTCTTCGCCGGGATCTTCTCGACCATCTCCACGATCCAGGACAGGCAGGAGGGCTTTCTCCAATCCGTCCTCGTGGCACCCATTCCCCGCTGGGCCATTGTCTCGGGCAAAATCCTCGGGGGGAGCCTCCTCGCCTTCTTGCAGGGCGCGGTCCTGCTTGCCCTGGGACCCTTGGCAGGGATCCCCTTCCACGTTCTCGGCTTCGCCCTCGCCCTGGTCTGGCTGTTTCTCATTTCGGTCGGGATGACCGCCCTGGGTTTCTATTTCGCCTGGAAGATCGACTCGGTCCAGGGGTTTCACGGAGTGATGAACACCCTTCTCATGCCGATGTGGCTGCTCTCGGGCGCGTTTTTCCCCGCCGCGGGGGCTTATTGGGTCATCAAGGCCCTCATGACGATCAATCCCCTGACCTATGGCCTGGTCGGACTCAGGCGGGCTCTCTACATGGGGACGCCCGAAAAGCTCGTGGGCCTCCCTTCCTCCTGGGTTTGCCTGGCTGTCGTCCTCGGCATGATCCTTCTTATGATCGGCGCTTCCGCTTCGGCGGTCCGAAAAAAGGCGCTCTGACCGGAATGATTGCACAGGATCTCAGCTTTTTGCCCCTCTTCGAGGCCTGCTGCAACAGCGCGGCCGCCGTTTCGATTGTGTTGGGTTACCGCGCGATCAAGCGGGGGAACCGGGTGCAACACAAGCGCTTGATGATCCTGGCCTTCGTGTTCTCGACTCTCTTTTTGACGGCCTACCTGGTCTACCACTTTTCTGGAGTCCCTGTCCGCAAGTTCCATGGCCCTGGCCTCCTTCGAGGCATCTACCTGTCCGTCCTCCTGAGCCACACCCTCCTCGCCATGGTGATCGTCCCCATGGTCCTGCGCACCTTTTATCTCGCCTTCCGAGAGCGCTTCGAGGCCCATCGGCGGATCGCCCGCTGGACTCTGTGGGTCTGGCTCTACGTTTCCGTGACCGGCGTTTTGATCTACTTGACCATCTATCCCCTGGGCTTCGGCGCTTTTCCCAAGCCCGACTGATGCGAGCTCAAAGTCTGCCGGATTTCGCCACTCGGCTTTAGCATGACCCTTTCCCGATGGCTGGGGTCCCTACGTTCTCCGCTCGGATCGGAATCATCCAAGGGCTTTGGCCGACTTCGCCGAAGGCGCCTGAGGCCAAAGCCCTTGGATGATTCCAAGCCGGGCGGAGAAAGGGTAAGCCCCAGCGGACGAGAAAGGATCGTCACAAGATCGGGTTGCATCGTTCCACAGGCAGTTCAACAGACGGTTCACCCGCTTCGACCTCGTCGAGAATGGGAGTTGCTACTTCGAGTAGGAGCGTTGCATGGCCCCAAAGACAGTTCACCCGCATCGTCCGGGATGAGGAAACAGACGGGCTAGGAACAGATGACCTCGAGGTCTTCCTGGCCGTCTTCGAGGTCGCTGCGAGTTTTGATGGGGAAGAAGCGGCACTCCTTGCCCGTGCGGCGCACGCGGAGATAGTGGGTGTCCAGGAAGCGGGTGATCTCGCCCACCAGGGTTTCGATCTGGATCGCCTCCTTGCCGTCCACCTTCTTTTTCACATAACAGGGAGTGAGGTCGAAAGAGCGGTCGATAGCCTCGGCGTTGATCGTGAAGGTGTTGGTGTTGAAGACCGGGATGGAGTCCTGGTCGAAATCCGGGGGGAAGCGAAAGCCTTCGACGATCCAGAATTCGTCATCCACCAGGGCGGGGGCGCCCCCCTGGTCGCCGGGCCATTTCGGAGCCAGTTCCGCCGTGACTGCCTTGCCCATTTTCTCGCTCGTTTTGATGTGGGCGCCGATGACCCGGGGGTCCAGGCGGGCAGCGAGGTTGTCCACGTTGGAAAGGAAGATGTATTTGCCTCCTCGCTCCAGAAAGGCGCTGAGCAGCCCCGATTTCCGAAGGAAGGGGAGGCAGTCACCGTGCCCGGGTCCATAGAAGGAGGGCTTGCCCTCTCCGTCCAAAAAGATGCCGCCCTTGGGGGTGAGTCGCATGGAAATGCCCTGGGTGTAGTGGTGCACCTGGCCCTCGGGGAAGCCGAAGTTCTTGTGGGCCTCGAAATGCTCCCGGGTCGCCTGGTCTGTGGCGAAGCTATTCATGATAAAGAGGGGGACTTCACCGTCGGCCGCCCGAGCCGTCTTGAGGATGGACTGGCATTTGAGCGCGAGGAAGGATTTGCCGGGGAGGGCCTGGACGATTCCCTTGACCTCACCGCCAAAGCGAGTGGCCATGCCTCCGTTGAGCACGAGTGCCCCCACCTCGCCTCGGGCGATGGCTTCGTTCCCAATCTGGGCGAGTTCCTCCGCTTCCTCGCTGTCCGCTTTAGGGAGGTCCTCCCAGAACTCCCGCTCACAAGCCTGGACACGGCCCTGGACGATGTTGGATTCGGGCGTCAGTCTGCCCCTGGCGACATCGTCTTTGTACTGTTCGAAGCGAATCTCATCAAAGCCGTACGATTCGAGAAAATCCCGGGTCCCTTCGGGGAGTGTGCTCCAATCCATTTCCATTCCTCATCCTAAATGGCGAAGTAACCATAGACGATTCCCCACTGGGTAGCCCAGAGGATTCGTGATCTTGAAGAATTCGGCCTGGATCCTGGAGCATTCGGATCAGGAATCGTGTTTGAAGCGGACGATCAGGAGGGAGATGTCATCCTCCTGCTCCTTGCGGTCCGTGAACTGGAGAACCCTCTGGTAGATCTCTTCCACC
The DNA here is from genome assembly GCA_011321845.1 of Planctomycetota bacterium. Classification (GTDB taxonomy): domain Bacteria; phylum Planctomycetota; class UBA1135; order UBA1135; genus HyVt-539. Next base: position 4,473 of record DROQ01000092.1, on the reverse strand, counting down.
ATCTCGGTAACAGGTTGATCCCGCAAATCCCGGATGCACTCCTGGAGCCGCTCGGTCTCGAACATATCCGCGTCGTGGTTGCTGGCCTCGACGATCCCGTCCGTGTAGAGGACGAGGATGTCCCCTGCCTGGGTTTCAAAAGTCTCCAGTTCGTATTCGATCCCGGGAAACATCCCGAGGGGGGGGCCGGAGGCTTCCAGCTCGTAGAACTTGTCCTCACTGGGCCTGTATACGTAGACCGGATTGTGCCCCGCGCTCGCGAATTCGAAGGACCCTCCGCCGCTTTCGATTTTCAAAGTGACCGCGGTCAAGAACATCCCGGTTCCCTGGGCTTCTTCCCGGACTCTCTCATTCAGGGTTCCCAGGAGTTCCTCAGGGGAGATCCATAGGGATTCGCCCCTGTAGGTCGACCGGAAGGAGGACATGAGAAGGGCCGAGTTGATTCCATGCCCCGAGACATCGGCCAGGACGCAAAAGGTATCCCCCAGGTCTCCTTCGAGGACGTCCAGATAGTCCCCGCCGACGTGTTGAGACATTTTGGAGAGGAAGCCGATCTCGAGCCGCGGAATCTCGGGAGGGGCCTTGGGGATCAATTGCCTCTGGACCACCGAGGCGATCTCCAATTCTGTCTCCATTTGCCTCGCGTGGATGGCGTCCTGTTCCAACTTGGCGCGATGGAAGAGCGCGGCGCCCAGCTCGAGGAGGTGGCTGCTCGCTTCCTTCCTCTCCACAAAGGCGGGGTTTTCGAAGTCGATATTGCAGAAGATGCAGATGCCGGTGTGGAAACCGTGGTAGGCGAGAGGGGCGACCATGAGGGTCTGGAAGGGGGCGGGAATCCGCTCATTGTCCAAGCCGGGGAACTCCCCCGAGACGGGGTCCCTGGAGAGGAGGAGGGGGCAAGCGCTGTCGATCACTGTGCCCGGCCACCAGGTTCCGTCCTCCATGCAGATTTCTTCGAGCAGGTGTTCGGGGAGGCCGATGGCATGTTGGAATCGGAGGTCCGAGTCCGTCTTTCCCAGTTCTTCGAGAGAGTAGACTGCCCCGGCGCTGGCCCCTACGGCCAGGAGGGCGAGTTGCAGGAAACGCGCCGCCAGGCTCTCCTGGTCCTGGACCTGGAGGAGGCCGATCCCCTCTTCGAGCGAACGGAGGGATTGGCTGTAGACGGTCGCATTCTTGCGTGTTTCTTCGTTGAGCCTGTGGTTGGCAAGGGCGATGGCGAAGTGGAGCAGGATGTTCGCCAGGTGCTGCGATGTGTCCGGGTCGAGCTTCCCTTGGAGGATGAGTTCCCCGATCTTGTAGTGGTCATAGAGAAGGGGGTAGGTGGTTTTTTCCTCCGGGTTCCAGATGTCGGAGGGCCCCGACTCCCCGGCTGTCAGGGGGCAGTTTTCTCCGTTCGCGATTTCGACGAAGAATCTTCCTCCGTCCATCTCGACAAGGAGGGCGTAATCCCTGCCAGGGAGAAGGCGCGCCAATTCCTCCTCCATGGCCTTCCGCAGCTCGCTTTTTTCGCGCGAGCGATGCAGAGCGGACAGGTGGATCCCTTCCTCCAGGAGGTTCCTGTTGTGCGGGGAATCCACCAGGGATTCCAACTCCGGAGTCTCGAAGTCCATCTCCGAACTCAGCTGGTTCCCAGGTTGTTGAGGGTGGCGATGGCTGTTTCCATGGCTTCCTTCATCTCGAACTTGGCGTCATCCCATTTGTCCTCATCGAGTTTCAACTGGTCGAGATCCGCTTGGAGGTAGCGAACCTCGGGCTCCAGGCCTTCCTGGTAGCCCTTTCCCAACTCCTTGGCGTAGTTGTCGGCGAGACGGATCAGGGCGACCTCGTTTTCGAATCCTTCGGGGAGTTCTGTTCCGTGGTGTGCCTTGATGGCTGTCTGGACCATGGCTCCCAGGTTCCATTTCTCCGCGATGAGTTCTCCCGCTTCCGTGTGGTTCATCCCCAGGAGGGTCGTTTCGATGTCAACCTGCTCACCTTCATACATGGAAACGGTGTCGTTGGACTCGGCCAGGAAGGGGCCAAGGAGCATCTTGCCGATGTCGTGAAGGAGGCCTGCGACGAAGACTCCTTCGCGGATGTCGGCTTTTTGCCGCGTTTCCTTGGCGAGCGTTCGCGCTCCCGAAGCGACGCAGAGAGAATGGATCCAAAGGCCTTTTTCCGAATGTCCAAAGCAGCTGAAGTTGCGCTCCAGGTAGTTGGCGGTTGTGGCCGCAAGGACGAGGCTGCGGAGGCTCCGGAAGCCGAGGATCATGACCGCTTCCTTGATCGAGTTCACCGGTTGGGGCATGCCGTAAAAGGGCGAGTTGACTACCCGGAGCATGCGGGCGACGAGCGAGGCGTCTTTTTGGAGATGCTTTTCGAAGTCTTTGAGTTCGGCTCCCTGGTTGTTGTTGAGGAGGCCGAGAATTTCCGTGACGACATCGGGGAGCGAGGGGATGAGCTCGCTCTTCTGTTGAACTTCCCTCTTGATCTTGTCGTGCCGAGCAAGATTGGAGAGTGGGCTAAGTGTCATAGTTGCGAATCCTGTGTTTGTTGAGAAAAGAGCCGGAGGTGGGAAAAGGCGGAGTTCGGATCCTTCGCCCTCCCACTTGGAATCTAAGGAACGCCTTCACATGGAAGACTCTTCGATTTCGAGAGGGTATGCTCTTTAGCGGCATGGAGAGGAAATCCGAGGGGAAGAAACGGGCACGGGAAGAGCCCTTGGCAGGGGAAAAGCAGGATAAAACTAAGACTTTTTGCCGCGGTCTGGAGCGGGAAGTCCCAAAAGAAGACCTGGATCTTCAAAAACTTCGGGGGGTGGGACCTGCCCTCGCAAAGAAGCTGCGGAGTGCGGGATACTCCGACCTGGAGGCCCTTGTGCGTCGCTTTCCTCGGGGCTACCGCAGGATCCGGCTCATCCGCTCCCTGGACGAAGCGGATCTGGGGCGATGGGTGTTGGTCCAGGGCCTTGTGCGGAAATCCTGGAGGCGTTGGCTGGGGGGAAGGCGATCCGTCGTCACCGTCGAGCTGGAGGCTCCTCGCCTGGTCGCTTCTTTTTTCAACCAGGCCTGGCTGTTGGGGACTTTGAAGCCGGGGCGGGAGCTGGCCCTGTCGGGAGTGCTCGGGCGAAGGGGGAAACAGTGGATCCTGAAAAACCCGCGGATGGGGCAGGAGGACCTGTTAGAACAAGGAGGGGAGGAAGGCGAGGTGGTGGTCCCCCTCTATGGGCCGGGGCCGGAGGGGATCTCGGTCGAGCGGATGCGCCGGCTTACCCTCGGCGCCCTGGAGCGATTGCGGCCAGGGCTAGGGGAGGAGTTGGACGAGGGGACCCTCGAGCGCTTTGGGATGCTGCCCATGGACCAGGCGGTCCCCTTCTTGCATTGCCCAGGTGGGTCCGAAGAGCTGTTGGAGCGGGCGCGAAGGCGGATCGCGTTCGAAGAGGCCAGGGAGCAGATGGCCCTGGTGCGAGCCCGGCGCGAGGAGCGGGGAGCCTACCCGGCGCCCGAGATCGGGATCCCCGCCCTGGTGGAGGAACGGATCCGGGCGCGACTGCCCTTCGAGCTCTCGGAGGAGCAGGAGCGCTGCGTCCGGGAGATCCGGGCCGATCTGCGGAAGGGGAGGCCCATGGCCAGGCTGCTCCAGGGGGAGGTGGGTTCCGGCAAGACCCTGGTCGCGGTTTTCGCGTCCCTTGCGGTCCTGGCGGCCGGTTACAAGGTCCTGTTCCTGGCTCCCACCGAGTCCCTGGCCGAGCAGCACCAGCGCAAGGTGGGGGAAATGCTCAAGGGATCCTCCGTGGCCCCACGGCTCCTCACCGGCTCCACCCCCCGGGAGGAGCGGGAGCGGATCGCGGAGGCTCTCAAGGGGCCGGCTCCTCTCTTCGTGATCGGCACGCACGTTTTGTTTTCGGAGCAGCTCTTTCCTCACAAGCTGGGGCTCCTGGTGATCGACGAACAGCATCGCTTCGGGGTGGAGCAACGGGGGCGGCTCTTTCGGGAGGCGGGCGGGTTTCTGCCCCATGTCCTGGTGATGTCGGCCACCCCGATTCCACGCACCCTGGCTACGGCTTTTTACGGTGACCTCGACCTGTCGGAGCTGAGGAGGCCACCGGTCCCGAGACCGCCGGTCCGCACCGTGCTGGTCCCCGAGGAGAAGTGGCCGGGGGTGCGGAAAAGGATCGTGGAGGAGGCCCGTGGAGGGGGGAGGGTCTTTGTCGTCTGTCCTCGCATTGGGGCCGACGAGGGGGACGAGGGTGGGGCCCTGGCCACCTTCGAGGAACTGAAAAACCTGGTCCCCGCGAGGCTGGTGCATGGACGGCAAAAGGCGGAGGAGCGGCGGGCGGCCCAGCGGGCCTTTCGCGAGGGGGAGGTCCCCTGCCTGGTGGGGACCACGGTGGTCGAGGTGGGGATCGATGTCCCCGAGGCGACCTGGATGGTCGTGCGGGGGGCGGAGCGATTGGGGCTGAGTTCCCTGCATCAGCTCCGGGGCCGGGTGGGG
>DROQ01000091.1 GCA_011321845.1 Planctomycetota bacterium | reverse complement strand
CTTGGACCCTCGTATCCCGGGTTCTCGGCCTGGTCCGGGACCGTCTGATGTTCGGAGAGTTTGGCCGAGGTTTCGAGAGCGGAGCCTTTTTGCTCGCCTGGATGATCCCCAACCTCTTTCGAAGGTTGTTTGGCGAAGGAGCCCTCGTGGCTTCCTTTGTTCCGGTTCTGACCCGGCGGATGGAGCGCGAGGGGACAGATGGGGCCAGGCGTACCTTTGGGAAGGTGTTCGGGGCTATTCTCATCCTCTTGGTGGGGCTTACCCTCTTGGGTTGGGTTTTGGTGGCCTTGCTCCCCGAGGAGTTGCTCGCGGAAGGAGGGCTTCCGGACCATGGGGAGGAATATGCCGGTCTTTTGCGCCCTCTCCTCTATATCCTGCTCCCCTATGTCCTCCCCATCTGCCTGATGGCTCTGGCAGCGGCTGCTCAAAACGTGACCGGCCGCTTTGCCCTCCCCTCCATGGCCCCCGTGGTTTTGAACCTCTTTTGGATCGGGGGAGTCCTCTATGTCTCGGGGATGGAGGCGAGTCTCGCCGAACGAGCCCTTGCCCTGGCAGGTTTTTTGGTCGTTGGAGGGCTCTTCCAGCTCCTTCTCCAGCTTCCTGGGCTCAAAGCAAGCGGCCTTCTCGCCCGGCCTCGCTTGGATCTGGCCGATCCCGACCTCCGTGAAGTGGGGGCAGGTATGGTTCCCATGGTTCTCGGACTCTCCATCGCCCAACTCAACGTTCTGATGACCTACCTGATTGCCGCCTTCCTTGTGCCCAAGGTCGGAGCCAACGGGATTCTATTCTTGGCAAACCGGCTTTTGGATTTTCCCCACGCCCTCTTGGGAGTGGCTTTTGGAACGGCGGTTTTCCCCCTCCTCTCTCTCCTGGGAGAGCGGGGAGAGCGAGAGGAGTTGGAGTGCACCTTCGATCGTGCTCTCGCCTTTTCTTTGTTTCTGGCATTACCTGCTGCCGTGGGGCTCTTCGTGCTCGCCGCCCCCCTCGTGGAAGTACTCTTTGTCCATGGGCGGTTCACGGCGGAGGATGGGGTGGAGACTACCAAGGTCGTGAAAACATTTGCCTTTGCGCTCCCCGGGCTTGTCGGAGTCCAGGTCCTCGCGAGGGCTCATTACGCCGTGGGGAACCGGACTACCCCCGTTCGAATCTCAGTGGGCCTCTTCTTTGCTTCTGTGATCGTCTCGGCCCTGGTCGCCCCGACCCTAGGTACTTTTGGTCTCGCTCTCGTCTCCGTCGCCTCCGCCCTTCTCAACTCGAGCCTCCTGTTCTGGTCCATTCGGATGCGCATGGGATGGAAAGGCACCGGGGTCCTTCCAAGGAGCATGCTCTCCACCCTCCTCGCTTCCATCCCCACAGGATTGGCAGCCTGGGGAGCCCTCCACTGGGCGAGGGAAGCCTTTGGCCCCGGGAAAACCGGTTTTTTCCTGGGTTTCGCTGTCTACCTCCTTTTTCCTTCCCTGGTCGGCCTGCTCGCTTTTTTTCTGAGTATTCAGCTTGTCGGGGGTGAAGTCGGAAGAGGGCTCCTATCTTTCCGCCGGCACAAGCCCAACCAGGACGAACCCCAATAACCCCAATAACCCGAATAGTTCGAGGTCCTGAATGATTCGGGCTGGGTCCTGTGGGGAAAGATCCACCTCAAGAGGGCGCCCACCTTGAGGTTCAAAGGCCCGCTTCTTTGACAAGTTCCATGTAAGAGGTGGGGGTCTGGTAGATCCTCAGAACCGTTGGGCCCAGGAGGGCGAAGCGGCGGATTTCCTTGAGGCCACGAGCCTCGAAAACGATCTTTCCTGGAGTTCTACCGTTTCGGACACCCATGAGGCTGACCGTGTGGAGGCTGATTCCCTGGAGGGAATAGGTGCGGATCGAAGATTGAAAATCGACGGGGCCGCCTGGGACCAGTGCGGGGCGGACAAGATGCATGGAAAGATGGGTCCTGGTAAATAACAGGTAGCCTGACGGTTTCCTCCTTGCCCCAGTGGTCCCGGGGATGACCTGCTTGCGGAGCCTCCAGAGTCCAAGGAGGGGGTTGGGGGGGGCTGCGAATTTTTGGATGAGGTCTTTGCTCTGGTTTTGAGCGGGATTTCGCCTTTGGGGGGCTTGGACTCCCTTTTTGGGTAGGGCCCTGTTTGGTTTCGCGGGCTTCGTTGCAGGCTTACCCTGAAACAAAAGGGCCAAGAGGAGAAGAGCGGGGATCGACGGTCGTGTATCCATGGAAAGGAGTATAGCCGGGATGTTCCCCGAACGATGCTAAGAGCAAAGCATTGACCCCGCAGCTAGAAACGGGGACGATCCTCTTATGTCTCAAGACACCGGGGTCCGCGCCAATCAGATTGGGCTCGCCGCCAATATCCTTTTAACCCTCCTGAAGTTCACGATCGGAACCTTGGCAGGGAGCGCGGCCCTGGTCGCTGACGGCTTTAACTCCGCCGGAGATATCTTCGCCACCATTGTGGCTTATCTCGGGTACAACTATGCCCGCAAGCCTCCCGACGAGGATCATCACTATGGGCATGGAAACGCGGAGAGTGTCGCTGGGCTCATCGTAGGTGTCCTTCTCATGGCCACTGGGCTCTTTATCTCCCTTGAGGGGTTGATGGTTCTCCTGGGAGAGCACCGGGAACCTCCAGATGTTCCCGCTCTCTATGTCGCTGGTTTCACCATTCTGGTCAAGGAGCTTTTGTTTCGTTATGTCTCCAAGGTGGGCAAGAAGCTCAACTCTCCCTCCCTCCTTGCCAGCGCACGGGACCACCGAGCCGACGTTTTTGTAGGAATAACGGTCTTTGCAGGAATTTTCGCCTCCCGCTTCAACATGCCCTTCCTGGATCCACTAGCGGCGGTTGTCATTGGGCTTTACATCGCTTGGATGGCGGTGGATCCGGTGCGCACCAATGTAGGCATCCTCATGGACAAAGCCCCTCCCCACCTCAAGGAGGAGATCCGCAAGGTCGTCAAAGGAAACCCCGATGTTCGCGAAGTGGATCAGATCCGTGTCCACCCTCTCGGGTCCTATTATGTGGTGGATTTTGAGGTCTATCTCGATGGAAGCCTGAGTCTCCATGCCGCCCACGACATTGCCCATGAGCTGGAGGACCGGATCCAAAGCCAGTTCGAGTTCATCCGGGATGTCCACGTCCATGTGAACCCGACAGGCCCCAGACCCAAAAAGAATTACCTGGAATTGAATTGAAGCCTTGAGTGGGCTCCCGGGCTGGGAGACGCGCCTTGGAAACGGCCTTCCTAATTGGGGAGCAATCGGAGAAGGGTGTTCTCTCTGTGTTCACCCGGCTTCAGGTTCTTGACCTCCACCGTACCGCTGAGGCCGTTGGGAGACTTGAACCGGAGAAAGACATCTCCCGAGGGGAGGTCCCCGATCTTGAAGCGTCCCCTGCCATCCGCCTGGACTCTGACCCAGGCTCTGGGACCGTGGGGATGCATGATCGTTACCATTGGAACAGGTTCTCCGCGAAGGTTGACCGCGGTCCCTGAAAGGGTCGCGGGTGGCTCCAGTTGGAATGTGACCGTGTTGCCCGGTTGCACCCCATTCTGCCGCCTGTAGGTGAGACTGGGGTGTTGGATGTGGAAGAAAAAGTTCTGCGTGAGCGGAAGGTCCTCGAGGATATAAAGGCCATCCTTGTTCGTTTTCCCGTTCAATTGAGGGTTTCCCAGGACATCCACGGGAACTCCTGCGGCAACCTTCCATTTGGGGAGGACGACTTGGACCTTGAGAGGGAGACCCTTTTCCAGGATGAAGTCCACTTGCCCCCCTTCCACTCGGTTCCATGAAATGCGGCTCTCCGCCTTCCCCTTGGAATTGGCCCTGAGATCAAAGAAATCGAGGGAGGAGGAGAGTTTGTCGAAGCGCCATTTCCCATCCGGACCACTCCTTGCGGTTGCAAGAGCGGGAGTTCGATATCCCCCAACATGTGCGGAGATGAGGACGTTTTCGAGGGGAGCGGCATTCTCATCGATCACTGTACCTTGAAGCGGTTCGGGGTCAGCGATTTCCAGGGTGCTGATTTCCGGATCCCGGTCCAGGATGGCGGTGATGGATTGAGTACCGTCGGGTCGCCTGACGAGAACAAAATATTCGCTGTCTGCGAACTTCTTCGGGAGGACAGCGATCCCCTTCTCATCCGTTTGGGTCGAAAAGGTCGGAGGGTCGAATGGTTTGTTTTTACGAATGAATTCCGCTTTGGCCCCCACGATGGGCTTTCTTTGGGCGTCTATAACCCGCACCTTTAAATCCACGAGAGCTTGTCCCTGATTGCCCAGCCTGGAGAGTTCGCCCTGGAGGAAATAGAACAGAACGATCAGCCCGGCTCCAAGGTAGAGGATCAAGCGAGTAGGGATCCTGGGGGCTTTGGGGACGAGTCTGGATCTTTTTGGAGGGTGAATCTCTTGAGGGTCTTGTTTCATTCCACGAAAATTCCCGATGCGAGCCTATGGTCGAAGGAGAACTGCGAAGCTCCAATACGGAAGACCACAAGGGGTTTCCTCCGAATCACCAGAAGAGTGTCCCCTGGGTAAATCCCGAGGGAGAGGACCTTGCGCAGGATCTCTTCATCGGGAATATCTCTTACCCTGCCTTTTTCGCCCGGTTTCAGGCTACTTAGGGGGCGGATTGTTCCATTGTGGTTCTGGGGAGGGGCGTCTTCTGCACCAACTTTGTCTTCTTCCCGGTTTTCCTTCCCCATCCTTGCTTTCACAGCTTCCTTCTTTTGTGCCGAAACTCTTCCCAGTTCAAGGAGAAGACTTTCGGAGTCTTCCAGTCGAGGGTCAAGAACGGCCTCAGGAAAAAGGGGTTCAAACATCGCTCTCTTTGGTTTGCTGTCGCATTAGAAGATCGGAACCGCCGTTAGGAAGGCATTGAGGAGTGCGCCTGTCGCGAAGGCGAGGATGGTGACGAGACCCAGGCTAACAAAGGCGAACTTCGCGCCTCGTTCCTTGATCATCATCATGAATTGCGCGACACAGGGAACGAATAGGGTCAGAGTGACGCTGGCCACGAAGATCTGTGGGGTGCTCATTGCGCCCTGGGGGTTTTCCTTGGCAAGTTTGAACAATCCCGCAGCTCCGAAGTCCCGGCGGAAAAAGCCGATCAAAAAGGACTCTGCGGCATCTCCCGGAAGACCCAGGATCCCCATGAGAGGTCGCATGCCCCTCTCCAAGGCGGCGAGGCCCCCGCTCAGGTCCAAAGCCCACAGGATCACGCTTGCCGCGAGGAAGAGAGGGACGACCTCGGCGAAGTACCAGCGCATCCGGGCGAAACTCTTACGAAGAACGTTGGTGAGTTTGGGGAGTCTGAGGGGAGGCAGTTCCATATAAAAGCTCGCTGCCTGCCCGGGGAGGATCTTGGACCCAACCCAGCCTACGACAAAGAGGATGAGGAGGATCACCCCAAGATAAGCGAGCCAGACGTTCAATCCTCGACTGCCGAGAAGAGCCATGATGATCCCGAGCTGGGCTGAGCAGGGAATGGCAAGAGAAAGGAGGAAAGTGGCAAGGAAACGCTCTTTTCTTGTTTCCAGGGTCCTTGTTGTCATGGTCGCCATGGTGTCGCAACCGAGCCCAAGAACCATGGGGATCACCGCCCTGCCGTTAAGGCCGATTCTTTTGAAGCCCTTGTCCACGAGCATGGCCAGCCGTGGGAAGTACCCCGAATCTTCGACCATGGAAAACACCAGGAAAAAAAAGAAGACTACCGGGAGAACAATGGCGATCGCATAGGTGATGCCCAAGGTGAGGACGCCATAGTCGCCCACGAACAGTTTTTGAAGCCATTCCCAGGGAAGGGTCTGGTGGGCGACCTGATTCAGAAAAGGGTTGATGTATGCGCCGAAGACATCCTCTTCGAGCCAACCCACGACCGTCCCTGCTCCGAACTGCCCAACAAACTGATAGAAACCGAAATAGAGGACAACCAGGAGGGCGGGGAACCCGATGAGAGGGTTGCAGAGGGCCCTTGAGATCCTTTCCCGAAGCTGTGGTTTTCGATCGCCTGGTTCTCTGAAGATCCCTTGGAGGAGGTTGTCGGCGACATGCTTGTAGAAAAGAGGCGCGAAGATGGAAAAGGCCTGTGCCGCGAGGTGGCGGGCCCTTGCCCTGTGTTTTTTCAGGGTTTCTGGATCCAACCCCAGAAACTTCGCGAGTCTGTCGTCTCCTTCGAGGACCAGAATCGCGGCGATTCTCGCGTGAAGATGTGCAGGCAATCTCTCCTCTGGAATCTCTCCGGCGACTTGGTCGAAAAGCTCCACAAGGCTTTTGTGCCATGGCATTTTCTTGGGTTGAAACTTGCCATGACTGAAAATCTTTGCGATCGCCTTTTTTAGTTCTTCGATCCCTATGCCCTTGGTTGCGACGGTGCAAACCACTGGGATGCCCAGGCGTGAAGAGAGCGCGGTGACATCCAGCTGATACCCCAATTCCTCGAATTCATCCCAGAGATTGAGGACCAGGATCACGGGATAACCTGCTTCCAGAAGCCTTAGTGTCAGAGGAAGCTGGCGGGGAAGGTTCTTGGAGTCCACCACATGGAGGATGCAATGGGCGTTGGATGCGAAGATGGCTCGGCGGGCAACGCGCTCTTCCTCGGTCAAAGGGAGCAGGCTGTAGAGGCCGGGGGGATCGGCGACCTTGATGTGTTCCTTCCCCGAACCAAAGTCGAGCTTCATCCGACCCAGGGAGATCCCCACCGTTGTTCCTGGGTAGTTGGAGACCGTGACATAGGTTCCGGTGAGGGCATTGAAGAGGGAACTCTTACCGACATTGGGCGACCCGATCAGGAGAATCCCATCCCGGCCGGCAAAAAGCTCGGGAGGCTGGTGTTCAATGGTTGTCGGGCCCAAGAGGCCTGCCGCGGGGCTGTTCATGATTTTGGGATCTGGTCGCATCGTTGTTTTAAGAATTGAATCGGAAGAAAGTATGGTCTGGCTTGTTGCGAATCAATCGCTTTTTTGCTCGCTTGTTCGCCTTTTTTTCCTTTCAGAAGGTCTGGTCCCTGTAAGTCTTTTTAAGGGCGTGATTTATGGGTATTGTGCCAGAAGGTCGCAGGGCAAGCTGGAATGCGTCGGGAAGAGGGTCCACAATGCCCACTGACGAGGTCGGGCAGCGCGCAGGTGCGAGGAGGACAGGAATGGAAGAGAAAAAGGCCGTGGGGTATCGGGCCGCTTCCTTTGTGGAGGAGGGCATGGTCATTGGGCTTGGGACGGGGAGTACCTTTCGGTTTGCCCTCGAAAAGCTCGCGGAGAGGGTCCAGGACGAAGGACTCCGTTTTTTGGGGGTTCCGACCAGCAAAGACACCGAGCGCAAGGCCAGGGCTCTCGGCGTCCCCCTGACCACCCTGGATGAGAACCCCGTCCTCGACCTCACCCTCGATGGGGCCGACGAGGTGGATCCCCAAAAAAACCTGATCAAGGGAGGGGGTGGCGCCCTCCTCAGGGAAAAGGTTGTCGCCTCCGTTTCCAAGGAGATGATTGTCCTCGTGGGGGAGAACAAGATGGTGGATCAGTTGGGGAGGAGCTTCTTGCTTCCCGTCGAAGTGCTCCCCTTCGCTCGCCGAACGGTCTACAACGAATTGAAGGAGATGGGTTGCAGCCCTTTTCTCCGCACGGGACAGGATGGGGAGCCGTTTTTCACGGACAACGGGAATTTTATCATCGATTGCAAATTCGAAGGGATCGAGGATCCGGAAAAACTCGAAAGGACCATCAACAATATTCCGGGAGCTATCGAAAACGGGCTCTTCGTAGGCCGCGCGGGGAGAATCCTTGTGGGAAAAGAAGACGGATCTGTCCGCGAGATACCGTAGTTTGCACTACGAAACGGAGAGCATGCGCTCCAAGGGGAGGAGGGCTTTCTGCCTCAAATCCTCGCTGATCTCGATCCGTGGCTTCAGATCTCTGAGGGCGAGGTATGCCTTTTCGAGAGTGTTGAGCTTCATGTAGGGGCACTCCTGGCAGCCGCATGTCCCGTCTTCCCGGGCGGTGTCCTCTGTGGGGGCTTCCAGGAGGGTTTTGTGGGGGGCACGTTTTTTCATTTCGTGCAGGATGCCGCTCTCGGTGGCGACAATAAAGGTCGTGGCGCTCCCCTCCTCCACCCGCCGCAGAAGTTTGGAGGTGGATCCGACGAAATCCGCATGCCTCAGGACCGCCTCCTCGCACTCAGGATGGGCGATCAGTTCCGCGTCGGGATACTCGGTCTTGAGGGCGATGATCTTCCGTTCACTGAAGGTTTCGTGGACGATGCAGGTCCCTGGCCAGAGGTCCATCTGCCGACCGGACTTTTTGGCGAGCCAGGCGCCCAGATTGCGGTCGGGGGCGAAGAGGATTGGTTGGTCGGCGGGGATTTGTTGAATGATTTTTTCGGCGTTGCTTGAGGTGCAGATCCAATCCGACTGTGTCTTGGTGGCAGCTGTCGAGTTGATGTAGGTCACGACGACGTGGTCGGGATGGGCTCTTCGGTAGGCCGCCAGCTCGTCCGCGGGGCAGGAGTCCGCCAGGGAACAGCCCGCCTCGAGATCGGGGAGGACCACCGTTTTGTCCGGGCATAGGATCTTGGCTGTCTCCGCCATGAAGTGGACTCCCAAAAACAGAATGACCTCGCTCTCCTTGTCAGCTACAGCTGCTTGGGCCAGGGCCAGCGAGTCTCCCAGGACGTCGGCGATGTCCTGGAGATCGGGGTCCTGGTAGTAGTGGGCCAGGATGATGGCCTTGCGTTCGGTCTTGAGGCGTTCGATCTCTTCGAAGAGGTCTAGGCTTGGGTCGATGCTGGTGAGTTCGGCTTCTGAGATTCCCGACATTGCTGTTCCCTGTGGCAAGAAAAAGTGCCCTGGAGACCAAGAAAACTCTTCTCCAGAGCACCTCGTTTAGCACAGAAACTGCTGGCTTTCATCCTTTGGGTGGAACGATTTCAATGGCTTTTTCGGGCCCTAGGACGATGACCATGGCTGTGGAGAAGGCCAGGACCTGGGCCAATTTGGGCCGCTGGACGAGGAGATCGAAATACTCCTTGGAGAAGGCTTCGATGCGATGGATTTTTCCCTTGTGGGTCTTGTTCAGCTTGGCATCGATCCAGATTCCGCCGATGAGGTGGAAGGTGTGCCCCCCGCGCCGCTGGGTCTTCCAGAGTCGCTTGCTCCCTTCCTTGTCGATCCGGCTGTAATACTGCATTTTCGCGGCTTGGAGGCTTTTCAGGACGGCATTCTTGCCGGTTTTTTTGGCTTCATTGCCGACTGGGAGCTTGAAATCGTCGGCCCCGTCCCGGTCTAATTCCTCCTCTTCCGGGAGGTCGAACCCCGCCCGCCCCAGGTCCTTCCGGGCCCTTTGCACCTGGGTTCTTCGGTCTCCTAGGCCCAGGTTCAGCCCAGGCGCTCCCATCGCAAGGCGCTCTCTCTCTTCCACCACGAGTTGGGAGGTGTAGGGAGTGACAATCCCGAACTCTTTCCCTAAATGGACCACTTCGTCCCGAAGCTCCTTGTTGTTTCCATGGAGCCTCAGTTGGTCCAGCAGGAGGCCGATCCGCTTCTGGGCCCAGAGAGTCGCGACAAATTCCGGGCCTCCCTGCTTCTCCCGAAAGCTTCCTTCGAAGATAAAGGTTTTTTCTTCGCTCCCCACCCTCCCCTTAAGGCGGATGGCGGTGGCTCCCCCCTTCTTGTAACGGCCCACCACCACCAGGCGGGAGCCCCGGAAGAGGTCGGGAAGATGCTGAGGGACGACCCGGGAGGTTTGGATTGGATCGAAGTGGAGGGACAGGTCGGTGAGGACTGGGTGGGCGATCTTCTCGAAGAGTGCGGAGGTCTTGACCTCGATGTTTTCCTCTGGTTTGACATAGTCCCGGGCCCCCCGCGTGCTGCCGGCGATCTGGTCCAGGAGATAGGTGTTGACGTCGTAACCGACTCCGAAGACGAAGACCCTGGCCCCGGCGAGGTTGGCCTTTTTCGTGGAACCGAGGATCTCCTTGGTGTCTACCTTTCCAATGGTGGGGAGCCCATCCGTGAGGAAGACGACCATGGGGACGGAGCCCGGGGCCACCTTGGCCGAGAGGGCGAAACGAAGGGCTTCTTCGATATTGGTCCCTCCCTGGGCTTCGATTTCCTCCCCGAATTGCAGGGCCTTGGCGATCTGATCCGGGGTGGCGGGGACCGGACTCTGTGCAAAGGGTCGGGACTCGGTGGAAAAGGGGATGAGGTTGAAGTGATCCTTGGGGCTGAGGCTCTGCAGGAAGAAGCGGAGAGCTTTGCGGGCTTGGATGATTTTCTTTCCCTGCATGGATCCTGAGGTGTCTAGGACAAAACTGACGGTCTTGGTGAGGGTTCCTTCGCGCTTCCAATCCCGTTTAGGTGAGGCCAGGAGGAGAAAGAAGCCATCGCCTTTGGAACGCCGATAGGTCATGAGGTTGACTCCGAATTCCAGGTCCGTGAGCGAGTAATAGAGGGCAGGGTCCTTCTGGGGTCTCCCCTTGCACTCGAAACTGGCGACCGCATGCTTGTCGTCCTTCTGCCGGATGTCCATGCCCGCGAGGGGGGAGTAGACGTTGGCGAGATGCTGACTTCCCTTGCCCAGCCCGAGATGGATCTCCATGGCGAACATCCCCGCTTCCACGGCTCGAGCGGGAAACTCGAAGCGATAGATCCCGGCTGTCTGGGGAAGGAGCATCCTGAAACGGACCATCACCTCTGTCCTGCCATGTGGGGGGATGGGAAAGGCCCGGAGCCGGATGCTGCCTCTGCCCATGTATTCCAGGAGGGCGGGATCGCGCCGGCGGCGGACAATGTTGGTGTAAATGTTCCTGGCCTGGCCGGCGGGGAGGATGTCCCCTTTTTGCATTTTTCCACCGATCTCCAGTTCGAGCCCATCCGCGACTGCCCCCTCGGGGAGGGGTAGGACCAGGATTTTTTCGCCTTGGAGATTGCCGGGGTTTCGGAGGGTTATCCGGACCCTGGTCTCGGCTACCCCATCCAGGACGCGGACTTGGACCTTGGTCCGTTCGACCTGGACGAGGGACGGGGGAGTCCTTTGGATGGGGGGAATCACGGTTCTCCCCTGGGCCATGGAGAACCCCAACAAGGCCAAGGGAGCGAGAGTTCCAAAAATCGCGGTCTGTTTCATGATTCCTCCTGATGTTCGGTGCCGGCCCTTGGACGTGGCTCGGGACCGCGGGTTCCTGGCTTGGAGGGAATTCCTTGGGGTTAGCGAAGGCGCCCGAAATGGACCTTGGATCTGGTGAGCACCGTGCTGGGTCGAAGGGCATCGCGGCGTGCCTCGGCGAAGCAAGCGAAGAGAGCCCCCTCGCCGCCGAGGGTTCTCCAGCGATGAAGGGCCTCCCGGAGCCGGGGAGGCCATTGCGGGGTTCCATCCCATGGGATGACAAGGTTGTCCCGCCCCCCTGCGTATACAAGGAGGAGGGTGGCCCCCTCCGGTGGCTTGGATTCGAGTCGTGGAGAAGGCAGGGGTCCTCCCCCCACCAGCCCGAAGGAGAGGGGCGGGAAGGGGGGCCTTTTCTGGAGAAACGGGCGGGCCGAGAAGGGTTCCAGCGAAGGTTCTCCAAAGGCTTCCTTGAGGGTGAAAAAATGGGAACAAGCCTCGGCGATCCATGCCGGCGCGCTCAGCTCCGGTTCGGGTTTGGCCCCGTGAAGTTGCGGAAAATGAACAAGGCTCAGGGCGTCGATCCTCCTTTCCAGGAGGGGGGGGTAAAGGGCAAGGGGAAAATCGCCGGGAGGAATGCCGGGAGCCCCATAGACTCCCCCCATCTGATCGAGGAGGGCGATGGGCTTCTGCTGGGGCTCTGGGACCTTTTTGTCCACGAGCCGGATGGCTTCCTTGGTGATCTTGGCCCATTCCACCCTTGTGACGAGTCTGTGGTGCAAACCTAGCCCCAAGACAAGAGGGATGGCCACCCCCAGGATTTTGCCGTATCGGGAGGTAGCGGTGAGGAGCCCAAAGGCAAGGGCTAGAGGGGGAAGGCAGTAATAGAGTGCCCGTGCCGAATCCAACCCCTCTTTGAGCTGGAGAAAGTGCACGTTGGGGGTCGTGGCCAGAATCCAAAAACCAAAGAGGAGATAGAGACCCCTTCGATAAAAGCGGCTGTTTCGAAGGTGAAAGGACATGGGCGCAAGGGATCCCAGGAGCCATGGAGTGAGGACCAACCAGAAGAAGACGCGCTGAAGGACGAAGTCCTGGATCCAGGTTTTGTCCAAGGGAACCAGGCTCCCAAGGAGGCGGTTGCCGTAGTTGAAAAAGAAGGATTCCACACCATCGGGGACCAGGAGGCTTGCGCCCGCTCCCAGGGGGTTTCCAAAGAGGAGAGCCCGGAAGCCAAGGTAACCTAATCCAAGGATCCCGAAGGGGAGAGCGAGACGGAAGAGCCTGATGAAACCAAGTTCTCCCTCCCCGGGGTGGAAATTGCTCCAGAGCAGAAGACAGACCAGGGGAAAGACCGTCCAGGCGAGGGCCGACTCCATGGTCATGAGATTGAGCAGAGCCAGGAGTAGGGCCGGGAAAACAAGCCGGAAGCCCCGCTCTCCCCGCTTGAAGGCTTTCAGGAACAAGAACCCGGAGAGAAGGCCGAGGAGGACGGTGAGGCCGCAACGCCCCACCAACCAGGCGATGTTTTCATGGGCGAGGGGGGTCAGCGCGAAGAAGAGGGCGGCGGGGAGGGCCGATTTCCGGGAGGGTAGAGTCTCTTCCGCCAGGAGGAAGAGGACATAAGAGGAAAGGAGGTGGATCAGGAGATTCAGTAAGGCGCTGACACCTGGCTGGGCCCCGAAGAGGGAGAAGTCCATCCCAAGACTGAGG
Source organism: Planctomycetota bacterium (assembly GCA_011321845.1). Classification (GTDB taxonomy): domain Bacteria; phylum Planctomycetota; class UBA1135; order UBA1135; genus HyVt-539. Next base: position 26,255 of record DROQ01000091.1, on the reverse strand, counting down.
GAAACCAAGGGGCGATAGAACTCGAAATAGGGGTTTCCCGCCCAGGTGGAAGAGAAGTCCTCCAGGATCCTTCCCCAACGAACCTGGAGTCCATGTCCCAGGTCGAAAGTCGTGTAGACACGGAAAAAGCGGAGATCGTCAGCGCAGAAGCTCCAATCCTTGGCGGGATATCCGATCAGGATCAGGATCCCCGCGATCAGGAGAAACGAAAGGGTCCGAGTGCCTGGTTTCCTTGCCTTCTCCAGCATGCGGGACCTGGTCGGTCAAAAGGTGGGGCGGTCGGCGATCTCGTAGCCCATTGCTTCGACAATCTCGTTGGCGATCTCCTCGGGGTTGGTGCAGAACTCCCGCATGCACTCGAATGCCACTCCACTTGTGAGGGAAAGCAGGGCGATGAGCATCTGGTCTGTGGTTGTCGCCTTACCTCCTCCCAGTTTTTTTCGAATGATTCTCCCCCTGTTGAAGACTTCCAGGGCGTCGGCGTGCCAGCAGTCCTCGGCAGCCTCGCTGGTCTCCCGAGGGAGCTTTTTCATATGGTCTCGAAACATCTCCGGAAAGATGTTGATGTCGTTGAGCACTCGGCTGGCCAGGCTGTAACGGTCCCCCAGGAGGCCGACCATCAAGTGTCCGGTGTTGACGCAGGAGTCACCCAGCTCCTTGGAACAGGCCTTGGCTCTTTGGAGGGCTTCTTGAACATTCTCAGTGAAATCGTTCTTCATTGTTCTTCTCGTTTCCTGTGCCTTATCAAAGTGGCTCTATTTCGCCCAAGTTCCTCTGTTTCAAGTTCCTCTCTAACGGGTTCACTGCGGCTCAAGGCAGGAGCCCAAGGTTTTGGATCACTTCGCCCGCTCCTGCTCGACCTGTTTCATCTTGTCGGCGAGAGCGTCGGGGTTTTCAAAGACACCAAGAGTTTGCCGCTCGAGGGTCAGGTAGGCTTTGGCTTTTTCGCTGGGTTTGATCCCGCTCCTCTGGAGGAGAATCGGATCGAACTTGGGGTCGAGCATCTGGACGATACGGCTGGGGATGTAGCTTTTTTGGGCGGCGATGCGCAGTTTCTTGGCTTCGATGGATTGCCGATCTCCCACGATCGTCACGACCAAGGGGGGGTAGAGGAGCAAGTCCACCGCCCGGGCGAAACCCGCGACAAAGTAGCCATATTGTTTGTGGTCGGCCGCGAAACTCTGGATGATTTCCACGGCCAATTCCCGGAACTCCTCACGCCTGGACAGGACGGCGAGTCGAGTCAGGGCCTCTGCCAAGACCGAGTTCTCCAGGATGGAACGGTTCCTCCGGGGCACATGACCCCGATTCCTGATGACGGCCGAGTGGTCGTAAAAACCTCCCGAGGGCGAGCGGTGCGTCTCTACAAGGATCTCCGCCAGTCGCTCTGCGGGGAGGAGGAGGTCCGAATTCCCCAGGAACTGGGATGCCTGGATGAGAGTCTGGATGCAGTATGCCTGATCGGTGAGGAGACCCGGGAGGTGGTAGGTGCCATCCCAGTAGTGGTACATCCCCTCTTTTTCGGAGTAGAGTTCCTTGAGGAGGAAGTTGAGACATCTCTCCGCGATCCGGCTGAGTTCCGGGCGGTCCAGAGCCACCGATGCTTTGAACAGTGCGTTCACCGCCATGGCGTTCCAATTGGCGTAAATGGTGTGGTCGATGGCCGGTTTTTCGGCGCGTTTCCGTTCTTCGGGGCCGAGGCTGTAATAGTCGGGCTCATCCCTTTGGCTCCCGAAGAATGCTCCCGTCTCCGGGTCCAACATGGTCTCCGTCATCCACCGGATCACTCCCTCCGCCGCTTTTTTGTAGGCCGGCTTGCCGAAGAGTTGCCAGGCTTCGATGAGACAGCGCAGTCGTTGGGCGTTGTTATCGAGGACCTTTTCAAAGTTGGGGACCCGCCAGTCCCGGGTCTTGGAAAAGCGGAAGAAGCCTCCGTCGATGGGGTCGTGGATACCCCCCTCGATCACTTGATCCAGGGTCAGGGTTACAACCTCTTTCATCCTGGGGTCCCCGGTCTTGGAGAACTGGATCATGGCGAAATCCAGGCTTTCGGTGTGGGGGAATTTTTGGCCCTCTCCCCATCCCCCATAACTATGGTCGAACTTGTCCAGCATGGATGCGACCACTGCATCGACAAGCTCCTTGCCCAATGATTCTTCGAGGGGGCCGGGATGGGCAGGTTCCTCCTCCCCGCCCTTGGTAAAGGCCTGTCCGCTTTTGATCTCTTCCTTGTTCCGCTGGTAAAAACTCCAAATCTGGGGCAGAAGAGGGAGCAGTTCTTCGGGAGTCAGATAGGTCTCTCCCGCGATCAGATCTTCGGTAGGGGAGATAAAAGCGATCGAGGGCCAACCTCCCATGTTGAATCTTTGGTCCAGATCGGGGTGGCGGTCCGCGTCCGCTTCGCAGAGGACGAAGTGTTCCTGCAGAGCCTCCCGGACCTTGGGATCCCCAAAGGTCTTCTCCTTGATCTCCTGGCAGAATCGGCACCAAGAGACGCTGAGCATCAGCAGGAGGATCTTGTCCTCCGAGGCGGCCTTCTCCAGACCTTCCTCATAGGTCATCCACGGAAGATGCTCTCTCTCTTCTCTGCTCATGCCCTTCTCCTCAATCTCCCAGCTTTTTGCCTGGCCAATCATCCTGGCTGAGCCAGGTTTTGGTCAAGGGGATCCGAGAAAGTCTTTGGTCCTCTCGACAGAATCCCCCCAGAGGTTGTCGAGATCATAGAACCGCCGCGCTTCCTCCTGGAAGATATGGATGACGACTGTGTCGAAATCCAGGAGAATCCACCAACCCTCTTGGTAGCCCTCGATTTTCGCTTTGGGGACTCCGCTCCGCTTCATGGTGGTGTCGATCTCCGCGCAGATGGCCTGGGCCTGGCGCCGGTTGTCCGCCGAAACGAGCAGAAAGAAGTCCGTGATCCCCAAATTCTGGGAGACGTCCAGGATTCGGATCTCCTCGCCTTTTTTGTCCTGGGCGATCCGAACGGCGGTCTCAAGAATCTCTTTGTCTTCCACGTTGTTCACAAGCCTCGCAAAATTTGCGAGTTTCGGAGGGATCACTCCATCGGACCTGGCCGGGGGCCGGCCGATGGACATTCGGATTGGTTCGACCCGTATGATGCGATTGCCTCGATCATACGGGTAAACCCGCGAGATTCATGAAAAGCTCTCGTCGGATGATTCGAGCTCATGAAGGGCGGGGTCAAATAAAGAGGGGGAGGAACACGAGGGAGACGATCGACATCAGTTTGATCAGGATGTTGATCGAGGGGCCGGCGGTGTCCTTGAAGGGATCCCCAACCGTATCACCGACCACAGCGGCGTGGTGGGCTTCGGAGCCCTTCCCTCCGTGGTTTCCTCCCTCGATGAATTTCTTCGCGTTGTCCCATGCGCCCCCAGCGTTGGCCATGAACAGAGCCATCATCACACCGGAGATCAGGGCACCCGCCAGGAGACCTCCAAGGGCACTCGCCCCAAAGATCAACCCAATGGCGATGGGGGTGAGAACCGCCAGGAGTCCGGGGGCGACCATCTCCCTGATGGCGCCCTTGGTGGCGATTTCCACACAGCGAGCGGCATCAGGCTCCGCTTCGCCATCCAGCAGCCCTTTGATTTCCCGGAACTGCCGGCGGACCTCTTCGATCATCTTGTTCGCGGCGCGGCCCACGGCCTTCATGGCCATCGAGGAGAAGAGGAAGGGGAGCATCGCCCCGATGAAGAGGCCGATCATGACCTGCGGGCTGTTGATGTCGAGGGAGAAGGCCTGGGCCGAAGGGCCTGCCTTGGCCACAAGCTGATTGGCAAGGGCGCTGTAGCTGTTGAAGAGAGCCAGGGCAGTCAGCGCAGCCGAACCGATGGCAAAGCCCTTGCCGATGGCGGCTGTCGTGTTCCCCGTGGCGTCGAGGGCGTCCGTTCGTTCCCTGACCTCTGGTTCCAAGTGGGCCATCTCAGCCAGGCCGCCGGCGTTGTCCGCGACCGGGCCGTAGGCGTCGACTCCCAGGGAGATCCCCAGGGTGGAGAGCATGCCGACCGCCGCCAGGGAGATCCCATAGATCCCGGCGAAGTGGTAGGTAGCCCAGATCCCCAGGGCGATCAGGATGGTGGGCATCCAGGTGGACACCATGCCGACCGCGAGCCCGTGGATGATGTTGGTGGCGGCGCCGGTCTCGCTCTGCTTGGCGATCTCCTGGGCAGGCTTGAGCTTCTCGGAAGTGTAGTATTCGGTGACCTTTCCGATGATTACCCCGAGGAAGAGACCGATGACCATGGAGAAGTAGATGGACCACTTTCCATAGAGGGGAGCGTTGGGGTCGGTCGGATTGGGGACTTCGGGACCGATCAGGAGGGTGACCAGGGCCATGATGGCGACCAGGACGATGGAGGCCGTGAAGAGCCCGCTGAAGAGCGCCTCGCCCAGCTTGCTCTCGTCGTTGGTCTTGACCCGGAAGGTCCCGATGATGGAGGCGAGGATGCCGAAAGCGGCAAGGGCCAGGGGGTAGACCACAAGCGCGTTGGAGGCCGCTTGGCTCCCGATTGCGACTGTGGCGCCGAGGAGCATGGTCGCGATGATGGAGCCCACGTAGGATTCGAAGAGATCCGCGCCCATTCCAGCCACATCTCCGACATTGTCTCCCACGTTGTCCGCGATCACCGCGGGGTTCCGGGGGTCGTCCTCGGGGATTCCGGCCTCGACCTTGCCCACCAGGTCCGCGCCGACGTCGGCGGCCTTGGTAAAGATCCCTCCACCCACGCGAGCGAAGAGGGCGATGGAGGAAGCGCCGAAGGAGAAGCCTAGAACATTTTCGAGGGCATCCACCGACGCTCCGCCATTGACCCAGGTGAAGACCAGGATTCCGAGAAGCCCCAGACCCACCACGCAGAGCCCCATGACGGTTCCTGAGGAAAAGGCTACGTGGAGGGCGTTGGAGAGGTTGGTCCTCGCAGCCTGTGTCGTCCTAACTGCTGCTCGCGTAGCGGTATACATCCCAATAAAACCAGCCAAGGCCGAGGCGAAAGCTCCAAAGACAAAGGCGATGGCCTTCATCCAGTTGAGCTGGAACCCCATGATCAAGGCGACAATGAGGACGAAGAAAAAGAGGACCCGGTATTCCGTCTTGAGGAAGGCCATCGCGCCCTGCTGGATTTGCCGGGCGATTTTCTTCATGACATCGGTTCCCTCATCCTGCGCCATAATGCGCGAATAAAGAACCTTGGCATAGATCAGAGCGGCTACCGCCAAGACTAGGGAAAGAATGGTCCATGTATAAAACATCGAGGCTACCCCCGTTTCGAAAACGGATTCAGTGGATCGACCTTAGCCGGGAATCGAAGAAGAGCGCTCCACTTTCATGGCCGACAAGGCCCGGGAAGCACGTAACTCCTTCCTACAGTTTTTTTTACCCAAATGAAATTTTGGCCTAGGATGCTAGCGATCAGAGCAGGGAGGCTCAAGACTTTGATCCTCCTTGGCTTCAGTTTCTTCTGGAGGCCTGGGAGGAGAGAGGAGGGTCCTGGGGAGTTGCGGCTCTCCACCAGAGTCGGCATGAATTCCTGAGTCATCCCTTGGCGGGGGGGCCATATCCACATCCTTCTCTGTTTCTTCGGCCCCCTTCTCGCTTTTTTCCTTGTTGTTCGTTTTTTTCTCGTCCGCTTCCTTCCTGGGTGGAAGTTGGTTGGGGGAAGGGTCCGGTCCAACGAAGGTCTCCTTGACCTCCTTGCCGAGTAGACTCTTACGCCGATGGCGCCGAAACCAGATCCAACCGGCAAAAAGGACCGCAGCGGAGGCCACGACGATGAAAATCCCCCTCTCCGTTTTTTCCACGAAGTGCACAAGGCTGTCGATCTTGTCCCCAAAGAGATAGCCAAGACCTCCAAGCAGAGGAACGACCAGCAAGGCCCCCAGTCCATCGATCATGAGGAAGCGCCAGGCCGAAAACCGCATGGACCCGGCAGTGAAATAGGCAGGCATCCTGAGGCCGGTGAGAAAGCGCGCCACGAAGATCGTCAACCAGCCCCTTTTTTGGAACCATGCGTCGAAGAGAGCGAGTTTTTCCCTCGTAATGAAACGTCGAACCGTCTTGAGCCTCAGAATCTTGGGACCGAAAACCCGCCCGAGGAGAAAGGGCATGAGATCCCCCGCCAGAATCGCCCCGATGCATGTTCCTGCGAGGAGGAGTGGGTCCGCCTTGTCCAGGTAGACGATGTATCCTGCGCCCACCAGGATCAGCTCTTCGGGAAAGGGGATCCCAATCCCGCATGCAATCATGAGAAGGAAGACTGCGAAATGTGGGCTATCTGTCAGAAATTCTAGAAGGCCTTCAAACAGGGCTCCTGCTCCTCTCTCTCATGATCGGTCGTACGTGGTTCAAGGGGATCATAAACCGCGTCCTGCTCCCGTTTAGGTATTTCGTCCGATTCTCCGCAGAAAGTAGAGCCGAAGAGTGGAAGCTTCTGGTCCTATTTCGCAAAAAGGGGATCCTCGGCCAGGCGTGAGAGGAGCCTTTGGCTGGGCCTTTTCCCGGCGTCCAATGTTGTGGCTGCTTCGCGGAAGAGCTGGGCCCGCTCTTTTGCGCTTGGTTCCAGGACAGTCGCTGCACGCGCAAAACGCTCCCCCGCTTTTTCCAGGTGTCCCCTTTTGAGGTACTCCTTGGCTTCGTGGACGAAGCCACGCGCCACCTCTTCTCTAAGATCGGGGAGTTTCTGACCGGGGCTCAGGGCGATGAGTCGGTCGAGGTAGGAGCGGAAAGCTTTGCGTGGAGGTGCCCCCACAATCTCCTCGAAGGCTTTCTCGAGGGAGGGGTCCTCCTTGGTCAGGACGCGGTCCTGGAGCAAAAAAGCGGCCATGAGGGGAAGGCGTTTGACCCCGGGATGAAAACGCATCCCCTCCTCCAGGAGGAGAAGTGCCTGCACGAGGGCCTCGGCCCGGAAGTGGGGATCCCTGGCCTCCCCGGGGAGGTCGTAGGCCAGATCCCAGGCGAAGCCGAGGAACAGGTCCCACCTTTCCGGAAGAAAGAAGGTGATCCACTTTCCATACTCCGTGGCTTCCCGCAGGCGCCCTGCTCTTCGCGCTTCACCCCACTCCGACCAGAGAAAGGGGAGGGTGAGGTAGCGGAGAGGCCCGAGGTAGGTGGAGGGCGGAGGAGCGGGTCGTGTCCGATGGAACCCGTCCCAGATGAGGAAGGATCCTCCCAGGAAGAGGACGCAGCTCAGGATGAGTCTCAGGAGGCGGCGGTTCCTCATCTCCTGGCTCCTCGGCGCGAAGGGGAGAGGAGTGCCAGGAGGATAAGGGGGAGGAACCAGAGGCCGCTTGGACCCAGGGATAGCTTTGGGATGGCGCCCAGTTGGAGGGCCGCCAGCTTGATGCCGGGAAAGCCTGGAAGGAGAACGGGCAGCAGGGCGAGAAAGAAAACACTGAGAGCGTAACTCTTTCTGCGAAGGAAGGAGGCGCAGAAGAAACTTCCGCAAACCAGGGTCCAGGTCCAGGGGAGGAGGCATAGGAGAAGGGCGAGACCTGCTTCCCAAGGACCTAAGTTTTTCTGGAGCCAAAATACAGGTGCCCGCTCTAGGGTGATCGGCCCATGGGGCGTTCCTTCCAATTGGAAGGCCAGAGCGCCTTCCCCCAAGGGGATGTCCAATGGGAGTTGGACTCGCCTGGGGGCTGGTCCCACGAGGAACCGCCCCAAGAGGAATGGAGCCTTTCCTTTGGCCACAAAGGAGAGGCTGAGCCAGTCCTCGGAGCTACTCAACAAAAAGCGCCGGGGTTGAAAGGAGAGCTGCCCTTCTCCTCTCAACCTGGGGCATGCGAAGCGCTGGATCGGGTGCTTGGGGCTCAGGAGTGGAGGGTTCCCCGGCTCGGGTCGAAGGGTCTCAGCGAGCCCCAAGCCTCCCCCTTGCCGCAGGGAGAGAATGCCCAGACTCGTCTCCACCGAAACCAGGAATTGCAGGAGGAGGGCAGCCGCCAGCGCCCCTCCCAGGAGAAAAAGGCGAAAGGCCCAAGCTCTCACGGGAAGACTGAAGGCCCATGGCAGACAGGGATCTCCCGGCCCCAGAAAGGGGAGCCGCCTGCGGAGGATCAGCGCAAAAAAAGGGAGGGGGAGCCAAAGCCCGAAGAGAAGCAGGGGCAGGAGCCCATCAAAACCCATACGCCCTTGGAGGAGGAGGCAGAGCCCCCAGAAAGCGGGCGGTAGGAGGAGGAGGGGTGCCCCCGACCGGAGCAGGATCTGCGCGCTGCGGAGAGAGAGAAGGAGGAGTCCGCTCATCTTCCCTTGCGGAGGTTGAGGAGAAAACGGCCCAGGGCCTGGCGTGAAGGTCCAAAGCTCTTGAGCCTCACCCCTTCGTTGAGGAGGGGTTGGAGAAGGGGGAGCACTCGATCCCCTTCCGTCCCTTCCAACTCGAAGGTCCAGGCCCCCTCTCTGCCGAGCACCTCCTCGATGCTCCCGAAACCCACAATGCGTCCCTGGTCCAGGACGAGGATGCGATCGAAAAGATCCTCGAGTTCTTCGAGCTGGTGGGTGGAGACGACGGCGGTCCCTCCCTTTTTCCGATGCCGCTCCAGGGTCCCGCGGACGGCTTCCACTCCGACCGGATCCATGCCGCTCAAGGGTTCGTCCAGGAGCAGGATGGATGGTTCCTGGAGGAGGGCGACGGCCAGGCCCAACCTTCGACGCATTCCCTTGGAGAGTTTCCCATGTGGCTTCCTGCCCGCGTTTTCGAGGCCAAATTCCTGGAGTAAGGCCCTGGTGCGTGCCTTGCCCTCGTTTTTTGGGATCCCGATCACCCGGGCGGTCATGTTCAAGAAGGAAGAGGCGGACATCCAGGGAAAGGGTAGCTCCGCTTCGGGGAGCAGGCCGATCTCCTGCTGCAACTCCAAGCTGAGCGTTTTTTTTCCAAGCCACTCGATCTCTCCACCGGTGGGGATCAGGGCCCCCCCCAGGCAGGCGAGGAGGGTGGATTTGCCGCTTCCATTGGCTCCGAGGAGGCCCAGGCTGAGTCCCTGGGGAACTTCGAAACTAAGGTCCTGGAGGGCGAAATCCTCCTTTCTTCTCCGTGGCCACCTGGGATAACAAAAGCCAAGGCCCCTGACCCGGAGGGCGGGCGGCGCGGATGATCGGGCGCTTTGCTTTTCCTTGCTCAAGAGGAGTTGAGGGTAAAACGCTTCGACCCTTTGCGCTACCCTGGAGCGATGGCCGAGGCGATGCGCATCCATCTCTATCTATTGACGGGACCCCACGCGGGGGACGAGTTCGCATTGGACCGGGAGGCGGTGTTGGGGCGCCAGGAGGGAAACCAGGTCCGCCTGGACGACCGCAAGGCATCAAGGAAACATGCACGGGTCTACCGGGAGGGAGACGCAGTCTTTCTCCAGGACCTCGGCTCGAGCAACGGGACCTATGTAGGTGAGGATCGGATTTCGCGGGTGCGCCTCCGGGACGGGGACGTCTTCAGGATTGGGGAGACCAAGATCCGGGTACGCCTGGAAGCCTCCGCGGCCCGTAGGACCGAAAGTCCCAAGCCAAGGAACCCTGAGCCCTCGGTCGAGGTCGAAGCCCTTAGCGGCGGAAGCGGACGTCTCCTCCAATTCCACAAGATCGAAGACAAGGGGGGCCTCTTCACCGAGGACCTTTCCCAACGAGGAGCCCTGTTTAAACTCTTCCTTTTCCTGGCCCTCCTGGTCCTGGGGGCCATCCTCTTCTATTTCGCCTTCCAGATGGGCTCCGGCGAGGGATAAGCCCCAATCTCAAAATCACGAATTATTCCGGTTATGATGCCGCAGTGGGTTCTTCCTCCTTTTCTTCAAGGAATCTGACAATGTCGATCGAACTCGTGACTCTCATCTTAGGCCTGGCGTCCATCTCCTTGGTCAAGGAGGCCATCCGTTCCCGGGCCAAGACCCAGCTCGGGAGAATCCAGGCAGAGCTCAAACGGGATCTGGCCACTCGGATCCAGGATCCTGTCCTTCTGTCCAAAGTCGTCGATGCAAAATTGCCTCTCAAGGATTTGGCCGAATGGGTCCCTCTTTCCCAAACGGTAAAAGCACGGGAGCAAGCCCCCATGAACCTTCCCGCCCGGCCCAACCCCTTTTTCTTCTTTTTCGGAATCCTGGGCTTCGTCCTCGGGATGGGTCTTGGGGCAGGCGGTTTCCTTGCGTCTCGTTACATGCAAGAGGATCTCTGGCTGGCGGCGGCCATCGTCGGCAGTGTCGGGATCGCTTTTTTGACCTTCTCCATCGCCCACCCCCAGCTCCAGGAACTCAACCACCAGGGACAGAGCTGAGCATCTTTTCGAGCCAGAGGTAGGCCAGCTCTTTTCGATCGAACTCCCGGGCCCGCTCCTGCATGCGTTCGGGGGATAGCTCCAGGGTTCCCTTGGCGAGATTTTGCATCATGGCAGCCCAGATCCCCGGGTTTTCCCTTAGGACGATGCCGTGATTTCCCGCAACCCAGGCTGGTGGCCCCCCTTGGAGTACGATGGGGGGCCGGCCCATGGCGAGGGCTTCCAGGACCGGGATCCCGAAACCCTCAAGCTTGGACGGAAAGAGGACGGCGATGGAGGAGGAGACCAGGGCGCGGAGGTCTTCGTTGGCGATCCCCCGAAAGAGCAGGACGGATTCCTGGAGCTGCAGCTCATGCAGGAGGTAGCGAAAGTCTCCCTCCTTTTTTGGGGGGATGTCCCCTACCAGGCAGAGAGGGGGGAAGTCCGGCTCCCCCGCCCTCGCTTCCGCGTAGGCCTGGAGGAGGAAGGGGAAGTTTTTGCGCTTCTCGAGCCGCCCGATATGGAGGAAGTGTTGTCCCGGTTCTCTGGGGACCTGCCCGGGGTCGAAACAGCGGGGCAGAGGAGCTGGGAGAACCGTCAGCTTGGTTTTTGCCTCCGGAAGCAGGGTCATGCACTGTTCCGCGATCATCGGGCTGGGCACGAAGAGGATCTTGGCCCGCTCGCCGGCACGCCGCAGGACCTTGCCTGCGAAGAGCCTCCGGATTCCCCGCGCGTAAGGACCCAGGTCGCGTAGATCGTGGAGGGTCAAGGCCAGGGGACAGGGGAGCTTGGGGGCGGGGAGGGTATCCATACAGAGGAGTTCGATCCCGCTCTCTTGGACCTGCTTGGGGAGGACCCTGTGCTCGGCCCGGATCCGGGCGAGACTGGAACCGGGGGGGATGGGGAGGTTGCGCAGAGGGATCTCACCCTTTTCGAGGTCGAGGGCTTGGAGGAGGGTTTCTTCGGGGACCGAATCGCTGGCCCATAGCTCGACCCTGTCCCTGGATTCGATTTCAAGGAGGCCGCGCAGCAGGGCTCCCAGGCGGGTGGCGACCCCAGAGGGGCGGCCGTCGATGTGCCAGGCCTGGACTCCGATCACCGGGCGCCCGCCTCTTCGAGGAGGGAGAGCCAGGTTCTCGCGCTGCGTTGGGGGGAAAAGGCCCGCGCTCTCCGCGGCCCCTCGGTAGCCGCAGTCTCCCAGAGCGTCTCGTCCTCCAACAGACGGCGCAACCCCGCTTCGATGCTCGTAATGGAATAGGGATCGACCCCGAGGGGGAGATGGCCCAGCCACTCGGTCATAGGCGAGTCCTGGGTGCAGAGGCAGGGGATCCCCCGTGCCGCCGCCTCGAAGGCGGGGATTCCAAAACCTTCGGAGAGCGAGGGCAGGGCCAGCCCCAGGGAGCGATCCATCAGCTCGATCAGTCCCTGGGTACTCAGCCCCGTGTGGATGCGAAGACCCTGGATACCGGAGGAGGCGAATTGGGCCAGGTCTGGGGGGCCCACGAGGTGGAGGGAGTGGCGCTCCCTGAGCGAGGCGGGAAGGTTGGACCAGGCCTCCAGGAGGCGGGGAAGGTTTTTCCGCCGGCGCGGAACACCCACAAAGACCACCCCGCTGCGCTCCTCCCGGGGCCGGTCCCTCCCCTGGGCCTGGAAGAAACGTGGGTCGATGGGCTGGGCGAAGACTCTGATCCTCTCGCCCAACTCCGGCAGTTCCCGGGCCAGAGCCTCCCCCGTTTGTTTCGAGGGCACAAGGACACGCCAGGCGCGTCCGGGGAGCTTATGTCTGGCCCTGCGGTTCCGGAAGAGCCTGAACGTGGATTCCCCCGCCCCCGGCCGAAGCTCGGGGATCTCGTGGACGGTCGCCACCATGGGGCAGGGCGCGCGCGGCGGCAGGGCCGCCACGGGACTCAGGAGCAAGAGGGGCCGGAGCCGCTCCAGCCTCCCGGGGAGGAAGCCCCGCCGCCAGAGAAAGGAGGGGATGCCCGTCTCGGGGGGTATGCGCAGGACCTTCTCGCTCCCCAGCAATTCCTCCAGGGCTTTTAGAGTCAGGAGGAAACTCCGCTCGACGCCACTCGGGAACTTCCCCTGGGCGCAGCTCATATCCACAGCGAGCCTCATGGGGCGGAGATCATAGCCGGGAGGGCGCATCAGCTACAGCAAAAGGAGCCCCCTCCCCCCGGTTGCCCCTTGCGAAAACAAGCTCTCTGCCTTCCAATCCACTCTCTCGATCCCACTCTGCCAGTTCCGATCCGCCTTCATCACCAAGGAGACTGCATGACTCCCCTTCTTCTTCCATTTGTCCTGTTCTCGCTCCACGCATTCGGAGTTCCCGCCGGCGGCCCCGAAAAGGTCTCGTTTGAAACCAAGGACAAGGTCCGCATCAAGGCCGACTTCTACCTGGAGCGCAAAGAGGCTCCCACCATCCTTTGCCTTCCCATGTATCGCCACACCCGGAAGACTTACGCACCCCTGGTGACGCCCCTGCGAAAGGCCGGTTTCAACCTCCTCGTCATGGATCTTAGAGGCCATGGGGAGAGCGCCCCGGAGTTGGCGGATCGGGTGCGGGACCGGGACCCCAAACTCTTCAATCGCATGCATCTCGATGTGGAGGCAGCGATCCGCTTCTTGGGAGAGAGGGGCCTGGACACCACTCGCCTCGGTTTGGTGGGGGCGAGTGTGGGATGCAGCGTGGCCCTGGCCAGCGTCGTACGCTATCCGGGGGCCTTCAGGACCTGCGTGGTGATGACGCCCGGTTCCCACTACCTCGGGATCGATAGTATTGCCGATGCTGGGAATTGGCCGGGAATTCCCCTCCTGATCCTCAGCTCCGAGGAGGAGGCCCCGGGAGTCAAACCCGTGGCCCAGGCCTTCGCAGGACCCTTGACCAAGTTTGAGATCGTTCCTGGGAGCGATCGCCATGGCACAAGGATGTTCGGCAAGGTCCCCGGGGCCGAAGAAGCCATTGCGAAATTCTTGAAGCAGGCCTTGGGAAAGGAGACCCTCGCGGTTGTTCCTCATTTCGATCCCGCCGATCCCCTGACCAAGACTCCAGGATTCATTCGAAAAACTCTCAGGATGAGCCGGCAGGTGGATGGGACCAGCTACACCCTCATGACCTTCGCCAAGGGAGAGGAGTGGACTCTCAGCGCGATGGTCAAAGGAACCTTTCAGGGGAAGGTCCGGCTCCAGGTGGGCGGGTTACGGTATGAACTGGCCCTTAGCACCGAGACCCGACTCAAGGGCAAGGCCGGTCCCCATAAGGGGAAAGGGGATGTGCCTTTCAAGACCCTTGGCAAGGAGACAGGTCTTCAAGACCTGGTCCCCAAGGTCTCGGCTGCCAGCTTCCGTGGGTACCATTGGGTGACCTTGGATTTCCCTCTCAAAGCCTTTGCCAGGGCGGCCCAAAAAGGGGTGGCTCTCCATTTCCTCCCTGAAAAAGGAAGCTCCCTGGATCTCCCCGGAAAAGGGGTCTACAGGTTTTCCTTGAGAAAGATTCCCAACTTGGCCCGGGCCCATCCCGCCGGAGCGTCCCGGCCCTCCAAGACTGGGGCAAAGCGCCGCTGAAGCCTTTCCCAGGAGGGGGCTTGGGCGTTGAGTCTCAGGCCCCCCGAGGCTAGCCTCCTTTCCCCCACTTTTTTGGAATTGGAGAACGAGCATGGCATTGGAAAAGGCGTGGATCCCCTATCGCGGGTATTGGAGCAGTCCCTTCGTACGTTGGCAGGGTAGCCTCGGCAGGGAAAACAGTCTGGAGCTGGGGGCCGCGAGCGCGCGCTCCTTCTTCGAGAAGCGGGGCATCCCCCGGGAGGAGCTGGACGGCCTGGTCCTGGGATTCACGGTTCCCCAGATGCACAGTTTTTACGGTGGTCCCTGGGTCGCCGCGATGATGGGGGCGGAAGGGATCACCGGGACCATTGTCTCCCAGGCATGCGCGACCTCGGCGAGGGCCTTGCAGTCCGCAGCCCTCGAGATCGAATCGGGGATCAAGGATGCCATGCTCGCCCTGGTCTGTGACCGGACGAGCAACGGGCCGCACATCTACTATCCCGATCCCGGCGGCGTCGGGGGACGCGGCCAAACCGAGGAGTGGGTCTGGGACAACTTCAACGCCGACCCCAACACGGGCAAAGCCATGCTCGCCACGGCCGAGAACGTCGCCAAGGAAGCGGGAATCAGCCGGGAAGAGCAGGACGAGATCACCCTGCTTCGGAACAAGCAGTACGAGAAGGCTCTGGCTGACGACCGGGCTTTCCAGAAGGGATGGATGCTTCCCATCGAGATCCGCCTCAGCCGGAAGAAGACCAAGCTCGTCGAGGCCGACGAGGGTGTCTTTCCTACGACTGCCGAAGGGCTCGCGGGACTTCGCCCCGTCATGCCCGAAGGGACCGTGACCTTTGGATCGCAGACCTATCCGGCGGACGGTAACGCCGGTCTCATCGTCTGCAGCCGCGACAAAGCCAAGGCCTACTCCAAAGATCCCAAGGTCGAGATCCAGCTCCTCGGCTTTGGTCAGGCCCGGGTGGAGAAGGCTCACATGCCCAAGGGTGTCGTTCCCGCCGCCGAGGCCGCGCTCGCCATGGCGGGCATCGGCATCAAGGACTGCGCCGCCATCAAGACCCACAACCCCTTCGCCGTGAACGACGCCTACTTCTGTCGCAAGTTCGACCTCAGCCCCGAGGCCATGAACAACTACGGCTCCCCCCTGATCTACGGGCATCCGCAGGGACCGACCGGCGCGCGGGTCACCGTCGAGCTGATCGAAGAGCTGGTCCTCGAGGGAGGCGGCTATGGCCTCTTCAGCGGATGCGCCGCGGGAGACACCGCCATGGCCCTCGTCCTCAAAGTGAGCTGTTGAACCTGGAGAAAACGATGAAATCGATCCTTCGCGCGGGGGCCCTCTTGGCGGCTTCCATTCTTTTCGCTCCCCTGGGGCCTTCCCAAGAGGCCGCGAGGGCCGCTGCCGGGAAAGCTGCGATGCAGAAACCGGCGCAAAACCCGGCTGAGACCCTCAGGGCCAAGGCGGGGAACAAGCTGCTGGTGGAGGAGCTTCCCAACGGCTTGCAGGTCGTCATCGAGCGGCGGACCTCCGTCCCCGTGGTCCGCGTCATGGCCTACATGCGGATCGGGTCCATCTACGAGGATGAGTACCTGGGCTCGGGTCTCTCCCACTACATGGAGCACATCGTCCACGGAGGGAGCACCAAGCGCCAGGTGCGCGGAAAAGACGGCAAGATGAAGTGGGTGGGGAGGACCGAAGAGGAGAGCAAGAAACTGCTCAAATCCATCGGGGAGGACACGAACGCATCCACCTATTTCAACTTTACGCAGTACTACATCACGACCAAGGCGGAGATGGCCGAACCTGCCATCGACCTGATCTCGGATTGGCTCCAGCACTGCCAATTCGATCCCAAGGAGGTCGCCCGCGAGCAAGGCGTGGTCCAGCAGGAACTGCTGCGGAACCTGGACAACCCCGGCCGTTACCTGAGCCAGGTCTTCGCTGAGACCATGTTCAAGTTCCATCCCGTGCGCGTGCCTGTGATCGGCTACCAGGATTGCATCCAGCGGCTGACCCGGGACGACATGTTCCGTTTCTACAAGAAGTACTACACTCCTCAGAACTGCGTCGTTTCCATCGTGGGGGACATCGATCCCCAGGAGATGCTGGCCAAGGTCAAGCAGTACTTCGGCCCTTGGAAGCGCAAGAGTCTCGCTCCCTATGTGATCCCCCAGGAGCCGACCCAGACGGCCATGCGCTGGGTGGAGAAGGAGCACGGCTCCACCAAGACCTGCCTGGTGCAGTTCGGAGTGCCGACGATCGACCTGCGCAATCCAGACCTCTACATGCTGGACATGCTCTCCAATGTGCTCGGCGCTTCGGCCAGCTCGAGGCTGCCCCGCAAGTTCGAGCACGATCCTTCCCGCAAGATCCTGCCCACAGGTCTGTATACCTCTTCCTGGACGCCGGTGTTTGGCGCGGGTCGATTCTCGGTGGGTTTCTCGGTGGACACGGTCGAGCATGCCAGGACCCTGGTCGACCAGATCTGGAAGGAGATGCTCCGCCTCAAGACCGAGCTGGTGAGCCAGGAGGAGATCGATCGCGCGATTACCGTGCTGGAGAAGAATTACCACGCTTCCCGTTCCACCGTCGAAAACCGGGCCGAGGAGCTGGCCTCGAACCTCGCTTGGGTGGCCGACCCGCTCTTCAACGACAGCTACCTCAAAAAGATCAAGAAGGTGACCCCCGAGCAGATCCGCGAGGCCGCTCGGAAGTACCTCGACGAGTCCAAGCTCAACGTCGTCATCATCACTCCACCGAAAAAGAAGACGGCGATCAGCAAGGCTTCCGAGGGTCAAGGCGCCTCCAAGGTCCGCAAGGTCGTCCTCGAGAACGGGCTGACTCTCCTGCTCAAGAGGGTGCCCGAGTACGGGATGGTGGACGTGACCGCCGCCTTCAACGGGGGGGTCATCTACGAAGACGAAAAGAACAACGGGCTGTTCTTCCTGATGGGGAACACCTTCTGGCGTGGGACCAAGAAGAAGCCTTTTCCCGTCCTCCTGGGCGCCATGGATCGGCTCGGCATGAGCCTCTCGGCCGAATCTCACAACAATGTCTACTTTGTCAAGATGCAGAGCCTTGCCTCCACCCTCGAGCCATCCTTCGACCTCTTCCGGGAGGTCCTGCGGGAGCCTGCGATCGATCCGGCCTGGGTCGCCCGGGTCAAGATGATCCTCCTGCGGCGGGTCCTCCCCAACCTCGAAGTGCAGGCCACGAGCATCGCGGAAAAGATCACACGCACGCATCTCTACCACAAGCATCCCTACCGTATGCAGCGTTTCGGGACCAAGGAGACCGTTTCGTCCTTCACCGTCGACGATGTGCGCAGGCTCTACGAGACCTTCACCCGGCCCAACAACTGCGTCCTCGCCATCTACGGGGACATCGACCTGGACAAGACCGAGGCGTTGGCGCGCAAAGCCTTCGGCTCCTGGGAGCGCGGGGAGATTCCTCCCTCACGCGTGGTGCCCGACCCCATCCCGGCCAAGCCGCAGCTCGTCGAAAAGACGAACCAACAGGTGCGCACCAACTACCGCATCGCCTGGCGGGCCATCCCCCGGCAGGATGAGAAGCGCCGCTACGCCCTCTCTGTTATGAACTCCATCATCGGGGGACAGGGTTGGCTCTTCCATCGCCTCCGGGAGGGAGAGAACAAATATGTCTACGCGGTCTCGGGTGTCCCCTACACCGGGGATGGCGCGGGGCACTACTACATCGAGACCGACTTCCGCCCCGAGGATGAGGCGCCCGTCGTGGACATCATCAACGGCGTGATCGAGGACATCCGCAAGGGCCGGTTCAGCGACGAAGAGCTGGAGCTGACCAAGAAGATGCTGCTCTGCTACGACGCCCTGGGCAAGATCCGGAACGCCGCAGTCTGCTCCAACAACGCCCTGAGCGTCCTCTTCGGCCAAGGCTTGGACCAGGACAAGAAGTTCAACGAAGGCGTCAAGAAGGTGACTCGCCAGGACGTCATCGACATCGCCAACTACATCTTCTCCCGGCCCGCGCTGCGCATCTTCATCCGGCCGCAGAATCGAAGGCAGTAAGCCAGGGGGGCTGCTGGGAAGGAGCCTGGGTGGGAAGCCTGGGGGGCGCCCCCAAGGCTCAGGCCAGACCCAGGATGCGCGCCGCCCGGTCCCCGAACACGGGGTCGGGCATGCCCAGAGCCTTTTCGATCGCCCAGGCGCGGTCGAGGAGGTTTTCTTCTTCGAGGAGGCTGGTGAGGAGGGGCGGGCTGAGCCTGCTCCACTGGACCAGGGGGTTGGGGGGGAAGGGATAGTCGCTCCCGTGCAGCAGGCGGGGGAGGATTTCGGGGGCCTGGAGGAGGCGGGGGAGGTTGCGCCAGCGGAGCATGCCGCCCAGATTGCCGGTGCCGCAGTAGAGTCTGGGATAGCGGCGGACGAGGCGGCGCAGGTTTTGGAAGAAGTCCTCCGTGTCGAAGAAGGAGCCCAGGCCGCTGTGGGCGGCGATGACTGTGCAGCCCTCCTGGAGGGCGGGCTCGAGGCGGGCGGGGTCTCCGAGGCCCTGGTCGGGGACCTTGGAGGCGTGCTCGGTGCCGGTGTGGACCATGAGGACGAGGCCGCGCTCGCGGAGCCTTCGGTAGAAGGGGCGAAAGGCGGGGTCGCGCAGGTCGACGTCCTGGGTGGGGGGATGGACCTTGCAGGCCTTGGCGCCTTTTTCGGCGCAGCGGTCGATCTCGCTCAGGGCGTCGCGGCGCTTCGGGTTGATGGAGACGCAGGGGGAGAAGAGGTCTGGGTGCCTGCGGCAGATCTCGAAGAGGTAGTCGTTGGGGACATAGAAGTGGGTGTTGGCCTTGTCGAACTTGCCCCTGTGATCGTAGCGGCCGTCCTGTGCCAGGAGGAGGAAGCGATCCAGGGTGGAGGCCCGGGCGTCCCGGAGCAGGCGGCGCAGGTATTGGCCGTCCATGTCGCCCTTGGCGGGGTCGATGGCGAGGAGCTCGAGGAAGAAGCGGTAGTTGAAGTGGCGCTGCTGTTCCTCCGAGAGGAAGCAGCCGGTGCCGCCGTCGCCCTTGCCGAAGAGGTGGACGTGGATGTCGAGGAGGGTCTTGCCTCGAGGTCGGGGGGGCAGGCCGGGAGCGAGGGCTTCGAGACTGGTCTTGGCGACGATGCCGAGGACCGAGCTGAGGCCCGCGCATCGGAAAAGGGACTGGAGAAAGGCGCGGCGCTTCATGCGAGGTCCTCCTGGGTTTTGCGCTGGCGGAGGGCGCGGAGGAGTTTGAGGCTCTGGACCTGGGCGGCCAGGGAGAGGAGGGCGGCCGTGCCGAGGAAGAGGCCGAAGGGAAGGCCGACCCAGACGGCCGCAAGGGCGTGCACGACGAGGGTCGTCGGGAGGCCGTAGGTCAGCAGGTAGGCCCAGGCGACGAAGAAGCCCCAGGTCGCGAGGCCGGTCCAGCCCGCAAAGTTGCTCTGGTAGTAGACCCATCCCAGGAGGAGGAGGGCGAGGAGGCCGTAGAGAAGGCCTCGGCTGAGCGGGGAATGTTTGGATCTCATGGCTGGGACCTCATTGTCATTCGTCGGTCTTGGGGAGGAGGGGGAGGAGGGTCTCGGCGGCGGCCTTCCAGCGGCGGGAGCGGAGCTGTTCGCAGGGGCCGGTGCCGAGGGTCATGAGTTGGGGGATCTGGGCTGCGAGGGCGACGGGGTCGCGGCCATCCGCGAAGAGGGCGCCGCGCTGTCCGGCGAGGGTCTCCCGGAGGGCGGGGCAGTCGCCCGCGAGGACGGGGGTGCCGAGGAGGAGGGCTTCGAGGGGAGGAAAGCCGAAGCCTTCGAGGCTGGAGGGATAGACGAGGCCGGCGGCTCCGGCGAGGAGGGGAAAGACCTCGGCGTCGGGCAGGGGGCCGGTCCAGGCGAGGGGGAAGGGTGCTCCGCCTTTTGTTCCCGGAGCGCCCCCGGGGATGTCGCGGGGCCGGTTCCGCGGTCGCCCTTGCGGCTCTCCGCTGAGCCCTCGGTTTTGGCGGGGAGATTCTCTTTCCAAAACCTTTCCTCGGCTTCCGCCTTGCAGCTCTTCGCTGAGCCCCTGGTTTTTGCGGGAATTCCGGAGCCTGGGTCCATGGCTCCGCAACCGGGCCTGCAGCTCCTCGCTGAGCCAGCCGGGGGCGCCGATGACGAGGAGGGGGATGGGCCTTCCTTCGGCGGCCAGGAGGCCGAGGGCGCGCAGCAGGGAGTCGTGGTTCTTGCGCGGTTCGAGGGTGCCCAGGATGACCAGGTAGGGCTCCTCGCTGCCGAGGAGGCGGGCGGCCTTTGCCTTTGCGGCCTGGATCTCCGCCGCCCCAGGCTGGGGGACGTGGTCCAGCCCGAAGGGGAGGAGCTGAGAATGGGTGTCCCGCATGGCCCCAGGGTAATGCTGGAGGAGGGCGTCCCGGGTGGCTTCGCTGGGGTAGAGGAGGAGGTCGGCCTGGGCGAGGGCCTTTTCGAAGCGGCGTCGCAGAACCTCGGAGGCCTTCGCACCGTGAAACCTCGGGTCTTCGACAAAGGCGAGGTCGTGGACCAGCAACCAGCGTTTGCAGGGACGGCCGGGGGAGATGGCCGGATAGACGTAGTCCGTCCAGAGGAAGGCCTGTGGTTTTCCGCTCAGCCGCCAGGCGTCCAGCCCAAGGGGCGCAAGGGCTTGGAGCAGCCGGCCGGGCAGGCGCAGCCGGCGCAGCTGCGCAGAGCATGGGTGTCCCGCTTGGCCCAGGCGAGCGGAGCATGGGTGTCCCGCTCTGTCGAGGGGGCGGCGGAGGGCGTGGGCGTAGAGCTGGAGGGGGGAGCCGGTCTCGGCGAGGAGGGGGCCGAGGGCGCGGGCCAGCTCCCGGGTGACCCTGGCGATGCCCGAGCGGGAGAAGAGGGCGGGCCGGTAATCGAGAGCGAGGCTGGGCCGCATGGTTGGAGTTGGGAGGGTTGGCTAGGTCTGGAGGGCGCGGGCCGCCGCGTCCTGGATCTTCCCCTGGAGGACCAGCTGGAAGGCCTCTTCGAGGTCGGGAGCGAGGAAACGGTCTCCTTCGAGCGGGGGGACGCGCTCCCGGAGACAGGCGTAGGCCGCTTCGACCCCCTTGCCTGCCCGGAGGCTGCGGTCGAACTCGAGGCCCTGGGCGCCGCAGATCAGCTCGATCCCGAGGATGCGGGCCGTGTTGCGAGCGATGTCCCGGGCGTGGCGGGCGGCCGTGGTCCCCATGGAGACGTGGTCCTCCTGGTTGGCCGAAGTGGGGATGGTGTCCACCGAGGAGGGATGGGCCAGGACCTTGTTCTCGCTGGCGAGGCTGGCGGCCACTACTTGCGGGATCATCAGTCCCGACTGGATCCCCGGTTCGGGCGCCAGGAAGGCAGGCAAGCCCGAGAGGGCGGGGTTGACCATCTGCTCGATGCGTCGCTCGGAGATGTTGCCCAGGGTCGAGAGCGAGATCCCCAAGAAGTCCATGGCTTGCCCCACCGGCTGCCCGTGGAAGTTTCCCGCCGAGATGACCTCCCCGCTCGCGAAGACCAGCGGATTGTCCGTGGCCGCGTTGATCTCGGCCTCCAGCACCCCCCGCACGAAGCGGAGGCAGTCGCGCACGGCCCCGTGGACCTGGGGCACGCAGCGCAGGCTGTAGGCGTCTTGGACCTTGTGGCAATCGGCGTGGCTGGGGAGGATTTCCGAACCCTCCAGCAGGCGGCGCAGATGCCGGGCCGTCTCCTGCTGCCCGAGCTGGCCGCGCGCGTCGTGGACCTCGGCCCTGAAGGGTTGGATCGAGCCGCGCAGGGCCTCCAGGGACATGGCGCATGCGATGTCCGCCGTGTCGGCCAGCCTCTCGGCCTCGAGCCAGGCCATCACCCCGATGGCCGTCATGCACTGGGTCCCGTTGATGAGGCCGAGCCCCTCCTTGGCCTGGAGCACGAAGGGTTCGACGCCTTCTTCCTGGTAGACCTCCGCTGTGGGACGGCGCACCCCATCCTTCCAGACCTCTCCCATGCCCAGGAGGCAGAGGGCCATGTGCGCCAAGGGCGCAAGGTCCCCCGAAGCCCCCACGCTCCCCTGCTGAGGAATGACCGGGATCCAGTTCCGGTTGAACAGATCGATCAGCCGTTCCACCAGTGCCACCCGGACCCCCGAGCAGCCACGGCAGAGAGCTTTGATCCTGAGGAGGAGCATCAGCCGGGAGACCCCGATCGAGAGGGGCTCCCCTACTCCCGTCGCGTGCGAGAGAATCAGGTTGCGTTGCAGCTGTTGGAGCTGGTCGTCCGCGATCCGGACATGGGCAAGCCGCCCAAAACCCGTGTTGACCCCATAGACCGTTCGACCCGCTGCCAGAACCTCCTCGATGACCGCCCGCGAGGTCCCAAGCGCCTCTCGCGTCTCCGGCGCCAGCTCCAGCTGAGGCGGATCCTCAGAGAGAACCAGGGCGAGGTCTTCGAGTTCCAGGGGTCTGTCATCCAGTATCCAGCGAGCGCTCATCCCGAAAAGGATGAAGCCTCACCCCCCCGCTGTCGAGTTCTCAATGGATTGCTTCCATGGCCTTAGGCCTAGAAGAAGTCCAAACCTCATTTTTTTCCCAGGAGTAAGAAGGTCAGTTCCAGCTCTTCGACTTTGCCATTGGGATGGAGAATGCGAAAGAGAACCAGTCCTTCTGCGGATTCGTTTTCCCCTAGACCCATGTTTTTGACCCGGATACGGTAGCGGGGTGGGCCTTCCTTTTTTTTGGGTGGAAGGAACTTGCAGCTTACGAGTGCCTTGGAAGGAGAGAAGGGTTTCGTCCGCAGCTCGAGGACCCGATCCCCCCTATGGAAACCTCCAAGGTGGATTTCACGATCCTTGTGCCCAAGGAGGGGGACTCGGGAAAAATAAACGAAGGGCGAGGGGAGGATGCGAAGTCCCAGGGGGGGTCTTCGTTTGATCGGGATCTGGATGGAAAACCCATGGTCCATGGAAAAGGTGAGCAAGGCGGGAGTGGCGAGAGGAGTCTTCCCTATGTACTCGAGATCGATATCCCATGCTTCCTTTGTGGAGTTACTCGGATGAAACCGCGCAATTACTCCGGGAGGAGCATTGCTTAGCGAAAGGATTTCGAAGGCTTTGTAGGAGCTGATGTAGATCCTGTAGGGCGAATGGGAATCCTTGTTTTCTAGCCACCAGATCCCTGGGTTCATATGGAATCGTTTGCCAACCCAGGCCTTATAATGCCCAACAAAGGTCTTTCCGTTCTCGAAGATCCAACGGATGGTGCCCGCCACTTTTCCCTCTTCGGGCGGAACCCTGATCTTGATCCGTATGACCGTTTTCGAATCTTCCACCCCTTTGAAAGGGAGATAGGGTTTCCTTAGGGGAAGAAACTTCCCGTTAGGTAGTTTTAAAAGAACCTCTGCGCAGGTGCATGACTTTGAAAGAGACAGTAGCTTGGATCCTGTAGGCAAGGCAACGGTAAAATCCTTGCTAATGGTCGCCTCTTTCCCCATTGCTTTTCGATCAAAGTAACCCAAGTCCAGAGTGACTTCCCCTTCAAGGACTTGACTCCCTTCTTGATTGTTCTCTCCCTCTTTAGGCCTTTGAAGATGGGCATCCTTCCTTTTTGAAGAAAGAAGCTGTTTGGGATCCTCGGATTCGTTTATTTCTGAGCGTTTGAGGTGTCTCCACTTGTTTTTTTGGGGATCACTTTCCCTTTTGCAGGACGGGGGAAGGAGGATAAGGATGAAGATCAAAAGGGAGAGAATCTTATACTTTTGGCATAAAGTGATTTTTTGTTGAGAGGGAAGCATTGATTTTTAGGGTGTCTTGAAGGTGGAGAATGTGTGGAATTTAAAGCCTCATTTTTTTAGGAACTTATTGACTTCCTTCCTTACTTGTCTGCGAAAACGTTGGAGGAAATGGATCTCGGCCTTAAGAATCGCATTCATTTCAGGGAACTTGTCGTATCGGATAAAGGTCCGTTGGCCTGTTTTGTGATGACCAAAGAAGGCTGTTAATTCTAAGTAGTGATTCTTATCCTTTGGATCTTTGAAGAGGATTTTTCCATCCTGGAGCAAAGCTTTGTTCTTTTGCGGTTCATCGTCTGTTATGAATGGTATCAATATTTTACATCCAAGAGAACCGAGTTGATCGTTAAATCCCCCATCTGTTGCAATGGCTCTTTTCTGTAGTTTTCCTAGCTTTTCTGAAAGAACTTTGTTTTTTAATACTTCTTGAATTTCTTCCCGGTTGTATCCGAGAGCTCTCAAAAGGGAAGGGATACCCTTGAAGAGATCTTTTGTGAGAACATCAAAAAGTAAGGTTTCTTTGTGGGTTACCTTGGAACCATTTCCCTCTTTTGTGGGACTTTCTGTGGGTCGCTGTATCCTTTCACCTGAGCGTTCCTTCTGGTGTTTTCTTTTTTGCTCCGTTTTTTTTGCTTCTTCATCTCTCTTGAAAAGAGTTATTTTCCTGGAGCCTTCAACGCCCGGATTTGAAGGTTGGAATAGCTGGACTGTCCATAGTGTTCCACCGATGAAAAGAAGAAAAAGAAGGATGAAAGATGTTTTTTGGAAATGGCTCATTGGTTCGTTGGCGCTGGGCAAGCTCCGCATTTAAAAGTCAAGTAGGTGGTGCAGGTGATGTCCCCATATGTTCCTTGAATTTTTATGGGATATTCCTCTGAGCATCCCTTCGTAATGGGAGGGTTGGTTGTGTCCGTTGTGCCGAATTTTTTGATACATGTGTCCCCGTAAGCGAGATGGTAGCAAGCTTTAATGTTTCCAGGCCCATAAATTTTCACTTGGACACTGCCGTATTCTGTGTTGTTTGCATCGACATTTGTAACGAAAATGCGCCCTTTCCATTCACAGAGTTTGGTTTGATTGCACCCTTTGCTTGGGTCTTTGCATTGTCCATCTTCGCCGTCATCTTTGTTGTCTTTAACCCAAATAGCGGTTATATAAGGCCGGCCATTTTTCCCGTCACAATTTCCGGAAACAGATGTGGTTCTGGGGCAAGGGTCACAATTGGTTACAGGATTTGCGAATAAGGGCAAAAGGATCGAACTCTTGAAGAGGAAAAGAAAGAAGGCGATCCCTAACATGACCTTCAAGGCGGGTTTGGGGAAAAGAGATGGGGGGATGAACATATGGGCCTCCATGGATTACAGGGTAATGGAAAAGTTTGATGGTCCAGAACCCTAAAGGAAATTGAACGAACTCTTGAAGGGAGCCTAACGGTAGAGACAAAAAAAAAAGCACCTTTTGTAGGGAAAAAATGCTTAATCGATCCGACTCTCAATTCCTCAAGACTTTTTCCAAGAAGGAATAAGGTAGAGATCCAGCTCTTCGACTTTGCTCATGGGTGTGGAGAATCCAAAAGGAGCTTGCCTTTGGCCCGAATCGCTTCGCCTCCCTCCCCAGGGGTTTTGATCCGGATGTCTGACCGGGGTCCCTTGGGTTGTTTTCAATTGGTGGGGAATCAGGCAAGGTTTCTTCCCGGGTAGTCGCTTGTCGATCCGCTCTTTTTCAACAGGGGTGTTTTTTCCCCTTAGGTGGCCTCTTTGGGCTTCGGAGATGAATCGGTCCCCCATAGGCCAAGCAGAGAATCAGAAGGGAGAGCACGGTTCTTGAGAGTAACGAAGGAGAGCCTTCCTCGGGACGATTGGGTCTCTCCTTTCCGAGGAGTCTTGGGATGGGGAGGCTGTTCTATTGAAAAGCTGTTCGTGCGCCGCGGGAAAAGGCCATGCCCAGGGGGTTGGCCTTGGGGTCCAGGGCGATGCCCTGGAGGATCATGCGGGTTCCTCGCAGGCTCTGGATGTTGGGGATGGGGACGCTGAGTTTGAAGAGGCCGTTCGCGTCGGCGCTGCCCGGTCCCATGATCAGGATGTTCGTCAGGAGTGTGCAGCCCTTGGCGCCCAGGGGGCTGAGGTCGAGGGGGAGGGTAAAGGCCCCCCATTTGCTGTCGCTGGTGCCCACGAGGAAGAGGCCGGGCATGTTCTTTTCGAGGTCGGAGAGGCTGAAGTCCACGGTCTTGCCCAGGGTGGGGGCCCCCGAGAGGGCAAGGTTGGGAGCCTTGCCGTTGGAAGCCTTGCAGGCGGTTCCGAAGTAGACGATTTTCTGGCCTTCCAGCTCGAAGACCAGTTTGGCGCCCTGCTTGTAGGGCCCAAAGCCGGTCTTCTTGGGTTTGCTTAAACTGTAGTCGAGGGCGAAGACGGTCTCCAGGCTGCTGGAGCGGTGGGATCCGGGGGTGCTGCCGTTGAAGAAAGCGCCCTGGATCTGGATGTCCAACACCAGGTCACGCTTGCCGTCGTGGCGGAAGCTCGTCTTGAGCCCGACCAGGTGAAAGGCGTCAGCCTTGGGAAAGGCCAGCTTGTGCGGGCTGTTCCGCAGAACCTCCACCGGCCCGGCGAGGTTGTCGGCGAAGGTTTTGCTCATACTCGTCCCCTTGAGGTGGGCGAGGGTGATGACCAGGGTCTTGTAGCTGTAGGTTCCCTGCCCGCCTGCGGCGAAGCCCAGGTCCTTGATGGT
>DROQ01000090.1 GCA_011321845.1 Planctomycetota bacterium | reverse complement strand
CGAGCTGATCGCATTATTTGCATCCACATAGGCAGTTAGAACCTCAAACCCCCCACCCTGATGCTTATTATCGATTTTTTGCTTGAAAGGTGCAGGATAGGATTTTGTCAAGACTACCCATTGACCTTGACCCAGAAGGATCTGCCCCCCGAACAAGAGGGAAAAGATCGTGACCAGGCCAATTTGCAATGTTTTCATTTTTCCTCCTTAGCGGTTGAAACAAAAAAAGAACTTCCCCCCTTATAGAGGGGGGGGGGACAAAATTTTCGCCAAAAAGGGAAATTTGCTGCGCAAATCGCACGTTTTTTCCACAATCTGGGCCTGAGCTGAAGGGAAAACCTACCTTTTTTGCCCCTCTATCTGAGCCCAGGCAAAGGCCATCCCCTATGCCTTGCCACTCCCCAGACCCTTCGCTGGGTCCCTTTTCCTCAACAGGGTAGGCCGTTTTAACGCCGAAACGCTCTTGCCCCCAAAACCACCATTAACTTCTTACCCACCTGCGGAAGGAAGTGTCCCCCTGCCGCAGTCTTTTCCTTCCAATCCTATGTTCGCGGGCTTCTGCTACTAGGCCATAAATGATGTCAACCTGAGCCCTCGCGAAGACCGCCTCGACGGCAAGCGGCCCCCCCTTCTTCCACTGGCCCGGCCAGGCAGCCGACAGCCTCCCCCTCCTCCCCTAAGCCCTCGAAAAAGCCCTCTGGATCCGCGACCATCGCAAGATCTTCTTCCTCCCCGC
This sequence comes from Planctomycetota bacterium, assembly GCA_011321845.1. GTDB lineage: Bacteria > Planctomycetota > UBA1135 > UBA1135 > HyVt-539. The sequence goes on along the minus strand of DROQ01000090.1, from coordinate 3,019 downwards.
ATGGTTCGACGCCTGGCTCGGCGCCCAAAAAGGCCCCGCCGCCCGGCAAATCTGCGAAGACTACCTCAGGGCCCACCCCCATCTCCCAGGGAACATCCGCGACAAGCTCGAAGTCCCCCTGGCCGAGCTGCGCGCGTTCGCTAAAAAGAAGGGATGAAGCCTCCCCACCTCGCCCCTCCCAAACGCTCTCTTCCAATCCTCCCCTCTCTCCTGCTTGAGCGCTCCCTCCTCATCCTCCCCCTACTCTTGCTTGGATGCCAAGCGGGAGAGTCCGCGCCCCGGGCCTCCGGGTCCCCATCCCCCAAGGCTGCCCAACCTCCCCGCCCCCTCCCCGCCCGGCCCAACATCGTCTTCATCTTCTCCGACGACCACGCCGCCCACGCCATCTCCGCCTATGGATCCCGGATCAACAAGACTCCCAACATCGACCGCATCGCCAGGATGGGAGTTCGCTTCGACAACTGCTTCGTCACCAACTCCCTCTGCGCGCCCTCCCGCGCCGTCGTCCTGACGGGCAAGCACTCCCATCTCAACGGCCTGCGCACCAACCGGGACCGCTTCGACGGGAGCCAGCAGACCTTTCCCAAGCTCCTCCAAGCCAAGGGCTACCAGACCGTCATGCTCGGCAAATGGCATCTCAAGACCAGGCCCACCGGCTTCGACCACTGGATGATCCTCAAAGGCCAGGGCACCTACTACAACCCCCGTTTCTTGACTCCCGAAGGCAAGGTCCGACTCCACGGCTACACCACCGACCTCATCACCGACCTCGCCATCGACTGGCTGAGCAACAAACGCGACAAGACCAAACCCTTCTGCCTCATGGTCCAGCACAAGGCCCCCCACCGCAACTGGCGCCCCGGCCCCGCCCACCTCCGCGACTTCGACGGCCGTGATCTCCCCGAGCCCGAGGACCTCTTCGACGACTGGAGCGGCCTCGGCCCCGCCGCCAAGACCCAGACCATGACCGTCGCCAAGCACCTCAACCCCCACGACCTCAAGCTCGTCCCCCAGCGCGGCCTCGACAAGGAACAGCGCAGGGCCTGGGACGCCGCCTATGGCCCCAAAAACGCCGCCTACAAAAAACGCGTCGCCGCCGGCCAACTAAAGGGCAAGGCCCTCGTCCGCTGGAAATACCAGCGCTACATCAAGGACTACCTCCGCTGCATCGCCTCCGTCGACGACGGTGTCGGTCGCATCCTCGACACGCTCCGCGACCAGGGACTCCTGGACAATACCGTCGTCGTCTACAGCTCCGACCAGGGCTTCTTCCTCGGAGACCACGGCTGGTTCGACAAGCGCTGGTTCTACGAGGAGTCCGCCCGCATGCCCCTCCTCGTCTCCTGGCCCAAGGCCTTCCCCCAGGGCAAGACCGTCAAGGCCCTCGTCCAAAACCTCGACTTCGCCCCCACCTTCCTCCAGCTCGCCGGCTGCGACATCCCCCCGGACATGCAGGGCAAGAGCCTCGTCCCCCTCCTCCAAACCGCCGGCTCCCCCACCCCCAAAGACTGGCGCAAGTCCATCTACTACCACTACTACGAGTTCCCCGGCTCCCACTCCGTCCGCAAACACGAAGGCGTCCGAACCCAGCGCTACAAACTCATCTATTACTACACCCTCCCCTTCTACGAACTCTTCGACCTCGAGAAAGACCCCGGGGAACACCACAATGTCTACGAGGACCCCGCTTACCGGGCGACAAGGGAAAGACTCAAAAACGAGCTTCAAAAGCTTCGCAAACAATACGGGTTAAGGTAGACCCCGCCGAAGCTCCTTAGGGAGGCCTGTCCAAGATAGCTTTTCCCTAATCGCCCATACGTAATGCTGGAGACCAAAAACTTGGCCTTCAGGCAAGGGGGACCTGAATTCGGAGGTGGAGTATTGAGCTTAGAATGCGGGTTCCAAGGAGGTTTGGGGAGGTTTCAGAGAGAAGGGTGGATGACCTTGGACGGAACGGCTCATTAGGTGGCATGCAAACCTAGCAGAAAACCATGGACCGGCTGCTTCTAGGTCACTCGAGCTTAAGGTTTATTGAAGCTTGAGATCCCAAGTCAACTCATAAACTCCCTTGTTCAGATCCACTTGCCCCAGAACGAGGATCTTGGGCAAGAACTTTTTTCCCGACCGATTCTGGAAGGAGAGTCGATATCGCCCGGGAGGAATATGTTTAAAAATGAAGGTTACCGGGTGACTGCCCTTAGCCTCCTGTTTTCCTCTCGGCCTTGCGGGCTCTCGGGCAAGATCCACCTCAACCCCATTTCTTAAACTAAGTAGAGAATAATAGGAATAATCGGAACTTTCGGCCAAATTGAGTGGATCTAACCTCCTCAAAAAGACAGACCCTCTCCTCATTTTTTTCCCATGAAAAAGAATGCGACCCCTAATTTTCCAAGCATGTTTTATATGAAAAACAACACCCTCACCCGGGGCCTTCAAAAATGGAGGGATCTTGCTCACCTTAGCCTGGAAGTTTTGGCCCCTTACGAGTTGAGGAAATACAAAAAAATAATAAGTTCCAGGGGGCAACCATTTCAACTCGAACTCCCCACGACGATTTGTGACTGTCCCACGCGATTCCATGTGGAGAAGAGCACCATTCAATCGGTATCCGCTTAATCCCGCGTTAGGAGGATCGCCTCCAGCTCCCGGTGCTTGCCTATAGGCATCCACCCACAACGCAGGAACCGGCATGCCTCTTTCATCGATGGCTTTTCCTTTGATGGTTAAGGTTCCTTGGATCGCCCGAAATCTTCGGACGGTGATCTCTCCTTCTTTCACATTTAATCTTCCAGTCGTACCACTTAGGCCAGCAAACCAGAGATGAGACCCTGGCCACTGCTCGATTCGAAGAAAATAATTTTCACCGGGGGGAAGATGCTGGAAAAGAATAGGCTTTCCATCCAAATGGAGTTCTTTTTCTCTTCGGTCAGCCCCAGTGCTGGAAGGGGGATCAAGGTACATCAAAATTTTATCTTTTTGTTTTATTGAGCCAGAATCGATGAAAATCTTTATCGTCCCT
>DROQ01000089.1 GCA_011321845.1 Planctomycetota bacterium | reverse complement strand
ACCCATCCTCCCCAAGATCGACCGCGCTGCCCTCCTCGACCAGGCCCTCAACCAGGCCAAAGCCCTCGGGAAACCCCTGCTCGTCTACGGATTCCGGATCGAGGGCCGCCCGATGTACCGCGCCCCCCTCGTCGACGAATACATGAACCTCGCCGTCTTCTCCGATCCCGACCTGGCGGCCTTGATCCGGCGGAGGTTTGTTGCCCTCCGGCTCTTTGTGGACCGAAGTGTGGGGAAGCGGCTGGGGGCTTATAACGGGAATTCCGCGGACCCTCTCTTTTTGAAGGTCGTGGAGCCCGCGCTCTTTTTGCTGGGACCCAAGGGGAAGGTCCTGCACCGTGTGCAGCGCATTCGATCCTTTTCGCCGACTTGGGTGCGCTCGCTCCTGATCGCATTTTTGACGCGGCGCAAAATCGGGGGAGAAGGTGCGTTGACCGAAGCCGCGTCCAAGGCCAAGAGTATGCGGGATCGGATCTATCTGGCCGAGCAGCTCAGCCTGGATGGGCGGGACGGGGATGCGCTGAAACTCCTGAAGAGTTTCGAGAAGAGCGCGCTGGCTTCTTCCAAGTGGAAGGAGATGTTTGTGAAGACGGCGGCTGCGGTCCTCCGGCGGATGGGGCGTTTGAGCGAGGCCTTGAAACTGCTGGACGCTGCGCCCGGGCTTCGGCTGGAGCGCATGCGCTGCCTGATCCGGGCGGGGGAATTTGCCAAGGCCGTGGCCCTCGTGGAGCAGGTCCCCTTGGCCGAGCAGGATAGCGAGATGCTCTGGTGGAAGGGGGCTGCCCTCTGGCGCCTCTGGCGAACCCGCGAAGCCATCGCCGCCTTCTCCCGGGCCGCCCTGGGGGATGGCCCCTTCGCCCAGCGCGCCGCCGCTATGCTTGCCCGCGGCGACGACACCACCCCCCTCTCCCCGCTCGCCCACGATTTCGAGATCCTCGTCGACACCCGGGTCGCCTGGAAAAAGGGGAGCCCTCTGCCCTCCACCAGCGAACTGGGCGAGCCGAAGAATCTCAAAAAGGCCCTCCCCGCCCGCGCGCGCGCCGGCCTCCTCTACCTCCTGGAGCGCCAGCGCCCCGACGGCTCCTGGTCCGACACCCGCTACGCCTACTGGCCCGCTCCCAAGATCCTCCCCAACGTCCGCGTCGCCGTCACCGCCCTCGCGGCCACAGCCCTTCTTCGCTGGCGCGACCGGCTCCCCCGCGGCCAGGGCGCCCTCAGTCCCCAGCGCATCGACCAGGCCGTCCAAAAGGCCCAGGCCTACCTGAGCGACGACAAGCGCCTCGCCCTCGGCACCGAGGAGGAGGTCTACAGCGAGGCCTACCGCATGCTCTTCTTCCTCGAGCGCCTCAAGCAGGGCAAGAAGGCCGAGCACAAAACCCTCGTCGCCGAGCTGGAGCGCCTCGCCCGCCGCGCCCAGCAGATCCAGGATAAGAACAGCGGCTTCTTCGCCCACGAATACAAGAACGCCTTCTGCACCGGCGCAATGATGTGGTCCCTCTACCTCGCCAAGACGCACAAGATCCAAGTCCCCGAAGACGTCACCCAGCAGGGCGTCAAGGCCCTCCTCTCCGCCCGCCGCAAGGACGGCTCCTTCTCCTACGGCGGCAGCGCCAAGGGCCGGCGGGGCGGCTCCATCTCCTCCAACCTCAAGAACGCCGCGGGCCGCATGCCCCTCTGCGAGGCCGTCCTCCGCGCTTTCGCCTCCAGCGACGACAAGAAGGTCGCCGCCGCCTTCCGCAACTTCCTCGCCCACCTCAAAGAGCTGGAGCGCGTTCGCAAGTGCGACTTCCACTCCGACGGCCAGCTCGGCGGCTTCTTCTTCTGGCACTCCGTCTTCCACGCCTCCGAAGCCGCCTCCTTCCTCCCCCCCAAAGCCCAAAAAGCCGTCCACCGCGAACTCCTCCGCCTCGTCCTCTCCATCCCCGAACTCGACGGCTCCTGGGTGGACAGCCACGAACTCGGCAAAAGCTACGGCACCGCCATGGCCCTCCTCACCCTCTCCAACGTTGCGCGATAGGCGGGGACAACCCATTCCTCCTTTTTCCATGGAGGAAGAGCCTTGGAAGCGGGTTAAGAATCCTCTTTCGTCTTCATTGGATGTAGACTCAGGAAGAGTTTCAACATGGATCATGCTGGTTATGGGTGGGGAAAGGGAGCGAAAGCCGCAGTGCCAACCATTCTTCGAATCGGATCGATGAGATTCTTCTTCTATAGCAACGAAGGGGACGAACCTCCTCATATTCACGTGGAGAAGGCTGGGGCAGTTGCCAAATTCTGGTTGAATCCTGTATCTTTGGCATCCTCTCACAGGTTTCGAGCGCATGAATTGGGTCGTTTAGAAAAGATGGTGGTGGAGCACCAAAAGAATTTCTTGGAGGCGTGGAATGACTTTTTCCCATCCTAGAGTGGATCCCCGTGCGATCGATGTGACCATTGATGCCGATGAACTCATGGTGACCCTCGCCGATGGCCGCCGAGTTGCCGTTCCACTGGCTTGGTTCCCAAAACTCTTACATGCGAAACAAAGTCAGCGAGAGAACTGGCGCTTAGTGGGTGATGGCCAAGGGATCCATTGGTCCGACCTGGATGAAGACCTCAGTGTCAAAGGGCTACTTCGGGGGGTAGAAGCGCCCGGTGCGTCCCAAAAAGCCGTTTAAAGGTCGGACCCCAGCCTACCCCGGTTAAGCGCAGCCTGTCCATCTCCATGAGCTTGTGGGCATCTAACGCAAACGAAAGCGGCCCCCCTTGCCGAAGGATCCTTGCTGGGGGGGACCGGATTTTGTTTCGGTTTACTTGCCTGCCGCCAGTTCCACCGGATTGCTGAGGTCGAAGCCTCCTGCGCTGAGGGGGTGTAGGACTTGGGCGTGAAAGAGGAGGCCCGCGAAGCTGGGCTGGTTGGGAACGCCGAAACTCGTGCTCCACGTTCCCTGCCTGGCGAGGGTGGGGATGGGGATGATGAGCCGGAAGGGATCCACGTAGAGCCAGCAGCCCTTTCCCATGCGAAGAGGCGTGGGGGCCGTCGATCCGAGAAGGAGAACGCCGCTGGGTTGCTTGGGGTCCAAGGTCCCCGAGAGGCTCATGCTCCCCCCCAGGATGGGGTCGGTGGCCCTAAGCAGGGGGGAAGTCCCGCAGCTGAGGCCATGCGCCCGCGCGCTCGCGCCGGGGAACCAGACCCATGGCTCGAATCCGTGCTGCGGGTCGGCCCAGCGGAAAAAGACTCTTCCCAGGCGGAAGCTTAGGGGTTCGTAGATGGTCGCGATGGCGGGGGGGAGCCTGTCGCTCAGAGGGAGGGTGCCCTTCTTGGTGCCGTCCGTTCCCCAGAACCGAATCCCTTGGCCGTCATCCGCGAGGAAGGCCAGCCGCCGGGAACCGATGGGGAGGAAGCCGAAGATCCCCTTGAAACTCCCCTTGGGGCCCGGGTGGATGTCCTTGAGAAGGACGGTGCCCTGGGCGGTCCCGTCGGTGACGAAGAGTTCCCGGCCGATCCCTCCAAGCCGAGCCATGAAGAGCACCCGGTTTCCGAACCGCGCGAACCCGTAGGGGTTGGACCCGGCGGAACCGGGCTGGAGGTCTTTGAGGAGCTTGGTGCCCTTGGGCGTCCCGTCGCTGATCCAGAGTTCTTCCCCGTTTTGGGGGTCGTGGGCCGAGAAGAGGATCTTCCCGTTCAAGGGCGTGAGACTGGTGATGCCGGTCCTTGAAAAAACCCCAAGGACCATCGTTCCCTTGGGGCTCCCATCCGTCTTGAGGAGGACGCTCTGGGATTGGTTGGGACGCATGGTGAAGAAGAGGTTCTTGCCGATGGCCACATGTGCATCGATTCTGAGATGAAAGAGTGGGTTGGGGAAAGAGAAATACCGGATCAGCTTGGTTCCCGAAGGAGTTCCATCGGTGATCCAGAGAGGGATGTTTCGAGAGCCTGTTTGGGGATGGAAGGGCCCCCAGATCACGGCCTTCTGACCAAAGGGGATGGGGAGGGAAAGGTTGAGATGGGTAAAGCTTGGAATCCCCGTGAGTTGCTGAGTGCCCTTTTTGGTCCCGTCCGTGAACCAGATTCGGAGGTCCCTGCTTCGGGTCCGTTCATAGAGAATCCATCTCTTTCCGATGGGCTGGAAGAGTTCCACCTGAAAGAAACTCTGCAAGTCTTCGCTGCGCCCCGTCCCCTTGTCGAAGGCAAGCAGGTGCAAACTGTTCTGGATCCAATCAAACCTCAAGATCCGGTCGGGACTCGCCTGGATCCTGCTTGGGAAGAAAGAGGCTGTAGCGAGTTTCGTTCCCTTGGAGGAGCCGTCCGTCTGCCAGATTTGGTTTTTGCTTCCCAGGACGGCTTGGAAGTAGACCTGGTCGCCAATGGAAAGAAAGTTCTGCGGGTTGGAGGAATCCGGTTGGTACTCGAGCTTCACGAGATCGGCGAGGAGATGGGTTCCAGCGCTCGTTCCATCACTGATCCAGGGCTCGTTACCCGTCTTGCTCGTGTAGTTGGAAAAGAGGAGCCGCCCTCCGAAGGGGGCGAATTGGGGAGCGGGAAATCCCACTGGAGCTTTGCCGAGTGCGAGAAGCCGCCGCGTCCCCGCGATGCTGAGATCTGTGCGATAAAGCTCGACATTGGAACCCGGTTGCAGGCTGAAGAAGACCTGGTTTCCAGCCACGATGAAATGTTTGGGGACCGAAGACCCAATCCCGGGGACCATGTCCTTGAGCATGTGGGTCCCCTTCGCGCTTCCATCGCTGATCCAGGGCTCCACGCCATTCGTCGTAGTGCCCGCCGCAAAAAGAATTCTGTTTCCCCGTGCAATGATCTCATGGGGATCGCTGGAGAGGGGAAAGCCCTGGACCTTGCCAGGTTCGATGTCCTTGACCAGGACCGTTCCCTGGGCCGTCCCGTCACTGCTCCAGAGCTCGCGCCCATAGAGAGGGTGATCCGCCGAAAAGTAGACCCTCGACCCCATGACTTCGAAGTCTTTGGGCGAAGAACTCTGGGGGCCTGGCCAGATATCCTTGAGCATGCGGGTCCCCTGGGGCGTCCCATCCGAGACAAACAGTTCCCTTCCTGTTTTTGGGGAAGCATTCTCCGCACTGAAGAAGAACCGTTTCCCCAGCACCTCGAAATGCCCGTCCTCACGCCCGCTCTTGTAGGAGGGTGGATTGATGAAGATGCTTGTTCCCTTGGGGGTCCCATCACTGATGGCAATGCCTTCCGGGCCCTTCGATGAGGTGCTCACCCGGAAGAGAAGCTTCTTCCCGAAGGGGCTGAGTCCCTGGATTGAGCCCTTGGTCGAGAAGAGGGCGAGCGTTCCCCCCGCCGTTCCATCCGTCCTGAACAGAGTCCTGCCTGCCGCCGTCTGCCCAACGAAATAGAGGAATGGGCCACTGGCGGTAAACTGCTCCGGAAGGGAAGAAGAGCCGCTTCCTGGGAAAAGGTCCTTCAGCAGAACCGTTCCCTTGATGCTCCCATCGGTTTTGAATAGCTCCCAACCCAGCTTGGGGTCGTAGCCTGAAAAGAAGTAGAGGTTGTTCCAACCCAAGCCTTCCCCCTTTCGACTTATAGGGACGGGGTACTTGGGTTGGTGCAGGGGAATCGTCCCCTGCGTGCTCCCATCTGTGCGCCAGAGTTCCCTCCCCGAAAACCCTTGGATCCAAAAGAACCCAAAGCTCTTCGTGCTCCCAAAGGAGTGGGGATGGGAATTCCCGACATAAGCCTTGTCGGGCTGAAGGTTCTTCAGCATTTGCTGGGTTTTCGCCATGCGAGGGAAGAAGGTGGATGCGATGAGGGGGATGGCCAGGGACCAGAACCCTCGGGAGTTGGGTTGCTCAGGACTCGTCATGTTCCTTTCCTTTGCCCCTTCTCCCCATGCCCGCTGGGGTACAGGAAGAGCATGGTCGAAGGGGCCAATGAGTGGGTCATGCAACGTGCAAATTTCCGGGCGTGCCCGCATGATCCCGGGTCCGGCACCATCCAGGCGAAACGGGGCAGGAACCAGGCTATGGGGAATCGCCGGTCCTGGCAAGCCCAGCAAGCAGCCTTTTCCCCTTGGGACCGCGGAACGAGCGAAACCGATCACCCCTTCTCAAAATCCAAGGTTGAACGCATTGGCCGAGACAAGCAGGAGAGGTATCATCCCTTCTTCTCCTGAATCCAGAAAACCCGTTTCTGCAAAACCCGTTTCTGAAAAAGAGGGCGAGCATGACTTCCTTCCCTTCCCATGAATCCCAAGTCCAGGAATTGTTGGATCGCTACACCCGAATCGGTTTCCAACCTCCCGATTGGGCCTTTCCCCTCGCTCCGAGCATCCCCTTTGTGGGGAAGGAGTATGCAAGAACCAGCCCCCGCATTGCCGCCTACGCCAGCGCCGAGAACCTCTCCCATTACCAAAGAGGATCGGAGCCTTGGCCCTCCTTCCTGCAGGATGAAAGAAGGTTCAACCGGCATCGGGGCAACCTCGAGTGGCAGAAAGAGAAGGACAAAAACCTGGAGGATGAGAAAAAATCCTTCTTCCCCCAAGTCCACATCGCCCCCGTCGAAAACGGAGGCCTGCTTTGCGCCCTGCTGTATTTCTGGACGAGGATCTTGGAACTCCAACCACCAACCACCCCTTATGCGTTCATCGAGTCCCTCGTGGTAGGGAATGTGGGAAAGTTCTCCATCGAAACCCATGGAGGCCCATACCAGGACTACGCTGGAGATTCTGAAAAAACGGGACCCTCCCTTCCCTACTTCAAGGCGGATCTAGAAGTCCTCCGCCCCGACTATCTTCTACTCCCGAAGAAGATCTACGAACTCGAAGAAGTCAGAACTTGTGTGCCCAAGGGAATGCAGGTCCTTCCTCTCATGCAATTTGCCCCCCAAGTCCTCAACATCCACCTTGCCTCGCTTAACTCTCAGGCAGAAGCCCTGCAAGCGAACCACCAAAACGATCTCCTTGCGCAATGGACCGAGCGGATCAAAGGCACCAACCCAAGCGCCGCCTTCCGCTACTTCGCGCATCTAAAAGAGGTCGCGGAGAAAGAAAACCAGAAATGAAGGAACTCCAAGCAATCTCTTTCCGACCCCAAGGACCGGCTCCACACCTTTCGTCCCTCAGATGCCCGCTTTTTAGCTTGCGCGGTGGAACCCCAAGGTCACGACAATACGGGCCGAGTTCTGGTCAAGACACCTTGGGTCCAAACTCGGCATCCTCCCAAGGCTTTGGCCGACTTCGCCGAAGGCGCCTGAGGCCAAAGCCCTGGGAGGATGACGAGCCCCGCGGAGAAAGGGAGCGCCCTGGCGGGGGAGGAAGGGCAGAGTAAAGTTTGGAGGGCAAGGCCCGCCAGCCTGTTTCTAAGGTTGCTGACGAAGCGACCTCATATGGTTTTTTGGAGGAATGCCATGGCCTCTTCCGAGAGATGGTCCCTGTTCCTGAGAAGGGTGGCTTTCAGAGAATTTTCGGAAGCCGAGGAGATGCTTGCCGAGACTCCCGAGCTTTTGGAAGAGCGGAATGGCCTCGGGGAGACCGTCCTTCATTACCTTGCCGTCGAGAATGACCAGGAAGGAGTCGCCTGGCTTCATTCGAAAGGTGCCGATCTCAATACGCAGAATGAGTTCGGGACGCCTCCCCTCTATGAAGCGACCTTGTTGGGATACAAGGGGCTTGCGCGATGGATGGTGGAGCATGGCGCGCGCTTCGATCTGAAAAACGACGATGGGGAGGACTTCAGGGCTTTTGCTGAAGAGCATGAGATCCTGAACCGGTACGAATATCTGAAGTCCTTCCAAGAGAACCAGTGAGGCATGCGGGGCACATGGAGGGGATGCACAGGGCTCGCAAGGATCCCTCGTGGGCTTGGGCTGCACTCGGCATCCTCCCCCGGCTTTGGCCGACTTCGCCGAAGGCGCCTGAGGCCAAAGCCCGGGGAGGGTGCCGAGGCGCGCGGAGACAGGGAGTCCCCGAGCGGGAGTTTCAACTCCAGCCAAAGGCCAGGAGACAAGTTCGGAACGAGCCCTAGCCTTCCACGAACTCTTTGAATTTCTTTGCCAGCTCGGTGGTGACCGGGCCGGGCTTGCCGTCGCCGACCGGGTTGCCGTTGAGGGTGGTGATGGCGAGGATGTCCTTGAGGGTCGAGGTGAGGAAGATCTCGTCGGCCTCGAGGAGGTCCCTGCGGCTGATCTGCTCCTCGTAGACGGGGAGGTCCTGTTGGCGGGCCATGTCGAGGAGGAGGCCTCGGGTGATGCCCAGGAGGATGCCCGCTTCGGGTGGGGGGGTGAGGGTGCGGCCGTCCTTGACGATCCAGGCGTTGGAGGTGGGGGCTTCGGTGAGGTAGCCCTCGGCGTTGAGGAGGAGGGCGACGTCGGCGCCGTGGTCCTTGGCCTCCATCAGGGCGATGATGTTGTTGAGGTAGTTGCCGCTCTTGATCGCGGGGTCGAGGGCGCGGCGGCTGTTGCGCAGGGTGTTGACGAGCCAAGCGCTCCAGCCCTTGGCGTAGTCCTCTTCGCTGGGCAGCTCGAGGGGGCGGACGAGGAGGACGAGGTTGGGGTCGGCCGGGGCGTGGGCGGGGTCGATGTTGGGGGCGAGGCCTGTTCCGCGGGTGAGGATGATGCGGACGTAGTGGTCGCCCTCGCCTGCCGCCTTGCGGGTGGCGTCGATGTTTGCGACCAGCTCCTCGAGGGAGAGGGGGAAGGGGATGCGGAGGCGGTCGGCGCTCTGGCGGAGGCGCTTGTAGTGCAGCTCGGGGTGGAAGAGCTTGCCGCCCCGGGTGCGAATGACCTCGTAGACTCCGTCGCCGAAGAGGAAACCCCGGTCCATGGCGGGCACGTAGGCCTCGGCCTCGGGGACGATCTTTCCATTGATCTGGAACATGACAGCCATCGTTCGTTCTCCTTGCCCGGTCCCATGGTCTCATGAGGGCCGGGGCTTTGCGAGCTTGGGATGGTATAGCCGGGATCGGCCCGGAGCCAAGGAGGAGTGGTCCCCGAAGGCCTGAGAATTCTTATTCCCCAGGGGTCCCCCCCTGTTAGAATCTCTGCCTTCGAGTGGGGCCGATGGCCCGAATTGCCTGCTTCTGCTTCCCTTTGCCCTTTGGAGGGCTTGCCCGCGATGTGCGGATTCATCTCGATCTTTGGCCCTGAGGGGCAGAATATCTTGACCGATCTCCTGGATGGTCTGCTCGCGATTCAGCATCGGGGGCAGGACGCGGCCGGGGTGGTGACCTATGACGGGAGCTGCTTCCACGCCAAAAAGGGGATGGGCCTGGTCCGGGACGTCTTCGAGACCAAGCACTTGCAGCGGCTCAAGGGACATCTCGGGGTGGGGCATGTCCGCTATCCCACGGTCGGCAAGAACGAGGACAACGATGTGCAGCCTTTCTGGCTCGATTTCCCGATCGGGATCGCCATGGCGCACAACGGCAACGTGACCAACTTCCAGCAGCTTCGGGAACGTTACTTCCCCAGCGAGGGGATCCTGGTCAACTCCAACTGCGACCTCGAGGCGGTCCTCCTGGTCCTGGGCCAGGCCCTGATGCATCGCGCGGGGGCGACGACCATCACCGCGGACGATATCTACAAGGCGGTCGAAGCCGTCTACGCCAAGGTCAAGGGCGCTTACTCCGTCGTGGGCATCATCGCGGGGCAGGGGATGTTCGCCTTCCGGGATCCCTATGGGATCAAGCCCATCATTCTCGGGGCCAAGCAGACGCCCGAGGGGCCTGCCTACGCCTGCGCAAGCGAGTCGGTGGTGCTGGACATCCTGGGCTTCGAGAGGATCGGGGATCTGGCCGCCGGCGAGGCCCTCTGGATCGACATGGACCGCAAGGTGCATCGCAAGAAGCTGACGACGACTCCGCACCGGCCCTGCATTTTCGAATACGTCTACTTCGCCCGTCCGGACTCCTTTCTGGACGATGTCTCGGTCTACAAGACGCGGCTGCGTTGCGGGGAGGCCATTGCCAAGGCGTGGAAAAAGAAGGGCATCCCTGTGGATGTGGTGATCCCCGTTCCCGAGTCGGCCCGGACGGCGGCGCAGGCCATGGCGCAGGAGCTGGGGGTGCCTTGCCGCGAGGGGCTGGTCAAGTCCCGCTACATTGGGAGGACCTTTATCATGCCCAACGACAAGGTCCGTAAAAAAAGCATCCGCCAGAAACTCAACCCCATTCAGCTCGAGTTCGAGAACAAGCGCGTCCTCCTCCTCGACGACTCGATCGTTCGGGGCAACACGGCGCGGGAGCTGGTGCGGATGGCGCGCAGGGCGGGGGCCAAGGAGGTCTATCTCGCCAGCTACTCGCCCCCGCTGACCCATCCCTGTTATTACGGGATCGACATGAGCACCCAGCGGGAGTTCATCGCGGCCGGGCGCAGCAACGAGGAACTTTGCGAAGAGTTCGGCTGCGACGGGCTGCTCTACCAGGATCTCGAGGATTTGGTGGCCAGCGCCAAGGCCGGAAATCCTCTGATCGAGGACTTTTGCACGGCCTGCTTCGACGGGGATTATCCGACGAAGGACATCAGCCAGGAGATGCTGGAGGGGATCCAGCGGGATCGGCTCGAGGCGCAGGCCTAGGGCCGTTGCCTGGGAGGGCAGACATGGTGGGCAAGCAAGGGAGTTCGGCGCGGCGCCGGGAGGAACCCTCCGGGGGCCCAGGGGTCCAGGTCGGTGAAGGGAGCCGGGGGAGGCTCCGGCAGCTCCTTTCCCCCGATTCGGAGTTGCGCAAGTCGAGCTGGCAGGCTCCTCCGCAGGGGTTCCAGGCCATCGCCGAGGAGAGCCAGTTGCCCAAGCGGGTGGTGGAAAGGGATCATCTCTTCCTTGTGCCCAACTTCGAGCTGGCCGAGGCGCTGATCCGGCGAGGAGCGGACAGCGCGCGGGTGGCCGTGCGCCAGGGGATGGATGCCGAGGAATGGATCCAGGCCCTCGCCGAGAGCCTTCCCGGGGATCCGCTGATTCCGCCCAGGCCGTTTCGCTTTCCCTGGCGGAGTCTCGTGATCCTGCCGACCTACAACGAGCGGGAAAATCTCGAGCAGATGACGCAGGCCATCTTCCGCTACCTCGACACCGACATCCTGGTGGTCGATGACAACTCGCCGGACGGGACGGGCGAGATCGCGGATGGTCTGGCGGCGGCCAACCCCAGGATCCGGGTCCTGCACCGGACCAAGAAGGAAGGCCTGGGCAAGGCCTACCTCGCCGGTTTCCGCCTGGCGCTCGAAGAGGATTACGAGCGCATCTTCGAGACCGACTGCGACTTCAGCCACGCGCCCTGGGATCTTCCTCGCTTGATGGCGGCCTCGGAGGAGGCGGACCTCGTGATCGGGAGCCGCTATGTCCGGGGCGGATCCACGGAGGGCTGGGCCCTGCCGCGGGTGATGCTGTCCAAGAGCGCCAACCTCTACACGCGCTTCTGGCTGGGCTTCGGAGTCCATGATTGGACGGCGGGTTTTCGCTGCTACCACGCCTCCCTGCTCAAGAAGTTGGACTTCGACGCTATTGCCGCCAACGGTTACTCCTTCCAGATCGAGATGACCTGGCGCACCCTGCGATTGGGGGCCAAGGTCAGGGAGCTGCCGACGCGTTTCGTCGACCGCAACCTCGGCAAGAGCAAGATGAACAAGAAGATCGCGCTCGAAGCCATCCGCATTGTTCCCTGGCTGCGCCTCAGGGGGTAGGAGCGCGTGGAGCAGCGGACAGAGGGCGCATCCGGGAACAAGAAGCTCCTGCTGGGCCTGCTCCTGGTCCTGCTCCTTGCGGGCATGATCCCTTTCTTGCGCAAGAAGACCAGCGAGCTGCCAGTCTACCTCCAAGGCTCGGAGCGGATGCTCGCCGGACAGGAGATCTACCGGCCGAGCGAGCCCAAGCCTTTTACCTATCCGCCCTTCTTCGCCCTCCCCTTCGTCCCCCTGGCCCTGCTCCCGGCTGTGTTGCAGCGTCCGCTCTGGTACCTGATCAACGTGGCCCTCCTGCTCTGGATCCTCGGGGTGATGCAGAATCTGCTCCTGGGCTGGCGCAGGGAGTCCCTGGGGCGAGGGCTAGGCTCCCGCAGCCCTCCAAGGTCCAACAGCCCGTCTCGGCCCCTCTGGCTGCTCTGGCTCCTGGTCGCCCTGCTTTCGGCCCGCCACTTGAGCGCGGTCTTCGAGAACCAGAGCCACGACCTCCTGATCCTGGGGCTCCTGGTCCTGGGCCTTCGCTTTTTGCAAGGTCGCAGCGAGTCAGGGGCGGGCCTCGCGGTGGGGATCGCGGCGGCCTGCAAGGCCACCCCCCTGCTCTTCGCCCCGATGTTTCTCTGGCAGCGGCGCCCTCGCGCCCTCCTGGCCATGCTCCTGGCCGTCCTGGTCGCTACCCTTTTGCCCGACGTCCTGACCCCCCGGGAGGACGGGAGGCTCTGGGTGCAGGCCTGGGCGCAGACTTTTTTGGCGGGGCTGCAACCCGGCGGGGCGGCCGAGAGCAAGGGTGCCTGGAGCGCCTGGAACTACCTCAACCAGAGCCTGGGGGGGACGCTCTACCGGCTCTTCACCAACGTGGACGGGAGGGGGGACCCGCACGTCTTCAACGTGGCTCTTTTGCAACTTCCCAGGAGCGCGCTCAAGTTCCTCGGCCTTGGCTTGGACCTCTTCCTGCTCCTATTGATGTTCGTCGTGACGCGGCGGACCAAGGAGGAGCGGAGCCAACCCGGTTTCGTTCCCCTGCCACGGCAGCTCGGCGAGTTCGCCCTCGTGGCCTGTGCCATGGTCCTCCTCTCGCCGATGAGCAGCAAGAGCCATTTTTGCGTCCTGCTCCTTCCGGCGGTCTTCTGCGTGGGCTCCCTCTGGTACCGGCGCTGGGATCCCGTGGTCCTCGCCCTGCTCGCCTTGGCCGTAATCTCCGGCACTCTGACGACCAAGGGCCTCCTCGGCGCGCGCCTGGGCAACCAGGTCCTCGCCCGTGGAAGCGTCACCCTCGCGGCCCTCTCCCTCTTCTTCGCTACCGCTCACGTCCTCTTCCGATGGAAAACCGCTCCCTCCAAATAAACCCTCCGGGGGCGCCCATCTCTCTGCGGGCTCTCCTCCTCCTATCCCTGGTCGCCCACCTTCCGGCGATCTGGTTCGCGAGGGGCTACCTGTTTTTGGACCAGCAGTACCAGTACATCGACCCCGCCTGGCACCTGGCCACCGGGGACATGTTCTACCGGACGCACGAGTGGACCATGGGCCTGCGTTCCTGGGTCTACCCGGGTTTCCTCGCGGGGGTGTTTCAGCTCAGCCGGGCGCTTGGGATCGAGGACGCGCAGATGCAGCTCGTGGTGGCTCGGTTCGTAATGGCGCTGCTCTTTCTCATTCCGCTGAGCGCCGCCTGGCTGCTGCTCGTGAGGTGGCGGCCGCATCCGGCTGCGCGGCCGGCGCTGCTGGCCTTCGGCGTCTTCTTTTTGGCCATCCTCTGCGGCTCCCAGCCCAACGGCCCCAACTTCGCTTCCTGCCTGGCGGTGGCCTCGGTCCTCTTCTTCTACGGTCCGGGCAGACTCTGGCCCCTCGTCTCCGGCCTCTGCCTCGGCCTCGCCTTCTGCGGCCGGCCCCAGGACGCCCTGCTCGGCCCCGTCCTCTTTGTCGCCGGCCTCCTCAGTAGGCGGAAGGGGGCCGCCCTCCTCTTCGCCCTCGGCACCGTCCCCGGCATCCTCCTCCAGGGCATCACCGACCTCTATGCCTGGGGCCACTTCCTCCACAGCCCCTTCGCCTACGTCAAGTTCAACCTCTTCGACGGCCGCAACACCGGCTGGGGGAGGGAGCCGCTCTGGTACTACCCCGCCGTGGTCCTGGGCATGCTGGTCTGGGTTCCGCCCTTCTTCAAGCTGACCTTCCGGCAGCTGCGCGAGGGCAGCCGCCACCTCTCCCTGGTCCTGGTCGCCGCCATCGCCTACCTCGCCGTCCACAGCATCCCCGCGCACAAAGCCGCCCGCTTTGTCCAGCCCGCCCTGGCCCTCATCTTTCTCTGCGCCTTCCTCGGCTTCTTCCACACCCGGCCGGACGCCGGGAGGGGGGAGATCTACGCTTCTGCCGGGATCCAGAAGGCCCAGCGTCGGACCTGGGCCGGCGTCCACCTCCTCGCCTTCCTCCTCGCCTCCTTCTGGGTCGCCGCCCGCGGCCCCACCCAGGCCGGCGCCGCCCTCGGCCGGCTCCCCGATTTCCAGGAGCGCCTCCTCGTCGTGGACGGCTCCCGCATCAGCGTCGGCGGCTTCTTCTTCCTCCGCCGCAAACAGCTCGAAATCGTCGAGGCCCACCGCGAAGACTGGCCCGCCAAAGCCCTGGCCCTCCTCCAGCCCCCCGCCCCCAAGCGGGAACCTAAAGGGGACACCCATTCTTCGCTTCCGTCCAAGAACACCGCGAAGCGGGACAGCCATTCTTCGCCCCGGTCCAAGCGGGCAGCCTCGCCCAAGGGGGACACCCATCCTCTGTACGTGCTCGCCTGCCGCAGGCCCCTGGCCCTGGATCAGTTGGCTCCCCGGGTCCAGGCCCGTCTCGTCGGCGCCTTCCACGACCCCTTCAACCTGAAGAAGCGCAACCGCCGCTGGATCTACCGGCTGCAGCTCAGCGCGACCGGCGCCAGCCCGAGGGATGCCTCCAAGTAACGCCCCGCCTCCCTGGGGTGGTAGTGGCGCAGGTAGAAGCGCAGCATCTGCGTCGGCCCCGCCAGCGCCGACGGATCCTGCCGCAGCACCTCCAGCCAGGCCTCCGGCAGCCGGATCGAGGGCTCGAAGGGCGCCCAGCAGGGCACCCCCAGGGCCGCCAGCTCGTGCAGCCGGAAGCAGAGTTCTCCCTTCCCCGGCAGGTAGAGCCCCGCCCGCGCCCACTGCAAACGCTCCCAGGTCTGCGCCACACTGAGCCCCGACTCCACCGCCTCGATCCGGATCTGCGGATACTTCCTCCGCGCCCGCTCCAGGACCCGGCGCCGCCGCCCCCCATAGCGCCAATGCCCCAGCGTCCCCCCAAAAAACACCCCGCCCCCGCGCCCCAAGACATCCGGGGACACCCTTATTGCATCGAGTCCGGCCGAAAATTCCGTCCTAAGGAGCTGGGGGTGGTAGAGATAAGGGAAGGGCTCGACTCCGTCCGCCTCCTCCCAGAGCGGCAGCTCCCGCTTGAAGCGCATGTCCCCATGGGCCAGGAACCAGGGGTCCAACCCGCCCTCGTCCGACATGTCCACGAGGACCAGCCGGCGGATCCTGCCGAGGCGCTTCTCGAGCCAGCGGTTGCGGAATTCCGCCTGTCTCGGGTTGATCGAAGCGAAGAGGGGATCCTCGGGCCGCAGCGGCGCCTCCCCCTGGATCCCAAGCTCCCGGCACCAGGCCTCGTCGGCGAAGGACCCGGCCAGGATGACCAGCTCAGCCCCCAGGATCGGCTCCAGCTCCGCCTCGGGGGATGGGTGTCCCCCTTGGGCCGCTGGGCTGGGGGCGAAGGGTAGGAGGGTGGGGTCGCCGGGCTCGAAGCCGCCGACGCCGCGGTAGTGGACGCGGTGCCCCAGCAGGGCCAGGCCGAGGGCCGGGCCACAGAAATTACCGCCGTAGTCGAGGATGCCGATGTTCATCGTTTGGTGGGGGAGGGCTGGAGCCGAGGTCTTTCCCGCAAGGATTCCTGGTAACTCGGGGGCGCAAGGTCCAAAATCTTTGCGGGTTTTTTCGCAGACGGGGGAAAACCCTTCACCTCCTCCATCGACCTGGAGGAGGATCGAGCTAAAGAGAGGGCGTCAGAGCAGATGGCAGAGAACGGTTCCGGGAAGTTTCTTCAGGCATTCTTGCGCAATCCCGGCCAGGTCGGCGCTATCGCGCCCAGCTCGCGCTTCCTCGCCGAGGCCATGCTGGAGGGGCTGCGGGTCCCCGAGCCCGGCGAGGTCCTGGTGGAGTTCGGCCCCGGCACGGGCGCCATCACCTCGGCCATCGAACGCTTCCTCCCGGACCCGGGAGCCTATCTCGGCATCGAGCGCGACCCCACCCTCGTCGCCCACCTGCAAAAGCGCTTCCCCAATCTCCGCTTTGTCAACGAGTCCGCCGAGCACACCAGCCGCATCCTCGAGGCCGAAGGCCACAGCAGGGTCCACTCCGTCCTCTCCGGCCTCCCCTTCGCCAGCCTTCCCGACGAGGTCTGCGCCCAGATCCTCCAAGACCTGCACCGCCTCCTCCACGAGAACGGCACTTTCCGCACCTTCCAATACGTCCACGCCTATCTCCTCCCCAAGGCCAAGCGCTTCCGCCGCGACATGGCCTCCTACTTCGGTAAGGCCCAGAAAATGGGACCGATCTACCGCAACTTCCCTCCCGCCTGG
Source organism: Planctomycetota bacterium (assembly GCA_011321845.1). Classification (GTDB taxonomy): domain Bacteria; phylum Planctomycetota; class UBA1135; order UBA1135; genus HyVt-539. The sequence goes on along the minus strand of DROQ01000089.1, from coordinate 14,116 downwards.
ATCCTCTCCTGGGGCGCTTGAGGCCTCCACCTTTCCCTGGGGATGCTCCCCATTCCCCTCGAATTCCCCCGATTTTGCTTCCATTTCCCTTCGTTTCCCGAAGGAAGCCTCCCAAGGGGGCTCCTGTGAGCTTCCCCCGCTTGCGTTTTCCCTGTTTGGAAGAAGAATCCAGGGACTCATGGGGCATGTCCCTTTGTTTTTTCCCTCCCGAAAACCCCTGAAAGGGACTCCCAGGGACCACCCCACTTGCGTTTTCGCCGCTTGGCAGAAGAATCAAGGGACTCCGGGAGGCTTACCCCTCCCTTTTTTCTTCCCTCATTCTTTCCATTCTTCCCCTCTTCTCTTTCTTGGGTGGCAGCATGAAGACACGACTTATGTTTCCCTGGATCCTGGGTTTCGCCAGTTTCCTGCTTCTCTCCTCCGTTTCCCGCGCGCAGTTCCACGACGACTTCAGCTCGGCCAAGCTCTCCAAGGCCTGGACCTGGACGGACCCCGGGAACGACTCCAAATTCCAAGTCCTCCCCTCCAGCGGCATCCTTCGCATGACCGTTCCTCCCGGCAATGACCACACCACCGGCCACGGGTCCCCCCTCTACGCCGGCCCCAAGCTGACCGTCCCTGTCACCGGGGACTTCACGATCACCACCCACGTCACGGTCAACTACCCCAGCGTGCCGACCACGATGGAGAGCGGCCTGATGATCTGGAAGGACAGGAACAACAACCTCCAGTTCAAACGGACCAACGGCTTCGCCAATCAGAACGTCCTCTACTACGGCAACATCGCCAACGCCCGGACCACCTTCCACGGCAACAAGAAGATCAGCGCCAAGCAGGTCTACCTGCGGATCACCCGGGTGGGGGACACCTTTACTTCCTATTACGGCACGGATGGCAAGACCTGGTCGGTAGGTGGCAAGGTCGTCTGGAAGGTCAGCGGCACCCTCGGTGTCGGCATCGCGACCAGCTACTGGCTCTGGTTCGGGAGCAGCAGGACGCCGACGACTGGAGACTACGATTTCTTCGATCTCCGCATCCCGTCCAAGGAGACGATGAGCGCCGACCGGGCCGGGATCTCCAACCTCGCGGGCGGCAAGATCGCGCTCAACATGAACTTCAAGGCTCCCCGGGCGGGGCGGGCCTACCTGATGCTTGCCGGCTTCTCGGGAATGAAGCCGGGCATTCCTCTCCCGGGGGGCAAGTTCCTGCCGGTCAACTTCGACGCGCTGACCAACCTCTCGCTGCTGCTGGCCGGAAACCCGGGCGTGTTCCCCGGGAGCGTGGGGCTCCTGGACGCGAGCGGCAAGGCGAGCGCGGGGCTGATCCTCCCCGCGTCCAAGCTGTCCGGGCTGGTGGGCAAGTCTCTGATCTTTGGGACGGTTCTGTTCCCCAAGGGGGCCAACCCCTGGGAAGTCTCCAACGGGGTGGCGGTGGCCCTCCGCCCCTGAGTCCCAGGAATGCGAGTCCCTCCGATGCTCCGAGCGCGCTTCCTCCTTCCGCTCTTTCCCCTCCTCCTCGCGTCCTGTGGGTCGGGCGGAGGTAGTGGGGGAGGGAGTTCCAACCTCCTCACGGTCCAGAGCCTCCCCCTCCCGACGACGCTGCTCAAGGCGGACGCGCGAGGGGCGCTGCTCGGCTCCTTCTTCCTGGAGGCCCGGGGGGCGACGCTGCGGCTGCGGGAGTTTCGCGCGGAGGTCCAGGGCAGCTTCGGGAAAAGGCTCCATCTGCGGAACTTGCTCCTGGTCTGGGACCGGGACGCGGACCAGCGCTATGACCCCAAAAGGGACCTGGTGCTGGCAAGGCTCGGGATCGAGCAGAGCAAGCAAGGGACCCTTCTCCGCGGTCCCAAGCTGAGTCGCCGGCTGCTCCCGGGCAAGCCGGAGCGCTGGCTCCTGGTGGGGGATCCTGGGCCCGGCGCGATGGGGGCGAGCCTGAGCCTGTCGCCGGGCTTCGGGTCCGTGGCGGCCGAGGGCCGGGGCGGGAGGCCGAGGGTCGTCTTCGCTGCGGCGCGGGCGGGAGGCAGCCTGCGGGTCGAGGCTCCCGTCTTCCGCGCGGATTTTCTGGCCGAGAGCGGGGGGAGCCGCGCCGCCCTCCTCGCGCCGAGGGGGCTGGGCGTCACGCGCCTGCTGGTGGGCGCGCGGACGGTGGCCTTCGAACCTCCCTTTGCCAGCGCGGACAAGAAGGGTTTCGTCTTTCCGATGCTGCTGCCGCCGCTGCCGCCGGGTCCCCTGGTTTTCCGCGGCCTGGACGCCAAGGGCAAGGAACTCTTTCGCGTGGACACGGGCAGGAGGATCGGGGCGGGCAAGGGGCCGGCGCGCTTTGTGGACGCTTCGCTGACCTCGCTGCCGCGCTCGCACAGCTTCAGCCAGGACGCCAGCGTCGCGGACCTGGACGGGGACGGCCTCCCGGACATCCTGCTGCCCTCCTACGCCGGGCAGCGCGACCGGATCCTGCGCAACCTGGGCGGGGGGCGCTTCGAGGAGAAGGGCGCCGCCTGGCTCCCGGCCCTCGAGGCCGACACCGTGCACATCGAACCGCTGGACGCGGACGGCGATGGGGACATCGATCTCGCCCTGGCCGTGGAGGGCGGCCAGAACCGCCTCTACCTCAACCAGGGCGACGGCCGGATGAAAGACGTGACCGCCCGCTCCATGCCGGCCGACGGGGACTTCTCGGAGGATCTGCGCGCCGCGGACGTGGACGGCGACGGGGACATGGACTTTGCGACCGCCAACCTCGTGGACCCCAAGGACCCGCGCAAGGGAGGCAGGGTCCGCCTCTACCTCAACCAGGGGAATGGCCGCTTCGTGGATGGGAGCGCCGGGCGGATCCCGCCGCAGCCTACGAGGACCTATGACCTGGAGTTCGCCGATTTCGACGGGGACGGGGATGTGGACCTCTTCCTCGCCAACTACGGCGAGCCTTGCCTCCTTCTCGAGAACGATGGCAGGGGCCGCTTCGCCCCGCCAAGCCTCCTGGCCCTGGCGCCTACGACCGACCGGGGTTTCCACACCTCGGCCGCCGTCGGCGATCTGGACGGGGACGGGGACCTCGACGTGCTTGTGGGGACCTTCCAGGGGCAGAGCTTTGTCCTGCGCAACAGGGGCGGCCTGCGCTTCGCCGAGGACCGGACGCGCCTCCCCGCCGGAGAGATGTCCACCTACGACGTAGCCCTGGCCGATCTGGACGGGGACGGCGACCTGGACGCCTTCTTCGCCAACAGCAACAACCCCAGCGTCCTCATGGAGAACGACGGCAAGGGCAACTTCAAGCCCTTCCCCAAGGAGGCTTTCTCCTCTCCCGACGACAAGGCCTACGACATCGAGATCTTCGACGCCGACGGGGACGGGGCGCTCGACCTCTTTGTCGCGGTCTGGGGCGACCGCCAGGACGCCCTCTACCTCGCCCGTCCCAAGACGCCGCCGCAGAGCGCCGCGCGCGTCCTTCGGGTGGAGCCCAACTACGGCCCGCCCAGCGTGCCGACCTACGTGACCATCCGGGGAGCCAACTTCGTCAAGGGGACCCAGGTCTGGGTGGGCGGCAGGCCGCTGACAGGGATCTCTCTCTGGAACTCCTCCACCCTGAACGGCTGGATCCCCGCCGGTGGCAGTGGGGAGGCCGACCTCACGGTCCTCGTCCCCGGGCACCCCAAGATCAGGGTGCCCGCCGCCTTCGGCTACGAGGTCCCGCCCAAGGGGGCCTTCCTCGACGTGACGCCCCTGGTGCTGGGCGCCGAGCCCAAGTCCACCGCCTCGGTGGCCGCCGGGGACCTCGACGGCGACGGCCTCCCCGACCTCGTCTTCGGCGATGGCTCCCTCGGCGCGCGCCTCCGCCTCAGCGTCCCCAAAGGCCTGATGCGCAAGGGAAGCCTCCCCCAGATGTCCGCCTCTGCCAACGAGGTCGAGCTGGCCGATGTGAACGGAGACAAGAAACTCGACCTCCTGATCGCGCCCGGCGCGGGCGCCCCCCTGCTCCTGCTCGGCAAGGGGGATGGAAGCTTCGAGAAACCCCTCCGCCTCCCCGGCCCCAAGAACGGGAGCGAGGAGGTCGCGGTGGGGGACCTCGACGGCGACGGCGACCTGGACCTCGTCTTCGCGACCGACGGCCCCGAGGTCGTCCTCAGAAACGAGGGCAAAAAGGGGTTTCGGGTCCTCCCCTCCGCCGCCTTCGTGGACGACGACAGCCGGGGCCTCGCCCTCGGCGACATCGACGGGGACGGGGACCTGGACCTCGTGGTCTCCAACTTCAAACAACCCCTGCGGCTCTACCTCAACGGGGGCAAGGGGATCTTCCGCGAGCAGAAGGGCGCCTTCCCCCTGCGCAGGGGAGACCAGAGCTACTCCGTCGCCCTCGCCGACGTGGACGGCGACGGCGATCTCGACGCCGCCATCGCCAACGGCGGAGCCCAGGTCAACCGGCTCTTCCTCGGAGACGGCAAGGGACGCTTCGTGGAGGCCCCCCTCGGCGTGTTCCGCCCCTCCCTGGGCGGCGGCGCCCAGGTCATCTTCGGCGACGTGGACCTCGACGGCGACCCCGACCTCTTCTCCTCCCACTTTTGGGGCAGCAACCACCTCTACCTCTGGAAGGACGGCCGCCTCAGCGAGAAACCGGGCATGCTCCCCACCACCGCCGGGGGCTTCGCCGGCGCCGTTTTCACCGACCTCGACGCCGACGGCGACCTGGATCTTGTCCTAGCGGGCTTTTGGGGCGGGAGCCGAATTTGGAAGAATCCCTTGCGCCAACCCTGAATCTTGTGTGTAACCTTTTTGCGAGCCGATAGTATCGTGTCGGAACGAATGAAGTCTCTCCTCTCCACAGCGCTGCTCGCTTTCCTTTTCTTCCTCGGAGCTCCCTTGGCTTCGGCGAGGGCGGGGGACTGCTGTGGAGCCAAGAGGGCGCAGGCCTCTGCGCGCAAGATGTCTGTCTGCAAGATGTCTTCGCGGAAACTGTCATCCGACGAGAGGGCCGTGCCAAGGAACCTTGGGGGTGCGGCCTCCTTGGGGCGTCTCGCTTCAACGAAGAAGTCCTGCGGTTGCTACCGGGGCTGCACCTGCTCCATGTGCACCTGCATGAAGGGGCCCGGCCATCCGCCGGAGCCCAAGCCCGAAGGGGCTGCCCTCGTGCCGCCGGGCCCGAGGGTGCCGGACCCCAGCCTCTGCTGTGTCTGCCTCTTGGCGGTCTCCAGTGAGACCCAGAATTACCCTCCCCTGCCCAGCGCTTTGGCGCTCCCCTCTCTGGACCTGTATCACCGGCGCGAGGGGCTTTTGCGGGGCATGATGATCCTTCCCCTGCGCCGCTGACAGGGAGCATTGTGTACCGAGCGCGGTCTCGCCCCTGAAGCTTGGGCCATGAGGTCTCGCTTGTGAGGTCTTTCCTCTGAGGTTTTTCCTCTGCGGTTTTGCCCTCGGGGTTTGGAGTCCTCCGCTCGGTGGAATGTTTCCGGCTGTGACCGTGGCGGTCCGGCCATCCCGGTTTGGCGTCCAGCTTGCGCCTGCTCCGGGAAGTCGCTGTGCATGAGGTATTGGAATGATTTTGGGAAAACGCGGACGGTGGTCTGCGAAGCCAGTGGGACTGGCGGGTCTGCTTGTTGTCTCCTTGTTCCTCGCGTCCTGTGCGGAGGTCTCGGTGCGGGACGAGGGGAGGGGGGGCGAGAGGAGCCGCTGGCTCTCCAAGCTTTCGGGGAGTCGCTGGGAAGGGGGCGCGGGACCGGAGGTCCAGAAGGCGCTGAGCGAGCGTGAGTTTCTGGAGTTGGTCCTGCTCCGCAACCGGGGGCTGAAGAACGCCTATGAATCCTGGAAGGCCGCCCTCCAGGCCGCCGGGGCGACGGGGTTCCTGCCCGAGCCTAAGGCGATGGTGGGGGTGTTCCTCGAACCGGTCGAGACGCGGGTGGGGCCGCAGCGGGCCTTTGTGCGCCTGGGGCAGGCCTTCCCGCTGACCAGGAGGTTGTCGGCGAAGGAGGAGGCGGCCCGGCGTCGGGCGGAGGCGCAGGCGGCGCTCTTTCGGCAGAAGAGCCTGGATGTCCTGAGCGAGGCCAAGGCCGGGATCGCCGCCTACCGTTTCAGCGAGGACGCGCTGCGAATCTCCAGGGAGCAGTTGGACCTCCTGGCGAGCTGGTCGCGGGTCCTGCTGGCGCGCTTCCGCACGGCCAAGGGGCGGCACCCCGACCTGGTCCGGCTGCAGGTGGAGATGGGCAAGCTTGAGGACCAGATCGCTTCGCTGAAGGATCTGCTGGGGCTGCGCCGGGCGCGGCTGAACCACCTGGTGGACCGGCCCAGCGACGCGCCCCTCGCCCTCGGCAAGGGCCGCGAGGGCTGGAAGCGCCCCCTCCCCGATCCCAAGGAGGCGGAGGCGCTCATGCAGAAGGCCAACCAGGAACTCAAGGCCCTGGACCTCCTCGAGCAGGCGGCCCAGGCAGAGGTGCGCGTCGCGGGGGCGACCCGCACTCCGGACCTGGACCTGGGCCTTCGCTGGATCATGACGGGCGAGGCCCGAAACGGGGGCGTGGCCGGTAGCGGGGACGACCCCATCGCCCTCGAGCTGGGTTTCCGGCTGCCGATCCAGGCTTCGCGCTACGACGCGCTGGAGCGGGCGGCCAAGCGGCGGCGGCGCGCCGCGCGCGAGAAGCGCCTGGAGCGACAGAACCGCCTGCGCTCCCGGCTGCGGGAGGACTTCTACCACGCCCAGGAGGCCGCGCGCCGGCTGAGCCTTTACGGGGACACCCTTCTCCCCAAGGCGCGGGAGTCGGTGCAGGTGCAGCTCCAGGCGTTTCGGGCGGGCAAGGGGAACTTCCTCGACCTGATCGACGCGGAGCGGGTGCTCCTCGACTTCCAGCTGCAGCGCAGCCGGGCCCAGGCGGAGGGAGACAAGGCGCGAGCCGACCTGGAGGCCCTCCTCGGGATGGCCTGGAGAGAGAGAGACATGGAGGCGGCGGAGGCTGCCCAGGGAACAAAAGAAGCGAGGAAGAACCGATGAAGAGCGAAGAAAAGAGCAAGGCGAAGAGCAGAGCGATGAACCCCGGAACGCGAGGACCGAAGGCGGGGAAGAACCAAGAGAAAGGAAAGAAAACCGTGGAGAGCCGGGCGCAAGGATGGAAGGCCGCGAGCGATCCAACGCAGGAAAAGAACGGCGCGGAGAACCGAGCGCAAGGATGGAGGGCCGCGAGGAATCAAACGGAAGAAAAGACCGCCGCGAGAAAACCCGCGAAAGGACAGGCCGCCACCAGACACCCAGCGAAAGGACAGATCGCCGCGAAGAACCCAGCGCGAGGAAAGACCGTCGTGAGGAACCGAGGGCAAGAAAAGAACGCCGCCAAGAACCCAGCCAAGCGCCGGAGCGGAGGCCTCCCTCGGGCAGGGATCTGGGCCCTTGGACTCCTCCTTCTTACGGCCTGCGGGGGCAAGTCCGAGGGCGCCAAGGAAAAACCCGGCGCAAGGAGCGCCAGCTCCCAGCCCTCCAAGAAACAGCAAAAGGTCCAGCACTGGACCTGCAGCATGCATCCCCAGGTCGACGAGGACGGCCCCGGCAAATGCCCCTACTGCGGCATGGACTTGATCCCCATGACCGGTGGTGGGGGGGGAGGCGTCCTGACTCTGACCAAGGAGGCCGCCGCTCTCGCCCAGGTCAAAACCGAGGAGGTCCGAAGGCGCCCTCTCCTCGCCTCCGTCGAGTTGACCGGCAAGATCGTCGAGGACGAGACGCGGGTGCATTCGGTCACCGCCTGGGTGGCCGGGCGCATCGACCGGCTCTACGTCGACTTTACCGGGACAAGGGTCTCGGTGGGGGACCACGTCGCCGAGCTGTACAGCCCGGAGATGATCTCGGCCCAGGAAGAATATCTGGAGGCGCGCCAGGCCCTCGAAGAAATGAAGGCCTCCCAATCCCCCCAGATGCTCAAAACCTCCCAGGCCTCGGTCCAAGCCGCCCGCGACAAACTCCTTCTCCTCGGCCTCGACGAGAAGCAACTCCAGGAAGTGGAGAGAACGGGCAAGGCCAAGGATCACATCACGATCCGCGCTCCCCACGGCGGCATCGTCACCAAGAAAAACGTCCGTCTCGGCATGTATGTCAAAACCGGCCAGGAATTGTTCGAGGTGGTGGACCTGGACCAGGTCTGGGTGGAGCTGCTCGCCTTTGAAAGTGAGCTGCCTCTCCTAAGGTTCGGGCAGAAGGTGCAGGTCCTGGTGGACGCCCTTCCGGGGACCTTCTTCGAAGGGCGTATCAGCCTCCTGGATCCGGAGATCGACCCCAGGACCCGGACCCTGCCGTTGCGGGTGGTCCTCGAGAACAAGAACCAGCGCATGCGTCCGGGCATGTTCGCCCGCGCAACGGTCAAGGTCCCCCTCGACGCCCAGGGAAACCCGAGGACCGGAGATTTCTCGAAGATGTGGATTTGCCCCATGCACCCCGAAGTCGTCCGCAAGGAAAAGGGCGAGTGCCCCAAGTGCGGCATGGCTCTCGTCAGGGGAGAAAGCCTCGGTCTCGTTTCCCACGGGACTTTACAAGATCCGATCGCCGTTCCCGAATCCGCGGTCCTCTTTACCGGTCGTCGCAGTGTGGTTTGGGTGCATGTGACGGGGGATGAGCCCAAGTACATTCCCAAGGAGATCATCCTGGGTCCCAGGGGAGACGGCTACTACGTTGTCCTCGCGGGTCTGATGGAGGGAGAGCATGTGGTCACCGACGGTGCCTTCAAGCTGGACTCCGAAGCCCAGATCAAGTCCCGCCCCTCCGCTCCGATCCCGAGCATGATGGCCCCCCAGGGCATGGAGAGCCCAAAGGAGGAGAAGAAGGTCCCAAAGAAGATCTCGATCGACCTCTCGGGTTTGTCCGAGAAGAACCTTGCCAAGGCTTTGGAAATCTATCTGGAAGCCCATCAAGCCATGGCCGCCAGTGGTTGGGGGAAGGCTCGCAAAACCCTGCTTAAGGGACTCGAAGATCTCGGCGCCCCTGCACTGATGCGTTTGAAAAAGGATCTCCTGAACGATCCAAAAACTCTCAAGCGGGTCTTCCAAAAGCTGGGGGCCGCGTTGTTCGCTCGCAAGGCCGAACTCGCGGGCATCAAGAAGGACCTTGTCTGGGCCTTCTGTCCCATGGCTTTTGACAACGAGGGTGCGAACTGGATCCAGATCGGGAAGGAGATCAACAACCCCTACTTTGGCAAGGCCATGCTCCGTTGCGGCGAGGTGGTGGAGGTCTTGAAACCCTCCAAGCAAGGCGTCCAGCCCCTGAAACAAACGCGGGAAAAAGCCGCGAAGAAGGCGCGGAGCAAACCAGGACCCCGCTCCAAGCCTTCGTCTCGTCCCGCCTCCAAGCAACCCGCCCCCAAACAACCCGCCACCAGGCAACCTGCTTCCAAGAAATCCGCTCCGAAGAAAAAGGTCGTCAAGGTGGATGCGGCCCAAACGGAGCCCAAGGTCGGCTCGCAACCCAAAACTCCTTCGCAGCCCAAGGGCCTGAATCCCCTCGACATCCTCGCGGACTACCTGCAGATCCAGAAGGCTCTCAGCGAAGATCGGATCCAGGACGCGGCAAAGGGCCTCATGGCCCTCAGCAAGCGCGACAAGAAGGGCCTCCTTGGGGGCATCGCCCCCGGCAAGGGAGCAGAGGCCGTGCGAAGGGCCTTCGAAAGGCTGGGGAAATACCTCCTCAAGAACAAGGCGGCTCTCCGAGGCAAGAAACAAGGACTGGTCGTGGCCCATTGTCCCATGGCTTTTGGAAGGGGAGCGGATTGGCTCCAGCTCGGCAAGAAGATCCGCAACCCCTACTACGGTTCTTCCATGCTGGGTTGCGGGTCGGTGGTTGAGGACTTGGCCCGACCCGCCGCGAAGAAGGGAGGGAAGAAATGAGCCAGGATTCCTCGAACCAGGCCCAAAAGGGTCAAGGCCCTGACAACTCGGGTCCCATGGACCAGGACCCCAAGGGGCTCCTGGCCGGCCTGATCCGCTTCAGCCTCAAGAACCGACTGGTGGTCCTCCTCGGAGTGGCCTTCTTGGTGTTCCTGGGGATGCTCAACGCGCCCTTCGATTGGGACATGGGAGGGATCGAACGAGATCCCGTCCCCGCGGACGCCATCCCCGACATCGGCGAAAACCAGCAGATCGTCTTTACGCGCTGGGATGGGCGTTCTCCCCAGGACATCGACGATCAGATCACCTACCCCCTGACCCAAGCCCTGATGGGGGTTCCCGGGGTCAAAACCATCCGCTCCAACTCGATGTTCGGGTTTTCGTCCATCTACGTGATCTTCGAGGAGAAGATCGACTTCTACTGGTCGCGCTCGCGCATCCTGGAGAAGCTGGCGAGTCTCCCGGCCGGGCTTCTGCCCGCGGGCGTCAAGCCCGAGCTGGGGCCGGACGCGACGGCGCTGGGACAGATTTTTTGGTACACCCTCGAAGGGCGGGACGAGCAGGGGAACCCCGCGCCCGCTTTCAACCTTGCGGAGCTGCGTTCCATCCAGGACTTCCAGGTGCGTTATGCTCTGCTCGCGGTCAAGGGAGTGTCGGAGGTCGCCTCCATCGGGGGCTTCGTCCGGGAATACCAGGTCGATGTCGACCCCGACGCGCTGCAGGCCTACAAGATCCCGCTCGACGCGGTCCTCAAGGCCGTTCAGGGCTCCAACCTCGACGTCGGCGCGCGCACCATCGAAGTGAACCGCGTCGAGTATGTGATCCGGGGGATCGGTTTCCTCCGTTCGCTCAAGGATCTCGAGGAGACAGTCGTCCGGGCCAAGGATGGCACCGGGATCCGCCTCAAGGATGTCGCCAGGGTGACCTTCGGTCCCGCGCTCCGGAGGGGAGTGCTCGACCGGGACGGAGCCGAGGCCGTGGGGGGCGTCGTCGTCTCCCGCTACGGCGCCAATCCCCTCGCCGTGATCAAGGGGGTCCGGCAAAAGCTGAAGGAGATCGAAGCGGGTCTGCCGCAGCGGGTCATGGACGATGGGCGTCGCGTCCAGGTCAAGGTCGTTCCCTTCTACGACCGGACCGGCCTGATCCAGGAGACCCTGGGGACGCTCAACGAAGCGCTCTACCAGGAGATCCTGATTACGATCATCGTGGTCCTGATCATGGTGCTGCACCTTAGGGCCGGCTTCTTGATCTCCGTTCTCCTGCCTCTTGCGGTCCTCTCCACCTTCGTGCTGATGCGCCTCTTCGGCGTGGACGCGAACGTCGTGGCCCTCTCCGGGATCGCGATCGCCATCGGGACCCTCGTCGACATGGGCATCGTCATCACCGAGAACGTCCTGGTCCAACTGGGCAAGGCCCCGCCCGGCGAGCCCAAGTGGAAGACCATCTGGAAGGCCAGCCACGAGGTCTCGGGCGCGGTGCTGACCTCGACGGCGACCACGGTCGTGAGCTTCTTCCCCGTTTTCGCCCTCGAGGCGCAGGAGGGCAAGATGTTTCGGCCGCTTGCCTTCACCAAAACCTTCGCCCTGATGGCCGCCGCGGTCATCGCGGTGACGGTGCTGCCCGTCCTGGCGACCTACTTTTTCGGAAAGCCCAAGAAGGACGGTGGGGCGGAGGGCGATCCTTCGTATGGAGCCCCAAAACCCCGCGGCAGGGCGGCTTGGAAGGCGCGGCTCTGGGTCCTCCTCAAGACCTTCTGGAAGATCCCCGCCCTGCTCGCGGCCTTTGTGGCCGCCATCCTCCTCGCAGACTCCTGGGAGCCCATGGGGGCGGGCGCGGGCCTTTGGAAGAACCGGCTCATGACCCTCTCCCTCCTGGCGGTGGTCCTCCTCTTCTTCCAGATCTTCCAGTGGCTCTATTCCTGGTTTTTGCGCGGCATGCTCTGGGTGCGACCGCTCTTCTTCCTGTTCATCGCCTTCTTCGTCTGGCAGGGCTACAGCTCCTGGAAGAGTCTGGGGCGGGAGTTTCTGCCCAAATTTGACGAAGGATCCTTCCTCTTCATGCCGACGACGATGCCGCACGCGGGGGTGGAGGAGACGGTGGACGTGCTCTCCAAGTTGGACCAGCTCATCCGCAGCGTCCCCGAGGTCACCAAGGTCGTCGGAAAAGCGGGCCGGGTCGAGAGCGCCTTGGATCCGGCTCCCCTCTCCATGGTCGAAACCATCGTTCACTACAAGACCGAATACATCGAGGACGGCGAGGGGCATAAGCTTCTTTTCAAATACGACGAGGACAAGGAGGAATTCGTAAGGGATGCCAAGGGAGAGCTGATCCCCGACGACGAGGGGCGCCCCTTCCGCAGCTGGCGGAAGAAGATCAAATCCAGGCGCGACATCTGGAACGAGATCGCAAAGGCCGCGCAGCTCACGGGAACCACCTCGGCTCCTCTGCTGCAACCAATCGAGACGCGCCTGGTCATGCTCCAGACCGGGATGCGGGCGCCGATCGGGATCAAGGTCTATGGCAAGGACCTGAAGACGCTCGAGAAGGTGGGCCTCCAGATCGAGGCCTACCTCAAGGAGGTCAAAGAGATCGACCCGGGATCCGTCGTCGCCGACCGCATCGTCGGCAAGCCTTACATCGAGATCCACCTGGACCGCTTCGCCCTCTCGCGCTACGGCATTCGCATCCTCGACGCCCAACGGGTCCTGGAGACAGCCCTCGGGGGCAAACCCCTCACCTGGACCGTCGAGGGCCGCGAGCGCTACCCCGTCCGCGTCCGCTATCCCCGCGACTACCGCAGCGCTCCCGACAAGTTGGGCGAAATCCTCCTCCCGACCCAGGACGGCAAGCAGATCCCCCTGGCCCAGGTGGCCAAGACCGAGTTCGTTCGGGGTCCTCAGAGCATCAAGAGCGAGGACAATTTCTTGGTGGGCTACGTGGTCTTCAACCGGGCCGCGGGTGTTCCCGAGATCAACGCCGTCCTCGCCGCCAAGGCCTACCTCCAGAAGAAGATCGACAACAAGGATTGGATCCTCCCCTCGGGCACGATCTACAAGTTCACGGGAAACTACGAGAACCAGCTCCGCATGGAGAAGCGGATGAAGCTCCTCGTTCCGATGGCCCTCCTCCTGATCTTCGTCCTGCTCTTCTTCCAGTTCAAATCCTCCCTGCTGACCCTCATGGTCTTCTCGGGAGTCCTGGTAGCATGGGCCGGAGGCTTCATGTTGCTCGCCGCCTATGGAGATCCGAGCTTCCTAGACTTCAGCCTCTTCGGAGAGAACATGCGCGAACTCTTCCGCATCCACCCCGTCCAGATGTCGGTCGCCGTATGGGTGGGTTTCCTCGCCCTCTTCGGCATCGCCACCGATGACGGCGTGGTGATGATGACCTTCCTCAGGCAGAAGGTCGAGGAGCGCAAGCCCAAGAACGCCAAGGAGGTCCGGGCCGCCGTCCTCGAAGCCGGCAAGCGACGCATCCGTCCCTGCCTCATGACCACAGCCACCACCGTCCTCGCCCTCCTGCCCGTCCTCAGCTCAAGGGGCAAGGGCGCCGACCTGATGATCCCCATGGCCATCCCCAGCTTCGGCGGCATGGCCATCGAGCTGCTCACCCTCTTCGTCGTCCCGACCTTGTTCTGTTCCTACCACATCTGGCGCCTTCGCCTTGGCAGGTGGAAGGCGAAACTTGTAAAGTCCCTTACATTCCATCAACAACCCCAAACCAAAGTATGAGGTCTCCAATGAAACGATTCGCCCTCTTCACCATGGCTCTCCTTCTCAGCCTCTCCTTCAGCGCCTGCGCCAGCTCCGGCAACAAGGCCCCGATGGATCCCGTCAACCCCAACTGCATCATGATGCCTGACCACCCAAGCGACCCCGACGTCAGCGTCATGTACAAAGGCGTCAAAGTCGGCTTCTGCTGCGAAGATTGCATCGAAAAATGGAACAATCTCAGCGACGCCCAAAAAGACGCCAAACTCAACCAACTCAAAAAATAACCCCAGCAGGAAACCCCAGTAGGAAACGTCTCCAGGCGTTTCGCGTAGAAAACACCTCCAGGTGTTTTGCGTAGGAAACGCCTCCAGGCGTTTCACGTAGGAAACGTCTCCAGACGTTTTTTGGCGGGAAAAGCCCCCGGCTTTTCCCGCCCCCCCCCAACCCTCACTTCCCCGAGATCGTCACTCCCCCGATCGACACCCAAGGAAGAACCGCCCCCCCAAACCCCACCCGCTCCCGGGACACCCCCTCGACCGCCTTCAACATCCGACAGATGTT
>DROQ01000088.1 GCA_011321845.1 Planctomycetota bacterium | reverse complement strand
GCGCATGATGGAGGAGGTGCCCAATGCGGACGTGGTCATCACCAATCCCACTCATTTCGCGGTGGCTTTGAAATACGAGAGAAGCAAGATGAACGCACCGACGGTGGTCGCGAAGGGAACGGACCAGACGGCGTTCCGCATCCGGGAGATCGCCAAGGAGAACCGGGTCCCCATCTACGAAGATCCCCCCTTGGCCCGCGCGCTGTTTCGGGGCGTGGACCTGGGCGAGGAAATTCCTTCGCGTTTCTACCAGGCGGTGGCGACGGTTCTGGCCCATGTCATGAAGCAGGCCAAGGGAGTTGAAGCATGATCACGGCGGTTCCCACCCTCTCCAAGAACCCCCTGCAGCGCAAGGCGGGGACGATGCTGGTGGTCGCCTTCCTGGGGATCTTCGCCGTCCTCCTGATCCCGCTGCCCACCTTCTTGATGGATCTGCTGATCACGGTCAATGTCAGCATTTCTCTTCTGATCCTGCTCTCCACGCTCTCGGCGAACCGGCCGCTGGACTTCAGCACCTTCCCGACGGTCATCCTGTTCACGGCCCTCTTCCGCCTCTCCCTCAACGTGGCCTCGACGAGGTTGATCCTGTTGGAGGGAGACGCAGGCTCCATCATCCGATCTTTCGGCGACTTCGTGGTGGGTGGAAACTATGTCGTGGGAACGGTGGTCTTCCTCATCCTCATCGTCATCCAGTTCGCGGTCATCACCAAGGGCCAGAACCGCATTGCAGAGGTGGCGGCGCGCTTCACCCTGGACGCGATGCCCGGCAAGCAGATGGCCATCGACGCGGATCTCAACGCGGGGATCATCAGCAACGAGGAAGCCAAGGAAAGGCGCGAGGACATCGCGCGGGAGAGCGAGTTCTACGGAGCCATGGACGGCGCCGGCAAGTTCGTGCGCGGGGACGCGGTGGCGGGCCTCATCATCACGGCCATCAACATCCTGGGCGGGATCCTGATCGGCTCCATCCAGCGGGGCATGTCGGTCGGACAGGCCATGCAGACTTACACGGTCCTGACGGTGGGTGACGGCCTGGTCTCCCAGATCCCCGGGCTCATCGTCTCCATCGCTGCCGGCATCCTGGTCACCAAGGCGGCCTCCAAAGTGGACCTGCAGGAGGAGATCTCCGAGCAGATCGCCGGAGAGGAGCGGACGCTTTTCCTCGCAGGGCTGGTCCTCTGGGCGATCGCCATCGTCCCGGGCTTTCCCTTTGTCCCCTTCTCCATCCTGGGGACGGGGCTGATCCTCTACTCCCGCCGGAAAAAGACTCCCGGCCAGGAAGGTCCCGAGGTCGAGGAGGAAGAGGACGAAGGTCCGCAGAGCGAGGAGGAGGAGCTGGAGGAGCTGCTTCGTGTGGACCGGCTTGGAATCGAGATCGGATACCGGCTGATCCCCATCGTGGATCCGGGCAAACACGGCGGCCTCCTCGAGCACATCGCCTCGATGCGCAAGCAGTTTGCGGCCTCCACCGGCATGGTGGTCCCGCCGATCCGGGTCAAGGACAACATCCAGCTCGAGCCCAACGAGTACCGCATCCTCCTCATGGGGCAGGAGATCGGCAAGGGCGAGCTGCGGGCCGGGCAGTACCTGGCCATCGACCCGACGGGGAACGCCCCGGCGATCGAAGGGACGGACACGGTGGAGCCGGCCTTCGGCCTCCCGGCCAAATGGATCACCGAGGGACAAAAGGAGCAGGCCGAGATCATGGGCTACACGGTCATCGAAGCGCCCAACGTCCTCGTGACCCACCTGACCGAGCTGCTCAAGAACGTCTCCCACGAGGTCCTCTCCCGCGAGGATGTGCAGGCCCTCCTCGACAATCTCAAGAAGACGGCCCCCACCATCGTCCAGGATACGGTCCCGGGCGTCCTGAGCGTCTCCCAGGTGCAGCGGCTCCTCTCCAACCTCCTCAAGGAGCAGGTGCCCATCCGCAACCTCGCCCTCATCCTCGAGGCGGCTTCGGACACCTTCGCCGACACCAAGGACCTCGGCCAGGTCACCGAGCAGGTGCGGCTGCGTCTTTCGCGCGCCATCACCGAGCCCCTCGTCGACAAGGACGGGACGCTCCACGTGGCCACCATCGATCCCAAGCTCGAAGGCTCGATCGCCCAGGCCCTGACCGGAGCAGGCCAGCCCGGCGGCGGCGGAGTCCTCGAGCAGGGCGCCCTCGGCCGCTTCGTCGAGACCACCGCCGAAATCCTCGCCGAGCTGGTCAAACAGGGACACCCACCTGTGCTCGTAACTCGCGCCGCTCTAAGGCCTTTGCTCGCCGAGGCCATCCTCGGCGCCGTCCCGGGCAGCGCCGTCCTCTCCTACCAGGAAATCTCCCACCTCAAGAAAATTGATGTGATCTCCCAGATCGGACTTGAAGGAGCCGCAGCATGATTCTCAGAAAGGTCGTTGGCCGGACCATGGCCGAAGCCCTCGAGCGTGTCCGCAAAGAGGTCGGACCCGAGGCGATCATCGTCGAGACCAGCTTCGCGGGGGGCGTGGCCACCGTCATCGCCAAAGGCGAGGCCAGCCAGACCCAGACCGCCCCCGAGAACCCCTGGAGGGGGACAGCCTATCCCCGTGAAGAACCCGAGCCTAAGTCCGTGTATCCGGAGGGTTTCCGGCCTTTCGCCGAGGGGATGGCCGACTTCGGGCTCTCGACCAAGCTGATCAAGATCCTGCTCCGCGCGGTCAAGGGCCTGGATCCCCACCTGCTGAAGAAGGGCAACCCCTCCCTGCAGGGTGTCCTGCGCCGCGTGCTGGCGGGCCTCATCCCCACGGCCTCCACGGCCCCGAGCCTCGGGGGGCCCGGCCCCCAGCCAGGCGGAGCGGCCAGGTCGGCGGAGGCAAGAATGGGTGTCCCCCTTGGCGGGGTGCCGGCTTTCCCCCTTGGCGGGGTGCCGGCTTCCATGGCCCAACTCGCTGGAGGGGCCGGCCCCCTGCAGGCCGGGGCGGCCCCGGCTGCGGGGCAAAGGATGGGTGTCCCCCTTGGCGGGCCGAGGGCGGTGGCGCTGGTGGGGCCGACGGGGGTGGGCAAGACGACGACGCTGGCCAAGCTGGCGGCTCAGGCGAGCATCCACCAGGACCTGAGCGTGGGGATCATCTCGACGGACACTTTCAGGATCGCGGCGGTGGAGCAGCTGCGGGCTTTTGCGGAGATGATGGGGGCGCCGTTTCGGGTGGCTTTCACGCCGCAGGACCTGCGGGCGGCGCTGCGCGAGCTGCAGCATCACGATCGCATCTATATCGATACGACCGGGCGAAGCCCCAAGGACGCAGCCTCCCTCAAGGCCATGCGCGGCTTCTTCGCCGAGCTGCCCATCGAGGTCCACCTCTGCCTCAGCGCGGGGACGCGCCGGCGGGACCTGGTCGCCACTCTCCGCGCCTTCGAACCCTTCGAACCGAGATACATCGCGCTGACCAAGTGGGACGAGACCTTGGCCCCGGGCGAAGCCCTCTCCCTCGCGATCGAGCGCAACCTCCCCCTCAGTTGGATCACCAACGGCCAGAACGTCCCCGAAGACCTCCTCCCCGCCGAAGGAAACATCCTCGCCGAAGCCGCCATCAAGGAGACTGTCCCCGCATGAACCAACCCCACGATCAAGCCGCCACCCTCCGCATCCTCTCGGGCAAAAAGAAGGAGGACAGGGAACGATCCCATTCCTCGACCAAGCGGCCCAGGATCATCGCGATGGCCAGCGGAAAGGGAGGAACGGGCAAAACCGTCCTTTCGGTCAACCTGGCGTTCCAATTCCAACGCATGGGGCTCAAGGTCCTCCTGGTCGACGTCGATCCCGGCCTCGCCAACATCGACGTCCACCTGCGCCTCCAGGCGGAGCGAACGACGCGGGATCTCATCGAAGGGAGGTGCCGGGCGGAGGAGGCAGTGCTCATCGGACCCCGCGGGCTCTGGATCGTGCCGGGCGGCAACATGGGAACCCAACTCGACGCGGGGGAACAGCAAGGCGGCGACCCTTACAACCCGGAGTCGATGGACAAGCTCCTCCAGGCCTTGACCCCTCTCTTCTCCAAGATCGACCTCGTCCTCCTCGACACGGGCGCGGGCATCGGCCCCTGGGTCCTCCGCGCCGTCGAGCGCGCCGACCAGACCCTGGTAGTCACGCAGTCCGATCCCGCCTCGGTCACGGACGCCTACGCCCTGCTCAAGCTCGCCCGGCGCAGGCGGCCCGACCGGAGTCCCGCCCTCATCATCAACCGCGTCAAAGAGAAGCGCGAAGCCCTCCTCACGGCCTCCCGCCTGCGCAAGGTCGCGGGACGCTTCCTCTCCTTCGAACCCGACCTCGCCGGCTGGCTGCACGAGGACCCGCGCATCGAACTCTCCGTGCAGAACCAGGTCCCGATCAGCCTCGCGCTGGACCACGAGGACCCCCTCTACCTCGACCTGGCCGGCTGCGCCGCCAAGTGCAGGGCCCTGTCCTCCGCGCCGCCGAGCCGCAAGGGGCTAGCCGGCTTCCCCGGGGTTTCGCCGGCGCAGCACAGCCGCGAAAAAGCCATCCATCCCATGCCGATGCGGGAGCGTCTGGAAAAAACGCCCCCCCTCGCACAGGAAGGGAAGGGCCTGCTCCCCCGCGCGCAGGAAGGAAAGGGGCTTTTCTCCGGCGCCCCCATCCCCCAGGACCTCGGCCACCGGCAGAAGCTCTAGCTCCGGGATGCGCGCGCAGACCTCGGCCACGACCTCAGCGTTCTCCTCCGGCAAGAAGGTGCAAGTGGCGTAGATGAGCTGCGCCCCGGGTGCCAGGACCCGCCCCGCCCGCTCGAGGAGGGAGACCTGGATTCCCCGCAGCCGGCGCAGCTCGTTGGGGTCGATGCGGGCGCGCAGGTCCGGGTTCCTCCGGAGGGAGCCGAGGCCGCTGCAAGGTGCATCCACCAGGATGCGGTCCGCCCGCCGCGCCAGCTCCACGATCCTGGGAGGCCAGGAGTCCGCCGGGACCCGGAAACCCTCGACATGGCTGGCGCCCGCCCGTCGCGCGCGCCGCCGCAGGTCCGCGAGCCGCGACGCGCTGTTGTCCAGCGCGACCACGCGCCCCCCGGGCCCGACCATGCCCGCCAGGCTCAGGGCCTTCCCCCCGGCTCCGGCACAAGCATCCAGCACCAGCCCCCCCTTGGGCGGCGCCACCAATTCGGCGACAAGCTGGCTCGCCTCGTCCTGCAGCTCGAAGGCCCCCCTGCCATAGGCCTTGGTCCGCAGGAGTTGCGCCGGCCTCTCCAGCAAGAGCCCCTGGCTCGCGAACTCCGTCGGGCGGGTGGAGATCCCCTCCTCGGCCAGGGCCTGCGCAAGACGTTCCCGGTCCCCCCAGAGGAGATTGGCCCGCAGCGTGACCCTGGGACGCCCCATCAGTCCTTCGAGGCAGGGCTGAGCCTCCTCCCCCAGGACCTCCCACAGCCTCCGCGCCAGCCAGGGGGGGATCGAGCCCAACAGCTCCAACCGCCGCGGGACATCCTCCATCCCCCGCACCTCCACGGGAACGCCCCGCACGCGCTCCCAGTCCATCCAGGGAACCTTGGCCGCGGCTTCCCGGGGCGAGAGGTCCCCCGAGAGCACCCGGCTCGCCAGGAGCCGCACCGGCCCCGCGAGCACCGGGATGATGCCCCCAGGCGCTCCCACCTCCACCGCATATTCCACCATGGCCTCCCGGGACAACCATTGGTAGTAGAGAGCCTTGACCCTCTTCTGCTGCCTGGGCCGCAGTCCCTCCTCCCGAAACATGGCCCGCATCCTCTGCATCGCCGAGCCCCCCGCTCCGCCGGCCCTCCGCTCCTCCCAGAGCGCCACCACCAGACCCTCCAAGCGGCTCAACCCAATCACCCGCCCACCCCCAAGCAGGACACCCATGCTCCACCCCCGCCCAAAGGGGCACCCCCGCCCAAAGGGGACACCCATGCTCCGCCCCCTTTGCCTCCGTCCAAAAGGGACACCCATTCTCTGCCTCCGGCCGGGGCGGACCGCCCCACCCGCCCGATCTCTCTGCTCCACAAGCTCATACAAGGCAGAGATTACCTCTCTCCGCCCCAGGTTGAGAAAGCTCCCCAGCTTTTTCTTCAGTCCCTTTCCGCCTTTATCCGATGACATCAGAACCTTGGAGCAGTTTCGCTCATGACAGGATCAATGGAGTACGAAGGCACGAAAAAGCTCGCCAAATCGACCGCCGCCTACCTCGGCAGCTTGGGTTTCGCAATTGTTTGGCTTTTGGCGATTTCGGTGGGAGCGTCCTGGTCCACGGCCCTTCTCAGGGGAGGGATGGCCTTCGTTCTCATCTATGTTTTGGGACGCATCCTCCTGCTCCCCCTGATCGGAACCATCCTGCACGCCCTGACCGAGGCCGAAAAGCGAAGAAGGGAGGCTGAAGAATGACCATCCTCCCCTCCTCAAGGGCACCAGAGAAAAAACGCCTCAAAGAGGAACACCACGCCCTGGTGGAACAATACCTCCCTCTGGTCCACCACATCATCGGGAGACTCAACGTCAGCCTTCCTCCCGGCCTGGAGCGTGACGACCTCTTCAGCGCCGGCGTCCTGGGGCTCATGAAGGCCGCAATGAGCTACAAAAAGAGCCGGGGAGCCTCGTTCAAAACATATGCCTACACTTTGATCCGGGGGGCCATTCTCGACGAAATCCGCCGGGCGGACCCTGTCCCCCGCTCCATCCGCGAAAAGTGCAAGAAGATGGAGGGGGCCAACAAGGAACTCTCCGAAGAACTGGGGCGCAATCCCACGCGCGAGGAACTGGCGGAGCGCTTGGACTGCCCCGCCCATGAGATCGACCGGATCTTCGAAGCCCTCCACAGCTCGAGAGTGCTCTCCATTGAGTTTGAAACGAGGGACGATGAGGGTGGATTCGACATCCTCCCGCCGGCCCAAGGGGTGTCCCCCGAGGAGAAGGCCATGCGTGAGGAGCGACTTCTCCGCATCAGCAAGGAACTCCCCAACCTCCCCGAGAAGGCCTGCCAGGCCATCGTCCTCTACTACCACGAAGGCCTCCTGCTCAAGGACATCGGCTCCCTCATCGGTGTCAGCGAGTCCCGGGTGAGTCAGCTCATCTCCCACGCTCTGACCCAACTCCGTTTCGCCCTGAACTCGGAGGAACCATGGACCTGAGCAAGTTGCAAAGCCTTCTTCCATCCGCCTCCCGGGTGGGGAACCGGCCCAAGAAGCAAGGAAAGAAAGGAGCTTTCGAAAGGGAGCTGGCCGAGGAAGGAGGGTCCCCGGACAAGGCGCAAAGTCAGGGAAAGGAATCGGAGGAGTCCCGGCACAGCCTTCTGGCCAAAAAAACCACCCCCAAGCAAAGTTCCCATACCAAGGGACTCAAGATCGACCTCTTCGCGTGACGAAGAGACCTGAGTGAACAAGATCTCGACACCTCCTCCCTCCAAAAGTCCTCGGATCGATGGATCCAAAGTTCGGTTGGTGGAGAAGCCCGTCCTCATGGGCGGCAGTGGCGATTCCAACCACAGGATGTCCGTCACCCCCGTCGTCCTCGAAGGGTTGATCCGCTATCTCGAAATCCGCTGCACATGCGGGGAGGAATTGAGAATCGAATGTCTTTACGAAGACAGGGAAGAAAGCAATGGCTCATCAACGGAATAGGCTCACCCCGCTTTCCGCGCGGAAGATCGCGCTGATCGGCCTTCTCCTACTACCCTCCTGCGGAGCCCTCCAGCTCCCCTTTGGAGGGAAAGACAAAAAAGAGGAGCAGGCCAAGCAACCCAAAAAGGAGAGCTACCTGGACAAAGGCCCGACCACGGGCGTCGACCTGGGCGCTGGTTCCGTCACCATGCTCGAAGCCCTCCAGATCGAAAAAAAGAAAGTCCAGAACCTCCAAGCCCGCGTCCGGGACCTCGAGGAGCAGCTCAAGCAGTGCCACTTCCGCCTCGCGGATGCGGAAAAGAAAAACCGCGAAACCAGCAGCAATCTCCTGAGTACAGAAGCCACCCGGAAGGCCCTCGCCGAGAAGCTTTTCGATCGCGAGGCGCGGATCCTGAACTTGAGCCTGGAGAAAGTGCGATTGGAGCAGGAGCTACTGCAAATGAAGATCAGCCTGGAAGAGAAAAAACTGGCCGAAACAAGCTCCACTCCCGCGGGGGCGGGCAAGGAATGAAAGCTTTCCTCCCTTTGGGTCTCCTCCCCCTTCTCGCCTTGAGCTCCTGCTTCCTCTTCGAGAAGGAAGAGATGGGCTCCGAAGCACCAGTAAGCGCGTTCCTTGGTGACAGGCAGGACCTCCGCCTCTGTCGGCGCGTCCTCGTCCTGCCCATCCAGAGCACCAACATGACCAGCACCCTACGCAAGGATCTGGAAGAAGCCCTCCTGTCGGAGTTGGCCTTCCAGGGCCGCTTCCAGGTCCTGAGAATGGAGCCCAGCCAAGGTGCCGAAGGAAAAGAGATCTACCCCACCGAGCGTCGTGGCAGGATCGACCCCGACCTCGTGGTGGAACTGGGACGCCGTTACCAGGCGGACGCCCTGCTCCTCACTCGGGTCACCCAATGGTTCCCCTACAAACCTCCCCGGATCGGGCTTCGGTTGCAGCTCGTCTCCGTACATTCCGGCAAGGTGATCTGGGCCATCGATCAGACCTGGGACGCCGGAACAGAACGCACCCGACTGGATCTCATCAACTACGCCAGGACCACCCTGGCGCCACAGGAGAACCTGCATGGCTGGGAGTTCTTGATGATTTCCCCCAGGCGTTTCGGACGCTTCGCGCTGCGCCGCTCGGTAAACACTCTTTCCCGGCGCTGACCAAGAAAACGCCCACCCTTTTCGGAAAACGGAATCCAAGAAACAGAGGCCGGGAACCTTCCCAGTGCGGGGATTAGAGGTCTCCGTAGAGCTTCCTGGCGGTTTCCTTGAGAACCTCGGGATTGAGCAGGTTTCCGGACTCGAGCTTGGATCTCAGAACCTCCAGACGAGCCTCATGCTTGGGATCCACAATCTCCCCTAGCGCCTTCGCCCTCGTGACCAGGTCCTCGACAGCCTTGGTCCGCTCCCGAAGGCCTGCAGAGATCGACACACGATCCGACGCAGGAAGCAGAACCGGCGGCCTATCCTCTTCTCCCGTTTTCTGGGCTGCATGAGGAGCCTTGGATTCCAAAGACTCGGTCTTTTCCAAGCCATGCCCCTTCTTCTCAGGATTGATTCCTCTGATTTGCATTCTTCCTCCGTGAGCAGGTCCCCCTTTTCTTCCCAGGGGTCCTTCTCCCTCATGTTCGGATCTTGGAAGGAACTCTTGAGAAATCCTTGTGTAAGAAACCGGCTCTGTTGCAAATTTCGACAAGAGTCCCTTCGGGGGATTTCACGGATTCCCGCGATGCCATGGAAAGAGGGAAAATCCCTTCCCGAATTTTTTTCCGCTCCCTTTTCCCCCCCAGGAAAACCTTTCCTGATCGAGCGGCAAAATTGATCTCACCTCCCCCACCCCTGCCATGAGACCGGGCTCCACCTCGAACCGAGAGGCTTCCAATTTTTTTCACCAATTGGCACGCCGGATGTGTCCTCCCTGGAAAACAGGAGGCATGCATGCAGCTGACACCTTTTGGGCGCTTGGAAATCAAGCTCGACGACCTACCCACCATCACGGACGACCCCCGAGACTCCAAGGTGGACTTCGACAAAATCATCACCAAGGAGAAGGAACGGGAGTCCGTCCAGAAACCCGAGCCGAAGGTCCAAGATCCCGCCCCTGACCCCTCCGCCAACCACCTCGCCCCGGCTCTCGCCCCCAGCCCCAAACCCAAGGCAGAGACCCCGGACCATTCCCCTGAACCCAAGCCGGACACCCCCACCCACCCCTCCGATTCCCCCGGCGAAGAGGCAATGGGGGACACCCTTTCGTTGAGCAGAGAGGGGGCTGAGAGCAGGCCCAAAGCAGCGCCCCAAAACCTTGTCCCGACACGACCTAGGCTCATTCTCCGCAAAGCCCCGAGCCCCGAGGGTCCGTTCCCTGTCGCGCCCATCTCGGGCCGGGGCGCACCAGGGGCGTCCTCTGCGGCCGCGGGAAACCAGGGAGTGGCCAGCCTCGAGAAAAGCGGCGCTTCCACCCTGGGAAAAAGTGCTGGGAACAAGGCAAGTGAGGCCAAGGACAGCCCCAAACCCCAGAAAGCCAGGCCAAGCTACCGCAGCGCCGACCCCAAGCGGGCTGAACTCGCCAAGGCCCACCAGGACTCCATCTTCCGCCAGGTGACCATGGCTCTCACCCAAGAGGGGGGGAGTATGTTTCTGGCCATCGATCCGCCCAGCCTGGGGCACATCGCCTTGGAGCTGCGCCTGGATGGAGACAAGCTCCGCCTCAAGATCCGCGCGGAGCATCTCGAAGTCGCCGACTCTCTCCGCCAAGGCATGGGACAGCTCAAATCTCTTCTCTTGGACCAGGGAATGAACGTGGAGGAATTCGACGTTCGTACAGGAACCCAGCAGGAGCAAGCCCAGGAGGGGCGGGACTTCGCGAAAAGTTTCGGGAATTCCGGGGGGGAGAGAGAAGACGGCATGAGCCCTGCGTCCTCCAAGGAAAGTTCGTTGATTTCTCCCTTGGGCATTCGCCAGGGGAATGGAATCGACTTCATCGCATAGGAGAGGACCACGGATGGAAACCGGATCAATCAATGGAGCCAACAATCAAGGCGCCAACATCTTCGCCACAGGAAGGACCAAGTTCTCGGACAACCCCTTCCTCCAACTCCTTGTCACCCAGCTCCGCTCGCAGTCCCCATTGGATCCCGTGAAAAACAATGACATGGTCATGCAAATGAGTCAGCTCTCCTCCATGGAGCAGCAAAGGGAGCTGAACGGCAATCTCTTGAACCTCCTCCAATTCCAGGGCGCACTCGCCCGCCTCTCGGGACTCACCCAAGGCACTGCCATGCTGGGCAAGGAGGTCCAATACGTCGCTGATGAAAACGGCACGAAACGGACAGGCAAGGTCGAGTCCGTAAGCGTCTCGGAAAGTGGAGAGATCAAGCTTCGTATCGGCGGCAAGGAAGTGCCCCTGTCCTCGGTGACTTCCGTTAAAGAAAGCAAGACCCAGAAGAAGTCCGCGAACAAGACCAAGTCCAAAAAGTAAGCAAGAAAAAGCAAGCAGGAGATCAACCCCAATGGTAAGCACCTCACTCTTCACCGGCCTCTCGGGAATGCGCGCCCAACAGAGGTTCATCGACGTGATCGGCAACAACCTCGCCAACGTCAACACCCCCGGTTTCTGGAGTTCCCGGGTGACCTTTTCGGATCTGCTCTCCTCGACCCTCTCTCCAGGACAGGGGCCCGCCGGCCTCCGGGGAGGAATCAACCCCATGCAAATCGGCTTGGGCGCACAGGTATCCTCCATCGACCCCAATACGAACCAGGGCACTTTCCTCAACACGGGAAGACCCCTGGACGTGGCAATGAAGGGGGCAGGTTTCTTCGTCCTCTCCGATGGGACTCAAAACTTCTACACAAGAGTCGGCTCCTTTGGTGTCGACTCGGACAGGAATTTGATCGACCTTCGAACGGGGATGTCGGTCATCGACAGCGCAGGCAACTCCATCCCTGTTCCCTTGACGGGCACCCTCCCGGCCAAGCAAACCTCTTCGGTGAGCTTCCAGGGAACCCTTCCCGCCAAGGTCACTGGGCCACTCGCCGAAGTCGTCTCCTCCACCGCTCCCTACTACGAGGGAACCGCAGCCTCCAAAACAGCCACGATCTCGTTCCCCTTGGACATGAGCAGCCTCAGCGGGAACACCTTCACCATCTCGGTCAACGGCGGCTCTCCACAGACAGTTACCATCAACACCACCAACTTTGGCTCCAACCTCTCGAGCGTGGATTTCGCCACCTTCAAGGCGGGGATCGAAGGACAAACAACCGGAGTCACGGTCACCCAGAGCGGAACGACCGTAACGATCTCCACGGACAAGGTTGGAAAAGACGCCACGATCAAAATGGACAACGGATCGGGAACCCCCCTCTCGACCCTAGGTTTCAACACCGTCCTTTCCTCGGGCACCCAGACCGCGGCCACAAGCACAACGTCGCTGAACGACTTGACGATCAACAACACGGACTACGGAGATGGGGACTCGATCACCATCTCGGGGACCGATCCGGCCGGAAACAAGGTCGCGGGGACGTTCACCTATGGGGCTTCCAATGACGGAACCACATTGGGAGACCTCGTCACCTTCATGAACACCCTGTTCCAGTCCAGTGCCACTACAGGGGCAACGGGAGCTATCTCGAGCGACGGGACCCTGACCCTTACCGCGAACGACGAAGGCGAGGCCAAGCTTTCCCTCTTCATTTCGGACGCCGGTTCCACGGCCAAGACCAACTACACCTCATTCAAGGTGACACGCGAAGGAACGGGCCCCGACACCGTCACAACCTCCATCGATGTCTACGACAGCCTCGGAAGGGGACATCCTGTCACCATGACCCTAACTCGGGACGAAACGGACCACACGATCTGGAGCCTGAAGGCGACCATGGACAGCTCCGAAGGAACTCTTGTGGACGACTCCGTCGGAGAAATCCGTTTCAACTCCGACGGTTCCTTCAACGTGGTCACCGACACGAATCAGAGCCTGGAGTTCTCCTTCAATGACATCAGTACCACCCAGACGGTGACCTTGGATTTTGGGACATCCTCCTCCTTCGATGGCCTCTCCATGTTGGGCGACAAGTCCACCGCCGCCGCAACGGACCAGGACGGATATGCCGCGGGGCAGCTTTTGAACATCGCCTTCAATGAAGAAGGAACCCTCCAGGGTTTCTATACCAATGGCCAAAACTCCGACATCGCGACCCTTCGGATCGCACTGTTCCCGAACCCCGCGGGCTTGAACCGCATCGGGGACACCCTCTTCGTCGAATCCCCCAACTCGGACAACGCCATTATCACGACCGCTGGAAACGCCGGCACGGGCAGCGTCGTCTCGGGAGCCTTGGAGAACTCCAACGTGGACATCGCTGAAGAATTCGTCCGGCTCATCGAGGCTCAACGGGGGTTTCAGGCCAACGCAAGAGTCATCACAACAACCGATCAGGTCCTCTCGGAAATGATCAACATCGTCAGGTAGGGAAACTAGCTATGGACCGGGCAGAACTCACTCTCGCCGCCAGTCTTCACGCACTGGTCAAGAACCAGGCATCCATCACCAACAACATCGCCAACGCCCAATCCGTGGGATACCGCAGAAGGGCGGGAACGTTCATCCCCTTCGAAAACCAACTGGAGAAGGCCGCCGGAATCAAGCTCACAACTCCCCTCTACCGGGAGTTTGGGGACTTTTCCCAAGGTCGAATCCAACAAACGGAGGACAGGTTCAACATCGCCCTCCAGGGCGAAGGTTTTTTCCAGGTTCGAAGGCCGGGAGAATCGGGCAAGACCTATTTCACAAGGGTCGGAACCCTCAAGGTCGACCCCAACGGCACTCTCCTCACAGGCGAGGGAATGGAGCTGCTCAGCGCTCAGGGCACCCCCATCCGCATTTCCACGGGGGCTGCCTTCAAGGTGGATTCCAAGGGCGAGATCCAGGACCTCCACACTGGCGAGGTCCTGGGCCAAATCGGGTTATGGAAGTTTCAAAACCCCACCAACCTCCGCCCCTTGGGGGCGGGACTGTTCGAGCCCACCCCCAGCGCGGGGACTCCGGCAAGGGACCGATTCACAACCGTCTCCCAGGGAAGCCTGGAGAGTTCCAACGTCGACACGATGCAGGAACTGGTCGGAATGATCACGGTCCAACGCCATTTTCAATCGGTCACCCGGGCCCTCTCCGTTGTGGAGCAAACAGCCGACAGGCTGAACCAGTTGGCACAGGGATAGCGTAAGCACAAACAAGCAAAGGAACTAAATGGAGCCCAGCAAGTGATTAAAAGCCTTTACACAGCAGCAACCGGAATGAAAGCGCAGCAGCTCTATGTTGATGCGATTTCAAACAACCTCGCCAACGTAAACACGGCCGGGTTCAAGAGGTCCCAACCGACCTTCCAGGACCTGCTCTATGTGACCCTCAAATCCCCCGGGCTCGATGTGTCCGGCGGCGTTCCGAACCCGGTGGGAATCCAAGTCGGGTCGGGTGTGCGGGTTTCCGGAACCACGCTGAACTTCAAGCCGGGAAACCTCGAGGGAACGAACCGAAGCCTGGACGTCGCCATCAAAGGAGATGGCTTCTTCCAGGTCACTCTTCCCAACGGAACGACCGCGTACACTCGTGACGGACACTTCCAGGTGGATCGGGACCGCCGACTCGTTACCGTGGACGGGCTCCGCGTGATTCCCGCGATCCAATTCCCATCCGACACAATCCGGGTCAGCATCAGTCGTGATGGAGCGGTAAGCGTCACCCAGGCTTCGAGCCCCGACAAGAGCACCCCGCTAGGCAAACTCCAGCTCGGACGTTTCGTCAATCCGGCCGGTCTCCTCGCACGAGGCGGAAACATTTTCCTGGCGACCGAGGCCTCCGGCCCCGCGCAAATCCTGAATCCCGGCGAAGGAGGGACCGGCGAGCTGCAGCAGTCTTTCCTCGAACGATCCAACGTGGAGGTCGTCTCCGAACTGGTCAACCTGATCGTTGCCCAGAGAGCCTACGAAGTGAACAGTCGCGCGATCCGATCCAGCGACCAAATGCTGAGTCAAACCACCAACATCGTCAGGTGAACGGAAATGATTTCAACGATCCTCCTCATGGCAGGAATCCTTTTCCTACCCCCCCAAACGAAGAACCGCAAGGACCCCGAGCGCAAAGGTCCCAGGATCAGCTTGCAACTCGTCCGAGAGGCGAAAATCCGGGGAAACCAGATCCTGCTCGGAGACATCGCCCGGATCCAATGCACGGACCGCCTCCTTCGGGACAAGCTCGAGAACACTCCCTTGGGCCCTGCTCCTGTGGGGAACTGGGCCAGGTGGATCAGCCCCAAAGAGATTCTGGAAAACCTGGGTCGATTGAACCTGGATCCCCGGACCATCCGCATCAAAGGCTACCGAAGAGTCCAGGTGTTCGCCGCCCAGGAACGGATCCCCGCTCAGGAGATCATCCAAGCGGCTGAAACCACCCTCAGGGAGGCTTTGAAGCAACAAAACGAAACCGATGCCACCTGGCGGGTCATGGGAAAGCCCCGATCGGTCATTGTCCCCATCGGCCGGAAGTCCCGGATCCTCCAGGCCAAGATCCCTGGAGGAAAGGTGGGGCCGAATTCGGCATTCCTTCGCGTGGACATCCTCGTGGACGACAAGGTCGTCTCCTCGGTCCCGATCACATTCCAGATCCAAAGGTTTGGTGAGGCAGTGGTCCTCTTGAGGGATCTCAAGAGAGGGGAACCAATCGACGCGAGCGTCTTGACCACCAAGAGGGTCCAGATCAAGGAAGCGACCCTGGATCCCTTTCGAGAAATCAGCCAACTAAAGGACCTGGTCGCGTCACGCAATTTGCGACAAGGAACGATCCTGAAAAAGGGGGATGTGCAAAAACCCTTTGTGATTCGAAGGGGAGAAATCATCACCGTTGTGGCCATGAGCGGCACGATCAAGGTCACTACACGTGGGATCGCACAAAGAGACGGCGTCAAAGGTGCGGTCATCCCCGTCCTTCTCGTGGGAAAAAGAGAGCCGATTTTCACTACCGTCTACGGAGTTGGCCTGGCTCTCGCAGGAACGAAACGAAGCCCCCGGCTTCGAAAGGGGTATTAGGATGAAAGCCTTCCCATTCACCACAGCCTTGATTTTCACCCTGGCCCTGGGGGCCACTTCCCTCGAAGCCCAATCCCTTTTCGCCCGCTCATCCCGAGCGGGAGGGCGGCACTCCCTCATTTCAGACCACACGGCAAGGGCAATCGGGGACATCCTTACGATCATCGTGCGGGAAGAACACAGCGTGAAGCAAGAGGACAAAACCACCCGCATCAAGAAGTCCAGTTTCGCAGCCAGCCTCGAATCCTTTCAGATCAAACCCAATATGTTCAAGGGAGGGATCCTCCCCGACCTCGACGTCCGTTCCAGCACTTCGAACGAAGGGCAGGCCAAGCAGGAGAGAGACTCCAAGTTCGAAGCCCGTGTCGCAGTCACAGTGGCCGACATCCTTCCCAATGGGAATCTGGTCCTTTCGGGAACGAGAGCCATTGTCATCGACGACGAGGAAAAGGTTTTGAAAATTTCGGGCATTGTTCGTGCCTTCGACATCACGGCCGAAAACACGATTCTCTCCAGCCAGGTCGCTGAAGCCAAGATCGCCATTTTGGGGAAAGGGCGAAACACCGAGACAGTCACCAAAGGACCTGTGGCCCGAGTTTTCCAGACAGTCTGGTGGCTCGTCTGGCCCTTTTGATCCTTCGCCATCCCCGACCCCCCTCTTGCCTTTTTGACGAGCAATGAAAAAAAGAACCCTCATTACCTGCCTCCTTCTCGCCTCGGCGCTCCCCGCCCAGGCCAACAGGTCGGAGCCCAAGATCAAGCTTCGGGAAATCCTCAGGATCCAAGGGATCCGAGAGAACCGCCTCGAAGGGATCGGTCTCATCACAGGGCTCAAGGGAACCGGGGACGGCACGGTTGCCGCCAGGCAGGCATTGGTCAACTATCTCGCACGGAGGGGGCTCAAGGTTCGGACGGATGCAGTTGCTTCGGGGAACATCGCGCTGGTCCGCATCGAGGCCACCCTCCCCCCCTTTGCCCACCACGGGACAAAGATGGACGTCATCGTCAGCTCTCTCGGTGAGGCCACATCTCTCAGGGGTGGAACTCTCCTTACCACGGAACTGCGGGACGAATCGGGAAGGGAAATCTTCGCCCTGGCTGGAGGCCCCATCCTGATTGGCGGCTTCCAGGCGAAAGGAAGCAACGCCAAAGTCACCCGCAACCACCCCACGGTAGGCGTCCTTCCTGGAGGGGCGATCTGCGAGCCAACTGTCGAGGACATCCAAGTCAAACTCCTCAACGACAAGGGCGAACTCTGCTTCATTGTGAGCCAAAGGTCCTTCGAAACCGTCCGCCGAGCGGCCAAAGCTATCAATGACCTCCTCATCAAGAAACGCATCGGCTATGCCCGGATCCAAGATGAGAATCTGATCTGCCTCAATCTCGACCGCGCCTGGAGGGAGCGTGACGCCCTCAACAAACTCATTGCTGAAGTTTTCGACCTCAGCATCCAGCCTGCACCTATCGCCAAGGTCATCCTGGACGAGAAAACGGGAACGATCATCATCGGCCAGGATGTTCGCCTCAGTCCCTGCATCATCCAGGTGGCGGATCTAACCATCCAAGTGGTAGAGGATGACCTGGTGAGCCAGCCGCTCCCCGGAATCAACCAGGGCAAGACCACCAAGGTCCGCCAGACCAAGATCGATGTCACCGTCAAAGGGGGCAAGCCCAAAAAGGTCGGCGGAGGTGGCTCCCTGAACGACCTCCTGGAGAGCCTCCAGGCCTTGGGAGTGGACGGCCAAAAGCTCATCACCATTCTCCACCGCCTCCACGACGCGGGATACCTCCACGCAGAGCTGGTGACGAAATGAGCCTTTCTCTGACAGCCCCCACAAGCCCCTCCCAGAACCGAACAGAGGGCGAGATCCTCGGCAAGCTGCCTCCCCGCGAAAAAGCCTGGCAGGCGGCCAAGCGGTTTGAAGGGATCTTTATCCAGATGCTGGTCCGCGATATGCGGAAAAACGCCGAATCCTTCGGAGAAGGGATGTTTGGCAAAGCTCCGGGTTCGGGAGTCCAGAGCCAACTCTTCAACAGTTTGCTGTCGGACAAAATGGCTCAATCCGGACGAATCGGGCTTGCAAGGGCACTCATGGAGGACTGGGAACGCCAGAGGCTGATTCCCAAGGAAACACTGCATTCGCCGGCAGAAAGCAAAAAGCTCGAACTCAACAAGAACCACCAAGGCCTCGCCGTCGATGAGGCGCTGCTCAGGGAGTTGCAAAATGGCTAAACCCTCGATCAAGGACATGATTCACACCCTCTGCGAACTGCTCTCCGAACAGACAAGGGAAATGAAGCAGCTCCGAGAGACGCTTGAGACCGAAAGGAAGGGACTCCTCCATTTCCGTGGCGAGGACCTGGCCCAGGTACACACACGTCTCGAGAAGGCCGCAGCCCGTTGCCTCGGGCTCGAAAAGGAGCGCAGAGATCTCGTAAGCGAAATCGCCGGCCACTTTGGAATGCCGGCGCACCAATTAAGCGCGACAGCCCTTTCCAGAGCACTTGAGCCCAATCTGGGCAAGAAGCTTGCCGCCTTCTCGAAGCAGGCCAAAGAAGCCGCATCAGAGCTGCAAGTCGAGATCAGGGTAGGAACCGAGCTTCTCTGTTGGTCCGCTCGTTGTCATGAGGGAGTGATCCGGGAACTCGCAATGGGTTCCCCGGGCGAGGTCCCAACCTATGGAAAGAATGGGCGCAAAGAACAGAGCAAACGGAGATCGGGCTTTTTGGACGCCCGCTTTTGATCGGAGGGAACCATGGGATTTGGAATGGGTTTAGGGACGGGCCTCAGAGGCCTGAATGCGGCGCGATTCGCCATGCAGGTGATCGGGCAGAATGTTTCCAACGCGAACACTCCAGGCTATACAAGGCAAAGGGTGCTCCTTGGCACTACCTTCCCCATTACTTTGCAGACGGGGATGCATCTTGGAACAGGGGTCCAGATCGACGCAGTCCAGAGGATCCTGGACGGTCGGCTCCAAGCAAGAATCCGAACGCAAAACGGGCTCTTCGGTTATGCCGACACCGACTTCCGTCGACTGTCCGAGATCGAAGGGGTCTTCGGGGAACCCGGCCAGGGGGGGCTCTCGGGGATGCTGAACGGGTTCTTCACCCAGGTCGACAAGCTCCGAAGTGACGCAGGAAGCCGGGCTCTGAGAGGAGGACTCCTGCAGGCCTCCAAGAACCTGACCGGGGGGTTTAACCTCCTGGCGGATCGATTCGATACTCTGAAGAACGATACGATCAACGAGGTCCAAGGCTACCTCAAAGAGGTCAACAGCCTGGCCAAGGAGATCGCCACCCTCAACACTCAAATCACGACCCTCGAATCCAATGGGAACCAGGCGAACGAGCTGCGGGATCGGAGAGAAACCGCGATCCAGGGGCTCTCCGCCCTCATGGAGACCCAGGCCCTGGAGCGCAAGAATGGCTCACTGGACATCCTTGCGGGTGGATACCTGTTGGTAAGTGGAGGATCGGCCTCCACACTTCGGGCGGCAAAAAACAGCGAAAACCTGACGCAGATCTATATCGGAAACACGACTTCCACCATCTCCCCCAAAGAGGGAAAGATCGCCGCCCTTTTGAACTCGGAGAAGGAAAGTCTCCCGGGGATCACCTCGCGACTCGACACCTTGGCCCGGAAACTGGCCTTGGAGACGAACCGCATCCACACCACCGGGATGCCCAAGTCAGGTCCCTTCACCTCGCTTTTGGCCGAAAACCCCATTGTGGACGGCGATGGGGACAAGCAATTTTCGGATGAGCTGCTCGCTTTCGGCCAGTTCCCCTTCGATGTGGCCAAAGGGAGTCTCTACATTTCGGTATCCGATTTGGAGACGGGTGACCTGGAGCGAACCGAGATCTCCATCGACCCCAAGTCTATGACCCTTGGAGATCTCGCGAGCGAAATCAGCAAGATCTCGCATCTCAACGCTTCCGTGGATCCGACCGGCCGTCTCCGGATCCTCTCCGACTCAGGGTATGGTTTCGACTTCAGCAAGCGTTTGGACTCCAACCCCAACAGCGCGAAAACCTTTGGGAGTCAACACGCCACGATCGGGGGGACCGTTTCGGGTCCTTTCGACCTGTCCTCCCTTCCCGCAGACTTCCAGATCTCCGTCGATGGCGGAAGCGCAACGACCATCAGTCTGACAGCGAGCGACTTCAAGGTCCCTTCTTCGGTTTCGGCCAAAGAACTCGCAGCTGTCATCAACTCCAAGTTCAGTTCGGCCAGTCTGAGTGCGACAGCGGTGGTTGTCGGGAACAATATCAGCATTACGGCCACCTCTTCGGGCACAACAAGCTCCTTGCTCCTGACGGATGGGACCAACACCCCTCTCTCCACGATCGGTCTCCTTTCCGGAAGCACAGTAAACGGAAGAAGCGACACCGTAGCTGTAAGCATCTCCGGAACCTTCGCGGGAGAGGAGAACGGTTTCTATCGTTTCGTCCCGGAGGGCGATGGAGACATCGGAGTCACCGATGGATTGAAAGTCGCGGTTTATGACAAGGAGGGGACCAAGGTCGCCAGCCTGGACGTAGGTTCCAACTATAGTTTTGGGGACAAGCTGGAAGTCGGAAACGGGGTAGAGATCGCTTTTGGACCTGGGACCATCAGCAAAACGAATGGGGACCAGATCGCATTGGACACCCTGAGCGACCCCGACACCTCGGATCTTCTTGTAGGCTTAGGGCTCAATATCTTCTTTACAGGTTCCAAGGCCAGTGACATTGGTGTCTCGGAGAGGCTCGAAGGAGATCCGGATTTGATCTCCGCGGGTTTTACTCAGGCAGCCGGGGATAGCCAGAACCTGGCCCTTTTGGCCAACCTTCGAACGAAAAATTTTGAAGAATTGAGCGGAGGGGGACTCGAAAATTACTATGCCGACATCGCTTCCGACGTCGGATTCGAGACCAAAAAAGCCAAAGAACTCCTGAAAAGCCAGGACGCGCTCTTGGGTTTCTTGCAGACCCAGCGGGAATCCATCTCGGGGGTGAACATCGACGAGGAGATGGTCGACCTCGTTCGTTTCCAGCAGGCCTTCCAAGCCAGTTCGCGGTTTATCAATGTTGTCAGCCAAATGACCGAATCCCTGATTCAGCTCGGGAGGTAAACATGGTCCTTCGTATCACTCAGAACATCCTCCTCAACAACGCGCTACGGGATATCACTCGTAACGCCCTGAGTCTCAACGAATACCGGGAAAAACTGAGCACGGGCAAGGAATTGAACCGTCCTTCTGACGATCCCGCGGCCTTTTTGCGCATCCTCCCGCTCCGAAATGACATCGAAAGCGTCAAGCGTTACCAACAGAACGCCATTCTCGCGCGGGACATCCTCAACACCAGCTCTTCCGGCTTCCAGGACGCGGCGGACATCATGGCCGAAGCGCGCAAACTTGCGGTCCAAGGGGCGAATGGGACGCTCAGCCAGAGCGACCGGGACACCCTCGCTTCCCAGGTCAACCAGTTACTGAAGCAAATGGTGGGCATCGCCAACTCCCGTCTTGGGGATCGCTACCTCTTTGGGGGAGCAAAAACTTCGACACAAGCCTTTACCCTCACAGACAATGAAAACGCGACCTTTGTGAAATACAATGGTGACGACCAAGGCGTTTCGCTGTCTGTCGCCCCCGGGGTGGAGGTTGCTGTGCATACTCCCGGCGACAAGCTTTTTATGAAGACGAACCGTTCGGGTCTGACCTTTACCGGGAACACGGGAGTCAAGGGAGGGACTGGGGCGAGTTCGGGCCGGGGGCAGGCTTTTTTGGAAATCAGCCACACGGGGTTCAGTAACCTTCCCACCGGGGTCTCGGCGGGCAGCACCGCTTCCACCGCCCTGGGGAACCTCTCCTATACCATCACCATGGGTCCTCCCAATACCATCACAGTGGGAGGGGGGACGGCGGTTACCTTTGATGCGTCCAGCTCGGACCTCGAGATCAAAACCTCCAACGGAGATTCCGTCTACTTGGACATGAGCGCCTATGCGGGAAGTTCGACCTCGGGAACCCTGACCTCCAATGGTCGAATGACCTGGGATGGAGGGGGAACCTACACAAGCATCGATTTTTCGAGCACCAACCTCCACGTCAAAAATGACACGAAGGGAGAGATCCTCGCGGTCGACGCGACCGGAATCCTCCGCACAGGAAAAGAGATGGTCAGCTTTGAAGGCACGTATGACGCCTTCAACTCCTTGATCGCCCTCAGAGATTTGCTCCAAAACAAGGGGGGGCTCACAAGCGGGGATCAAGCCAAACAACTAACCGCCCTCATCGGGGAACTCGACAAGGTGGGTGAACTTGTCTTGGAGAGTTTGCGGGATTTGGGTGCGCGGAGCGCCAACCTGGATACGACCAAGGACCGGATGGGGCGCCTTGAGCTCTCCATGGACGAGGCTCTGAGTCGCGACGAAGACGTCGATCTCTCCGCTGTGATCCTGAAAATGACCCAGAGAGACACCTCATACCAGGCCTCCTTAGCGGTTGGGGCCCGGGTCATTTCCACTTCTCTCTTGGACTTTTTGAGGTAAGCTATGAACCTCGACCATCTGCATCTCGATCCGAGCCAGAGGGCGCTTGAATCCAAGGGAATCAAGGAAACATCTTCTCCCTCCGAAATCTCGCATCCACTCGGCTCCAAAAAATTCGAGGAACTCCTCGAATCCCTCCAGCGCATTCGACTCACAGGCCAGGAGTCGGGGGATCCCGAATCGAACCTTCTGGATCTCAGCGACGCCCTGGAAAAAGCCGACCAGGCCCACCGCAAGGTGATGGATTTGAGCAAGCAACTTGAGAGCGCCTACCAAAGGGCTCTTGGGAAGAGATCATGAGCCCTATCTCAGCTCCTTCTGTTCGGGCCGGCTTCCTGGGGGCGAGGGAGCTTTCGATCTCGGAGAGGGACGCCCTTGTTCAAACTCTGGACTCCTGGTTGCGGCCAGGAGAAGAGATCTCCCTGGGGGAGGAGCTTCCCCTGATCTTTGGTGAAGGAAACGCTCAACATGTATTCCTCGAGGATGAGCAGGGGCTCCTTGGGCATGCCGCGACCTTGCCGGTTGAGGTCGATGTGCAAGACAGACGTTACCCTGTCACCCTGATCAGCTCGGTCGGGATCAGGCCGGATCGCAGGGGAAGGGGTTGGGGCCAGGAGTTGCTCAGGGCCTGTGAGGCCATCGCGAAACCACCCTTCTTGCTGTGGTCGGATCGAATCGGGTTTTACGAGAAGCTCGGATTCCGTTCTTTTGGGAGCGAGCGGTTGGTGGTCCTCTCCCCGCTTCCGCTCCCCCAACCGGACGGCAATGAGACGAGGCTGGGATGGATTCGGGAGGCGGACGAACAGGACATCCCGGGACTTGAGCTTTTGCATGCGGGAAACAGGTCCTTTTGCCGTCGATCGAGAGAACATTGGGACGCTTTTTTGAAAATCCCCAGAGTGCGCATCTTCCTGCTCATGAGCAGGCCGACGGGGGGAAGGCCCATCGCCTACGCCGCAATGGGAAAGGGCATGGATTTCCCCAATACGATTCATGAGCTGGGCGGAACTCCGGCGGCCCTGAGTGAACTCCTTGCGCGGCTTCCATATCATCTGGGGCATGAGCTGGCCTGTCTCCTCCCAGATGAGGAGTTGATCCCTCGTTTACCCATCACGCGGTGCCAGGTGAGGGGGTTCGCCCTCGCAAAGGGAGCTGAGAGGCTTCCTCGGGACTTCTATCTGGGGGGGTTTAGCTCCGTTTAGGAGGAGTCCGGGGCTCCACCCGAATAGAGAGTGGGGTCCGGAATGCCGGCTCCTTCAAAACCCTGGCGGCGCAGGAGGCAGGCATCACACTGGCCACAAGCCCGCCCTGAAGGGTCAGGGTCGTAACAAGTCGAGGTCCGCTCATAGGGCACTCCTAGCCTTGTTCCTTCCTGGATGATCCGTGCCTTGGACCAATGCAGGAGGGGGGCAATGAGCTGGGGGGTGCGGTTCTCTTCGACCCCTGTTCGGGTGGCGAGAGTCGCAAGTTTTTGAAAAGCCTCCAAGAACTCGGGACGACAATCAGGGTAACCCGAGTAATCGACCGCGTTGACTCCGATCCAAATCTCATCGGCATTCAAGACTTCGGCCCAGGCCAGGGCAAGAGACAGGAAAACCGTATTCCGGGCTGGAACATAGGTGATGGGGATTCTTCCCTCGCTCGGTTTCCCATCCTTGGGAACAGGAAGATCCTCAGTCAAGGCGGACCCCCCAAACTGCCCCAATTCGACGGAAACAAGACGATGCTCATTTGCCTGAAAAAGGCAGGCAAGGTTCCGGGCAGCTTCCAACTCCGCGGCATGGCGTTGCCCATAGAGGACGGTCAGGGCGTAGACTTCGCGGTTTTGGTCCTTTGCCATCGCCATACAGGTGGCCGAATCCAGCCCCCCACTCAAGAGAACGACTGCTCGCTTTTTCATTCTCCTTCGCTCACCCCTTCCACTTCCGGTTCACTCCAAGGGGGAGTGAGCCTGTTCATCTTGTAAGCCTAAAATGAAGGACCTGACCCGCCTTCACAACAAAAGTTTTTTGCTGAAAGGATTCGCCGCCCCAGATCAGCTTGGCTTTCCCCCCATTGGCAGAAACGAGGAGGAAGCGACCCTTGTCATCGCTGACCGTTTGGGTCACGCTGCGAGGGATGGCGCCGCGGACAATCTTGCGGGACATGGGGTTCGAAATGCGTGTGAACCCCTCTCCCTCAACGGCGAGATAGATGGGAGCGCCCTTCAAGGGTTTTCCCCGGGCGTCGAAGATGCTCCCCCGGACAAGGGCCACAAGCCCCAGCTTGCGCTGCTTTTCCGGGTCGGAAGGGACCATCTCGAAAATGCGGGGAGGGGGTGCGCCCGGCAGGATCTCCAGGAGTTCTCCATAGGTGAGATACCCCTTTTTCCGAAAGGTGAGGATTCGAACTTGTCCCGGAATCAGCCGAACGCGCACTCTCCCCCGTTTGTCCGAAAGGGCTTTTTGGTTGGGATGGGCGGGGTTCCCGACCAAGACTTCCACTCCACCGAGGGGTTTATGACTCCGAATCTCCTGCACCACAAAGCTCACGTTCTCGCTGGGGAGGGGCTCCAAAACAATGGCTGTCCTCTTTTTCGGCAGAGTCGGGAGATCGACCCTCTTTTCCTTGAAATCCGGAGCAAGGACCTGGAGTCGCCCTCCATGGGTCTCGGCGATTCCGGTTAGCAGGACCTCCCCCTTCTCGTCGCTGAGGTTTTCATACCGGCCCCCGGCTTCTTCGGCGGGGAAGGTAAGGACGACCCTCGCACCGGGAACCGGTTTTCCTTGAGGGTCCTGGATCAGGAAAGCGAGGAGGCGTCCCTTGGAAAACTTGAGGAGCAGGGGAGACTGGTCCTGGCCATGGATGTTTACGTTGGCCTTGGCCCAATACGTTCCGCTGTCGTCGCGTGCGCGGATCAGAAACTTGCCGCGGTGGGGAAAGTAAACGCGTCCACCCTCGGGGGGAAGGGAGATGCCCCCATACCCTCCGAGAAACCAGCCCTCATCGAGCTGAACGGAACTCGCAAGGAGCATATGCTGCTCCCAGGCCCTGAGGGCTTGGGGGGACACCCTAGTTCCTTCCCCAAAACGGGCAGTGGGGAAGCTCCGTTCCCCTTGCTTGGATGGGCCGTAACGGTCCACGCGAATCCGAAGCCTTCCCTTGGGGGGAGGGGTGCCGCCGGGCCAAACAGCCTTCAGGTCAAGAAATGCCGCGCCTGAGGCTGGAAAGAGGGAGACGAGAGCCTCACCCGTTTTCCTGGCCTTCTCTCTCGCCGCCTCCGGGATGAGCGAGAGAAAATAACCTGGACAATAGATGACGAGCACTCCTGGATCCAAACCCTTGAGAGAGAGACACCCATTTTTGTCGGTCCGGCCCAGGACCTTGTTGATCCTGTTGTCGAGGATTTCCCCTCCTTCGAGGGCTTTTCCCGTGATGGCGTCCCTCAAACAAATGCGAAAGGGATGATTCTCGGAAGACTCCGCAGGAGATGGGGTGGGCGGGGGAAGGTTTTCCCTGCTGCCATTCTCGGGCCTGGAGGCGACTTCCAAATCACCTCCTGGCTTGGTGAGAGGATGGGGCTCATCACTCCTGGGCTCGGGAGAAAACTTGTTCTCAAAAACCAGCCAGCCGAGGGCAACCGCCAAGATGCCTGCCGCAACTGAGACCCATCGAATCCCCTCTTCCTTCATACCCTTTCCATGTCCTAGTCTAAGACCAAGCCCGTATGATTCCTGATCTCAAACCATCCGGGCAATACCAGGAAGCTGCGTAACTTCAACGATAACCAATCGCAACTGGGCAGCATCCAGGCTCCACGCTTCATGAGAATAGGCCAAGGATAGCATGAAAAACCTCTACATTTTCCGGCATGGCGAAGCCGAGGACACCCTCCCCCCTGGAGGAGACGGCGCCCGCGCCCTCACCCCCAAAGGCCGCAAGGTCTTCGAAAGGGCCGCCCACTTCTGGGCGAGAATCCTCCCGGGACACCCATGCATTCTTACCAGCCCCCTCGTGAGAGCGCGGGAGACTGCGGAAATCCTGGCTTCGGCGCTTGAAGGCAAACCCGTTCCCCAGGCGGAACCCCTTCTCACCCATTGGGAGGACCCTCTGGATTTGATCCCAGTCCTTCCCGAAGAGCAGGACGTTGTCCTTGTTGGGCATATGCCTCATCTTGGGCTTTTGCTTGGAGGGCTCCTTACTGGGTCCCACCCAACCCAAATCCCTTTATCCAAGGGAATGGGAGTCTGGATCCGCTCGGCCTCCTGGACTTCCGGCAGAGGGCGACTGCGCTTAGCGGTCCATCAGAAGGAGGCTTCGGATCTTTCAGAGCTGCTCTGAGAAGGATTCCCCTCCTTCCTTCAGTTTTTGGGGCATTGCATCCAATGGATGTAACAAGGGTAAAAAAGGGTGTCCCCTCTCGGGTCCTGGGAGATAATAGGTGGGTCAGAAGGCGGCTCTCATGGGTCGCGCAGGCATTCTGCCTATCCTCCTAACTGTCTAATCCAAGGAAAGCATCACAATGAAGCTTCAAACATCGATCACAATGGCGATCAGCGCCATGTTGGCAACAACCCTCTCCGCCCAGATCCAAGTCAGCGGAGAAACCGCCACCGTCGTGGGTGCGATGGCGCATTCCAGCACTTCCAAGCAACTCAAGACCGTCAAGGCTGGAACGAAATTCAGCCGCCACTTCAGGAATGTCGCTTATGTTCGCGGGGCCGTTGCATCCAACACCGCGGGAACCGGACAGGTCCGCCATTCCAGGCACGGGAACTACAGCTATGCTTACCTTTCCATCTCAGGAAGGGCGATGAGCTTCTCTTCCAAGGGTAATGTAGGGGCTCATACTACCAAGGATCCTGTTAAGGGCGTCCCCGGGGCCTTTGGAATGAAATATTCCTTCAGTGCCAAGACCCCCACCAAGGGTCGGCTCAAAATCGTCCTTGGTGGAATGGCGAGCAAAGGTGCTTCCGCCGCCCTCTCCATTACCTTTGGAAAAACCACACTTAAATGGAACGCAGGGAGCAAGCCGGTCACCAAGGAAATGGACGTCACCCTGGACTCCAAGGGGATGACTTTCCTGGTCGGTGCCCAAGGCGGCGCCATGCTCAAGGGAAGAGGGCGCATCGCCTATGGAGCCAGAGCTTCCATCATCTTCGCGCCCAAGGTTTCTTCAGGTGGGGGCTGCACAATTAAAAAGGGTCCCGCCAGCTGCGGCCCGGATCTTTCCGGCAAGGTCACAAGCGGCAACCGGGGACACCTGGTCAACCTCTCCCTGACCAAGGCACCCGCTCGCTCCTTTGGGGTCATGCTCTTCTCCACTGACGGGAAAATGAGAACCCTCAAGAACAAATGCCTCCTCTTCACCAGAGTCGTCGGTTTCCGCCTCTTCCGAACGACAAGCAAAGGGACAGCCACGCATCTTTTGCCTCTCCCCAAAGGCCGCAACCTCCAGTTCGCGGTCCAGGACGCCATTCTCATGGTTTCCAGGAAGGGCATCGACCTTAAAACAAGCAACGGTGTCATGATCACTTGCAAAAAGTAACCACGAAGTAGCTAAGACCTCTTCATAGGCTCAGATAAGGAGGTCATGAATCCTAGGGCCTATAAGGTGGCTGAGAACGAATAAAGGCAGGCCGCGATATTCCTCGGGGCCTGCCTTTTTCCCATCCATGCCATGTTGGAGCTCCAGACCAAGAGGGATACCATCTCTCTCAATGGCATGCTTCCCCGAAAACTTTGATCCCGATGGGCCCACTCAGCATTCTGGAATCTTCGGGCTCCCGGAAGACCTCAACGCCCCCCTCATCCCCATTCTCCCTGTCCCCTGGGAAGCCACCTGCTCCTATGGCACAGGAACGGCCCAAGGCCCTCATGCAATCCTTCGAGCCAGCCACCAGGTCGACTTGGAAGACCCCTACTTTGGACCCATCTGGAAAAAAGGGATTCAGCTCCTTCCTCCCTCCCCCTTGCTCACCGAGCTAGCGCCCCATGCCCACAACTCAGCCACAACCCTCCGCCAATGCGGGACACCCATGGATTCGGCTCGGGCCCCTGCTCATCGGGCGGTAA
This sequence comes from Planctomycetota bacterium, assembly GCA_011321845.1. Classification (GTDB taxonomy): domain Bacteria; phylum Planctomycetota; class UBA1135; order UBA1135; genus HyVt-539. The sequence continues at coordinate 830 of DROQ01000088.1, read as the reverse complement.
TCCAGGGACTCTCATCACTCCGAACGGACTTAGTGAGAGACTGGGTCTTCCCAAGGCTAAGAACGCAACGTCCAGGCGTCCTGGGAGGGGACCATTCCTGCGCATTGGGCGCATTCCTGGCCCTGGAAAAACAGGGGCTTCCCTTCTCAGTGCTTCAGATCGACGCTCACTTAGACCTGAGGGAAACTTATGAAGGCTTTGTAGAATCCCACGCCTCGGTCATGTTTAACTTACTTGACCGTTGCGACCATCTCGTTTCCCTCGTGCAACTGGGAATCCGAGATTTCAGCGCATCCGAGCGCGCGCTCGCCCAATCCCACCCAAAGGCCTTCCCTTTCTTCCTCCCCACCTGGCGTCGCAAAATCCAAGAGGGACACCCATTCTTGGAGCTATTGGAAAACGCCTTGGGGGCACTTCATCAGCGCATTTGGATCAGCTTGGATATTGATGGCCTGGAACCCTCCCTCTGTCCTCACACAGGAACTCCCGTCCCAGGGGGATTCAGTTTTGAGGAAGTATCTTTGCTTTTTGAGTTCTTGTCGGAGAAGGGTTTCGAGGTCTTAGGTTTTGATCTTTGCGAGGTGGCTCCAGAGCCTTTAGCAACTCAACCCCAGAATGCCTGGGAAGAGTGGGATGCCCTGGTTGGGGCACGAATCCTTTATAAACTTTGTGGAACCGTCACTGCCCCTCACTCCCCAAACAACCTCCGGCACGCCCGCACGCCGTGGTAGCACCGACGACCCGCCCGCTCCGCGGCCGCCGCCATGCTACTCGCCTTGCCCGCAACCCGGAAAAACAATCGCCCAAAGCCCTCCACAACCTCCAGCCAG
>DROQ01000087.1 GCA_011321845.1 Planctomycetota bacterium | reverse complement strand
TCGAGCATGGTCAACATCGAATCCAAGTTCCTCCGGGTGGACCGGAATTGGCTCCAACAGTTCGGGGTGGATTTTCGCGGACTGGGTGGCGCAAACGCCAAGGGGCGGGTCGTCACTCTGGACGATGTCACCAATGGGCTGGATGACAACGCCTCCCGGGGTCTTGACAACAATGGTACCGGAGGTGTCAACTCCCACCCCGTCAGCGGCTTCTTTTATGACGATGGCCTCGATGGCGATTTCAGAGGTCGGACCGAGAACTTCTTCCAGAACAGCCTTGGGCGTCTTTTGACCACGAATGGCGGGGCTTCCTTCGGCTTCACCCTCTTGGATGACACCCAACTCAACCTCCTTGCCCGCGCAGTGGAGAAAAAGAGCAATGTTCAGGTCGTAGACTCCCAGATCCTGACGGTTCTCAATGGCCAAAGGGGTTATATCTCGGTCATCAATCAAACAACCTACATTCAAGACTTCACTGTCGAAGTGGCAAACGCTGCATTCATTGCCGACCCCGAAGTCAATGTGGTCCAGGACGGGGTGGTGCTCGATGTTCGCCCCTCTATTTCCTATGACCGGAAACACATCACATTGGACCTCCAACCCACGGTTGCAGAGCTTGCCCGCCCCATTCCGACCTTTACAACTGCCCTTGCGGGAACCACTCTTCCGGTCACCATCCAATTCCCCCAACTAACGGTTCGGAGCATGGCCACCACGATCAAGGTCCCTGACGGAGGTTCTGTCCTCATCGGTGGACTCAACGAGGTTCTGAACCGGGAACGTCGGGCGGAAGTGCCCTGGTTGGCTCAGATCCCCCTGGTATCCTTCCTCTTCAAGGAAGAAGGAGTTGTCGACGAAAACTCGTCTCTGATGGTCCTGGTCAAGGCCTTCATTGTGAATTCTCAAGAAATCATGGCGCAGAAGAGCCGCTGATCGCATAAGCCCTTCTGTCCTATCACAGCTCTTTCCTCCCGGAGGGCTTTTCCTCCCGGAGGGCTTTTCTTCCCGGAGGGCCCTTCCTCCCGGAGGATCTTTCCTCCGGGATAGGATGGACCAAGACAAAGGAAGCTGCGTTTGATGCCCAATCAGGCAAAAAAAGAAGATCGTTCCCCAGCAAAGCTGGATGCGATCTTCTTTGACATCGACGACACCCTGTTCTCCACCTCGGTTTTTGCGGAGAAGGCCCGCAGAGCCGCCGTCGAAGCCATGATCCAAACGGGGCTCAAGGGGAATAAGGAACGGATCCTCAAGGAGCTAGGAGAGGTTGTCGAAGAGTTTTCCTCCAACTATGGCCAGCACTTCGACAAGCTCCTACTTCGTCTGCCCCCAGAAGCCCTAGCCAACCATAACCCCGCCCTCCTTGTCGCTTCCGGGATGGTCGCGTACCACGACACAAAATTTCGCGAATTCAAGGTCTATGACGATGTCTATGAAGTTCTCAAGGCCCTTGCAGAACTCGACCTGATTCGGGGAATCATCTCCGCGGGCCTTCGTGTCAAGCAGGCGGAAAAGATCATCCGGCTTCACATCCACGAATTCTTGACGCCGGGTGCAATCTTTATCACGGACCAGGTGGGAATCAGCAAGCCCAATCCAAAGCTGTATCAACATGTCCTGGAAACCTTGGACCTCAGCCCTGAGCGAACCATGTATGTCGGGGATCATCCGGAAAACGATGTCGACCCCTGCAACTCCCTTGGGATGATTACTGTGTGGAACCGAAGATCGGGGAGACATTCCAGAAGGCAGGGGAAAACCAACCCGGACTATGAGATCCGAGACTTTTATGATCTCAGGTCCATTCTTCGGCAAGATTTCAATTTATCACTCTAGCCTTACCTCTTCAGCCCTTGGAAGGGCTGGCAGGAAAGGGACCTGAAGGGGGGATGAAGGCATGCGAGGGTCTGGCATGCTAAACTCTCGCCTGTCAAACTCTGGCTCTAGCGGAAAAAGAATCCCCTTTCACATGAAAGGGCCACTGGAAGAAAAAAACGATGAATGGAACCAAGTCCTCTGCTGTGCATGGACCTCAGGCCACCTCTGGTCTCCGGATCCTAACCCTGAGGGTCAACGGTAGTGTATATCGCTGTGCCGCTGCTCCACAGGCCCTCCTCCTGGACATTCTCCGGGAAGAATTCCGGCTGGTGGGGACCAAGCGTGGCTGCGATATGGGAACCTGTGGGTGCTGCAACGTCCTGATCGATGGAAAGGCCGTGCCATCATGTCTTGTCCTCGCCTTTGATTGCGAAGACAAGGAGATCCAAACAGTCGAAGGCCTCTCCCTCGAAGAGGATGGGCATCTTCACCCGCTTCAGGAGGCTTGGGCTCATTCCGGTGGAAGTCAATGCGGTTTTTGCACGCCCGGTTTCCTCATGACATCCAAGGAACTCCTGGCTTGTAACCCCAATCCGAGCCGAGAAGAGATCGAACGGGCTCTCTCCGGCAATGTCTGCCGCTGCACCGGCTACCAGAAGATTGTGGATGCAGTTTCACTTGCCGCAAAAAACATGCGGGAATGGAAGGAGGGAGGAAAGCAATGAGTCATCCTCATGAGATTCCGAATCAAGATCATGGCCTGATCGGTAAGAGGATCCCTCTCATCGATGCTTTCCGTAAGGCCGCAGGACAAGCCATCTATACCGACGATATCCAGCTTCCCGGGCAGCTGGTTGGGAAAATCCTCCGCTCTCCCCATCCCCATGCCAAAATCCTCTCCATCGACACCAGCAGGGCCGAATCCATCCCAGGTGTCCACGCGGTAGTCACAGGGAAGGAAGCAACAAACCATTTCGGGGTTCTGCCAGTGAGCCAGGATGAAACCGCCCTTGCTGTGGACAAGGTTCTCTTCATTGGCGACAACGTCGCCGCGGTTGCGGCCGAATCGGAGGAAATCGCACTCAAGGCTCTTGGGGCGATCCAGGTCGAGTACGAACCCCTCCAGGCCTTCCTCAAGATGGAGGACAGCCTTGAACAAGTCCCCGAAGAGCTCCGGCTCCACCCGAAAACGGTGGACGGCACCAACATCCATAAACAAGTTGAACAAGAATTTGGAGATTTCGACGAGGCTTACGAAAAAGCCCTCTGGAAAAAGAGACAGACCTTTCGCTTTATTGGGGTGACACACGCCTTCACTGAGCCCATGTGCACCATCGCCCATTTTGACGCGGACGAGAGACTCACGCTTTGGTCCGCGACCCAAGTCCCCCACTATCTCCATCGCGCTCTGGCCAAAGTCATGGAAATGCCCATGCACAAGATCCGGGTAATCCGACCAACGGTCGGAGGGGGATTTGGCGGTAAATCAGACCCCTTTCCTCACGAAATGGTCGCCGCGCTCCTTTCCCGAAAGTGCCGCCGTCCGGTCAAGATCCTCTTCGACCGTGAAGAGGTCTTTTACTCCAACCATGGCCGACATCCATCCAAAATCGAAGTGGCGCTCGCGATTGATGCGAATAAAAAGATCTCGGGACTTCATGTCGACGCATTGATCGATGGGGGTGCATGGGGGAGCTTTGGGGTCGTTACGACCTATTACAACGGCGTCCTTGCCAACGGCCCTTATCGACTGCCGAATTTCCGCTACCGTGGACGACGTGTTTACTCCAACAAACCTCCCTGTGGAGCCATGCGGGGACATGGAGCGGTGAACACCCGCTACGCCTATGAGATCCTCTTGGATGAGGCTGCCCATGACCTTGGAATAGACCCCGCAGCCTTCCGGCGAGACAATGTCCTACCTCCCAACACCAAGACCATCAACGAACTTCGAATTACGACCTCCGGCATCGGAGAATGCATCGATCGAGCTGTAGAAGCCTCAGGTTGGAAGGAGAAGTATGGCAAACTCCCATTTGGGCATGGGATCGGGATCGCCGGGGGGTTTTACATTTCCGGTTCAGCTCTCCCCATCCACTGGGACAAAATCCCCCAATCTACCGTGCACCTTAAAGTGGATTTGGACGGCGGAGTCACCATCCACAGCCTCGCCGCCGAAATCGGCCAGGGGTCGGACACCATGCTCGCCCAGATCGTCGCCGATGTCCTGGGCCTCCCCATCCACTTCTGCCGAGTCTTCAGCGAAGACACGGATACGGCCCCTATCGATCTAGGCAGTTACAGCTCCCGAGTCACCTTCATGGCGGGGAATGCGGCCCGCAAAGCCGCGGAGAATCTTCGGCACCTCCTTATTCAAGCAGCCGCGGATCTCACCGGCTACCCAGCCGAGGTCTTTGTGCTTCGAAATGAAAGGGTCGTCAATTGTACGATGCCGGAAATCCAAGTCCCCTATCTCGAAGCGGTTCGCCGAGCAATGAAAGATTGCGGGGCTTTGCAGACCAGTGGTTGCTACCAAGCTCCCCCCATGGGTGGCAAATTCAAAGGCGCCGCCGCTGGCCTTTCCCCGACCTACAGCTTCCAAGCCTTTGTCGTCGAGCTATCGGTCGACCTGCAAACCGGAAAACCGAAACTCCATGATGTTTGGGCCGCCCACGACTGCGGCAAAGCCCTCAACCCTCTCGCAGTCGAGGGCCAAATCGAGGGTTCCATCCATATGGGTCTGGGACAAGTCCTCTGTGAAGAATTCGCCTACAACAAGGGAAACGTTCTCAATCCGAATTTCCTGGACTACCGGACCCTTTCGCCCATGGAGATGCCTCGTGTGCATCCCATCCTGGTCGAAACTTGCGATCCAGAAGGTCCCTTCGGAGCCAAAGAGTGTGGCGAAGGCCCGCTCCTTCCCATTCTCCCGGCGGTCTCCAACGCCCTCTTCGACGCCATCGGTGTCCGGTTCTACGAACTTCCCATTACGGCCGACCGGATTTGGCGCGCCTTGAAACGGAAGAAGAAGGAGGAGGCCAAGTCTCTTGTTTGAACCTTCTTTCCCCTTGAGCCAAAGGAACCTGAAAAGGAATCTCGATGCGACTGCCTGAATTTCAACTCCACCATCCGACCAACCTCGAGGATCTCAAGGACTTGACAAGGAAACTGCAGGCCTCTGGGGATTGTTTTGATTTCATCGCGGGGGGAACAGACGTTCTACCCAATTACAAGAATCGCCTGAATCCCAAAACACAGGTGATCTCCCTTTCCAAGGTCCAAGGTCTGGATCGGATCTCCCCAACCTGCCTGGGGGCCATGGCAAGAGTGCGAGACCTGGTCGATCATGAAGATCTCGCAAGAGTTTTTCCCGGACTCGTCGAAGCGGCCAGCCTGGTCGCTTCCCCCATCCTTAGAAACCTTGCGACAGTGGGAGGGAACCTTCTCCTCGATACGCGCTGCTACTACTTCAACCAATCCGAGTTCTGGCGGGCCAGCAAAGGCTATTGTCTCAAAGCGGATGGGGACGCCTGCCTCGTTGTCCCTCAGAAAGAAATCTGCTATGCGACGTATTCAGGGGATCTCGCTCCCCTTTTCCTCGTTTTGGACGCGGAGTTCGAACTTCATGGACCCAAGGGCATTCGGAAGGTCCCCGCACGAGAGTTCTACCAGTTCGACGGGATCAGGCGTTTTGTCAAAAACCCGGATGAAATCCTCGCCTTTATCCATATTCCGGAATCGGCTCAAAACTTGAGGACCGGCTACCGAAAGCTGCGTGCTCGAGACACCATCGAATACCCTGTCATGGGTGTGGCAATGGGACTGATGACCAAAAAGGGCAAGATCGAACAACTGGAAATCGCCCTCACCGGCTCCGAAGCGGTGCCCCTCTGGTATGGAGATCTGGGTTTCGGGGGGGAGCCTGTAGGGGAGGACACCGCCGAAGGCATCCAGAAAGCACTCCTGGAACGTGTCAAAACCTATAAAAACGTCCCCTTCCCTCCCGGTTACCGACGCTCCATGGCCGGCGAGTTCGTGAAGGAGCTTTTTTTGAAATTAGCCTAAACTTCCGTTTCCCCTGAACAATAAACAACAATGCCCGTGAAATTGTTTGCCATCACTCCCATGTGCCGACCTCTTCTCGGCCTCTTCTTGATACTCTTCCCCCCCCCGGCCCTCAGTTCAGGTGAAACCCTTTCTTTGGGAAACTCGGTGGAACTTCTCCAGGGCGGAGGCGAAACAAAGTTTCTTCAGAAAATCGCCAAGGAATTGGCGGCATTTGCCAAGTACTGCGCCTCAAAGGGCTGGCACCGCAAAGCCACTGCGATTCGAAGGGAGATCCTCAGGGATTACGCCCCCAATGATCCCGAAGTCCGCAAGGCCCTCGGTTATCGCTTCACCGGCGATCGCTGGATCGATGAGGGTTTCCAATCTCCTCCAGACAGCGCTAAGCCCAAGACCAGGCGCAGGATCGAAAAGCGTTGGCTTAAGCTCTGTGCCAAGTTGCATGACGAACACAAGAGGTATGCCCTCCTTCTCCAAAAGCGTGGGGAACTTACTCGCGTGCGTTTTCATTTCGACAAGGCTCTCCGGTTTGGCCCCAATGACAAGGAAATCGCGCGACTCCAAAAGCTGGCACGCTTTGAGGATTTTTTTGGGACACCACTCGAAGTCGCCACATTGAAACGCCTGCGAGGCATCGCCCAAGTTCTCAAAGTCGTCAAAGAGACGGAATTTCAGGTGGATCCCCTCCCGGAAAGTCAGGACAACGGAATCGTAAAGCGTGTCCTGGGTGCGGCCGGCGTCCCTTATCGAGCCTACAAGAGCAAGCATTTCCGCATCTTTGGAGATCTCGACCCCGAAACCCTTCAAGAGGGCCTCAGGAACGCCGAACGGGCTTATCACATGATGCGGTGGATTTTGCTGGGCTACGGGGGGTTCCCCACAAAGGCCGCTGTAGGTTACGACTTCGCGATCTTTAAAAACAAGCGGGATTGGGCCGCCTTGGTTCGAGCGGGGGTCCGTAACCCCAGCTACCGCAAATTCATCCTGACCCAAACCACCTCCTGCGATGTGGGAACGGGGGCAAGCCGGGTTTGGGCCGCCCATCGCACCGAACCCGAAGGAGTCTTCGACACCATCGCACGTAAGGTGGGGACCACGATGGCGGGGCTCAAGTCTCAAGCCTTGGATGAGGGCTTGGGGCATGCGGTCGTGGGTCTTCTCTTCGGAAAAACTCTCTCCTACACCGTAGGGCGTCGGAATCCGAAAGGGACTCGGGCAGGAGGGAGAAAGCGTCCCCCAATCAAGCCCGATCTGGAGACATGGAAGGACCTCGTCACCGAATTGGCGTGGAAGAAGATGGGCATCTCCCCTGAAAAACTCACCTTGATGAAGGTCGTGGATATGGGGGACGAAGAGCGGGTCAAGGCCTGGTCTCTCACCCTCTACTTTCTTCGCCGGAACCCGGGTTTACTCCTCGCTCTGGATATCCATCGATTCCGAAGGTATCGGGATGTGCGGAAACCCACGGAGGTCAAACTGGCCTTCACCAAGCTGACAAAGGGTAAAAACCTTCACCAGGTCCAGGAGGATTGGCGGCGCTATCTTACGGATCCCGACCGGCTTGCCGTCCATGAAGGAGACCTCTGGAACCCCCTCCACCCCCTGTCTCCACCTCTCGTTCAACGCTTAGAGGAGTGGAATCGTTGGCGCCTCAAAAATGACTGGATCTTCCTCCCTTGGGCGGATCTTTGCAGACCCGAGACCAAGGAGATTTTGAGTGAAAAAGTTGGATTGGGAATCATCCAACGAGGGGGTCCCCCTGAGGAGATCGGCCCCAAGACCAAACGGTTCCTCTCCCTAGGGACCTCTTTCTACTGGAACGTCATGGTCTTTTCTCTCAAAGGTTCCCCCAGATCCTGGCTTGCTCAATCCCTGGCCTTTCCCGGGTACCGTGATGATCTCTGCAACCAGAAAAGCGGCTTCCTCCCGGTGTACGCCAGAAAGAAATGGGCGGCCATCGAACATCCCCTGAATCCCCAAGGGAATGCGGGGCGTATCACCACCCCCAATCGGTTCTGGAAGGAGATCCCCCGGTCCATCCCCCTTGCCAACTGCGGACCCTGGCTTCGAACTCGGATTCGGGCGAGCAAAGGGCGGGAGAAGGCGAAACGGATCGGATACCCCATCGCCCTCCACCATTTCGGCCCCTTTCCCAAGGGTTTTCTTCAACCCGAATGCTCCGTTCAAACATCCAGCGGCAAGACGATTGAGGGATTCCTCCTAAAACCCAGCAAGGAGTCCCTCGACCATCGTTTCTTTGCAGAAGGGATGTTGAGCTTCATTCCCTACGATCCACTTCCCCCCAATACCGAGATCATCGTTCGCTGGTCCTTCATCCCCTTCAAGGGAGCCACACCCTTCTTTATGACGCGCTCCTTCAAAACGAGATAACCGAAGACGAAGATCATCCAAAAAAGGGAGAGGAGGCAGGACCTGAAGACCTGCGGCCTACTCTGCGTCCTGTAAGCCGCAGACCAGATGGCGATCCCCATACACCTCGTCCACCCGCCCGGAGCTGGGCCATTGCTTGTAGGTCCGAAGAATCTTCGCGGGGTAAGCGGCTCTCTCACGGGAATAGGGAGCTTCCCAAGTGTCCGAACAGAGCCGATGGTTGGGATGGGGAGCCCCTTTGAGAAGATTGTTCTCGGGATCGGCCTCCCCCATTTCGATTTCGCGGATCTCTTCGCGGATCTGGAGCAAGGCTTCACAGAAGCGATCCAGTTCTTGTTTGGACTCACTCTCGGTCGGCTCCACCATCAGAGTGCCGACTACCGGCCAAGACATGGTGGGGGCGTGGAAACTGTAATCCATGAGCCGCTTTGCTAGATCCTTGACCTCCACCCCTGCGGCCTTGAAGGAGCGGGTATCGAGGATGCACTCATGGGCCACGAGCCCCTTCGCTCCCTTGTAGAGGACGGGGTAGGCGGCTTCTAACCTCCTGGCGACATAGTTCGCATTGAGAATGGCGACTTCGGTCGCCCGCCGAAGCCCCTCGGGACCCAGCATGGCGATGTAGGCCCAGCTGATGGGAAGGATCGATGGGCTCCCAAAAGGTGCGGCGGCGACCGGACCGATCCCTTGCTCTCCTCCGGTCTTCACAACTGGGTGGCTGGGAAGGAAGGGGGCCAACTCCTCGGTCACGCAGATGGGACCCATCCCCGGGCCCCCACCCCCATGAGGAATCGCGAAGGTTTTATGGAGGTTCAGGTGGCAGACGTCCCCCCCCAAATCAGCGGGACGGGACAGCCCTACCATGGCGTTCATGTTCGCCCCATCCACATAGACAAGCCCCCCGTTCTGGTGAACAATTTCGCAGATCTCGCGAATGGACTCTTCGAAAACGCCATGCGTCGAAGGATAGGTAACCATCAAAGCCGCGAGTTCCTCCCTGTGTTCCTCCGCCTTGCTTCTCAGGTCATCCACATCGATGTTCCCCTGCTCATCGCAACGAACGACGACAACTTGCATTCCGGCGAGGATGGAGCTTGCAGGGTTCGTCCCGTGGGCCGAAGAGGGAATCAAACAGACCTTGCGCTGTTCCTGCCCTAGGCTTCGATGCCGGGCCCGGATCACCAGCAACCCCGTGTATTCTCCCTGGGAACCCGCGTTGGGCTGAAATGAACATGCCGCAAACCCTGTGATCTCACAAAGCCAGGATGCGAGTTCGTCGAGAAGCTCCTTGTACCCTTGGGTCTGGTCGGCCGGTGCAAAGGGATGGAGGTGGGCGAAGCCGGGAAAGGAGATGGGAAGCATCTCACTTGCGGCATTGAGTTTCATCGTACAAGACCCGAGCGGGATCATTGCCGAAGTCAGAGAAAGATCCCGAGACTCCAAGCGGTGGAGGAAACGCATCATCTCCGTCTCACTGCGGTAACGGTGGAAGGTCGGATGCCGGAGAAAAGGGCTCGTTCGTTTCAGCGGAGCAGGTAACTCGGGCGCGGAATTCCGATCCACTTTCTTTCCAGCCCCTCCAAAGGCCTCAAGAATCTTGGAAAGATCCGCTCCCTGGACCGTTTCGTCCAAAGAGATTCCGAGGCTCCCATCCCCAAAATCCCGGAGGTTGATTCCCAAAGCCTGCGCAGCTTGGTAGGGGTTCCCCTTGGACGGCCTAACTCGAATCGTGTCGAAAAGGGGGCCGTCTTGCACTTCATGGCCAAGCTGGGCCAAGGCCCTGGCCAGTCCCTCGGTCTTGCCCCGGAGTTCCTCGGCGATGGCGACCAATCCCTCGGGCCCGTGCCATACCGCATACATCCCGGCGATAATGGCCAGGAGAACTTGGGCTGTGCAAATGTTGCTGGTCGCCTTCTCCCGCCGGATGTGTTGCTCACGGGTCTGTAGAGCCATGCGCAGGGCTGGCTTCCCATCGACATCCAAGGTCTGGCCGATGATGCGACCGGGAACCATTCTTTTATACGCATCCTTGGTTGCGAGATAGCCCGCGTGGGGGCCCCCGAAGCCCATAGGAACCCCAAAACGTTGGCTGCTGCCCACGGCGATGTCCGCCCCCATGGCGGCGGGAGTCTCCAGGAGAGTCAATGCGAGAAGGTCGGCGTCCACCACCGCCAGCCCACCCACCCGGTGGACCTCGTCACAGAAGGCACGCAGATCCCGGATCTTTCCATCTGTGGCGGGATAGGACGCAAGGGCCCCAAAAAAGCTCTCGTCCAGGGTGAAGGCATCGAGAGAACCTGTCACAACTTCAATGTCCAAGGGTTCCGCCCGTGTCCGCACCACCCCGAGAACCTGGGGATGGCAATCCTCGGCCACGAAGAATCGGCTCCGGCTCCCGGCGCTCCGTGACATAACCCGGCGACAAAGGGTCATTGCCTCGGCTGCCGCTGTTGCCTCATCCAGGAGCGAAGCGTTGGCGATCTCCAAACCGGTCAAATCCATCACCATGGTTTGAAAAATCAAAAGGGCCTCCAATCGCCCTTGGGAGATCTCCGGCTGATAGGGCGTGTACTGGGTGTACCAACCCGGGTTCTCAAGGATGTTCCTTTGGATGACGGGAGGAGTGATCGTCCCGTAGTAGCCCATTCCGATGAAGCTTCGGTGGACCCGGTTCTTTTCAGCAAGTTCGGCGAGCCTCTGGATCGAATCCGCCTCGGAGAGAGGAGCAGGCAAGTTCAGCTCCCTCCCCAAACGAATGCTCGAAGGGACCGCCGCCCCGATCAGATCCTCCAACGAGGAAAAACCCAGAAAACGGGCCATCTCCTCTTGCTCCGACTTCCGTGGTCCCAGGTGCCTCTCCAAAAAGGAATCGCTCATCTCTCTCGCCTGCTCTGCTCCAAAGGGTCCCCCCTCCAGGAGAACCCTCTCGTTCGAAAGGCGACCATTCTTGCGGGGTAGGGGTGCCTCTTCCAGTCTTTACCCATACCTCCTCAAAATCCCTGGAACGCAACAAACCCAGACCTTCCCTGCTGCGATCGGGACACCCATCCCATGGGCTTCTTTCCCCTACCTGGAACCGGTCCCAAGGCCAGTTCCGATAGACAGAGAATGAAAACAAAGGGGATCGACCTGCAAAGGGAACTGTGGAGCCGCTGCGCACGGATCTCCGAGCGCCTCCTCGTAGGAGGGCATCCAGGCCTCAAAAAGGCAAAGCGAGCCTTCGAAGCGAGCTTCCCATCCACCTATGAAAGGGTGTCCCCCCAGTCCTGGAAAAAGCCGGCTCGGGAGTCCGGTTACCTTCTTGTGGGGGACCACCATGGCCTGGCCCGCTCCCAGTTCTTTGCGGCCGAGATCTGTCGGAGTTTCCGCCCTTGGACCCTGGGGCTCGAATTCGTCCGGGGAAACCAGCAAAAAACCCTGGACCATTGGTTGGGCTCGACCCGTTCCCCCCAGGCTCTCCTGCGGGAAATCCACTTCGAGGAGCAGTGGGGTTCCTTCCCCCAGGAGGGTGTCCTGGACCTCCTCCAGAGCGCCCGTGAAATCGGTTGCCGACTTTTGGCCTTGGCTCCCGACAACCCCATGGGCCTTTCCGCCAGGGATCGCCACTTTGCCCGTCTTCTCCTCCGAATCGGCCCCCCTGTCATGGCTCTGATCGGGGACATCCACCTGGACCCCATGCGGCTCCCGGCCCAGCTCTCCAAGGAAGGACGCTCCCCCACCATCCTCCACCAGAACCACGCCCCCTATTATTTTGAGCTGGCCGAGCGCCATCAACCAATCCCCAGCCTCCTACGGCTGGAACCCCGGCGCTTTACCTGGGTGGACACCCATCCCATCCTCGTCGAAGAATCGGCCCTCCAAAGCCTGGGCCCCGAAGACCTCGTCGAGGCCCTCCCCCTCCCTGAGCATTTCGCCCAAATTTGCGAAGACCTACTCATCGCCCAAGGCCAAGCCCCCGTTCCTCCGCCTCCGCTCCTCTTGAGCTTCGACCCCAGCCAGGCCGACGTCCTCAATGAGCTGGTCAGCACAAAAAAAGACCTTGAGCGCCTATGCCGGGAACTTTTGATTTGCGGAAACGCCGTCCTGGGTCCTAGAGGGCCGGTAGTCGTCAACCTCCCTGGAACCAACCACCTTGCCGAAGCGGCGGCCAAATGGGTGCACTGCCGGTTCTTTCCCCGCCCCCGCCGCCTTTTGGAACGCAGCCTCTGGAGGCTCGAAAACGAGATCCACGGCTTCCAGGGTTCCCTCAGGATGAACCCACTCCGCAATCCCATGCCCCTGGACTGGTATCTCGAACGATTCTTGAGCTCCAGGAGTCGTCGTAACTTTCACAGAATGGAGCAGACCCTGTTCCAAAGCTTCTCCTCAAGCCCCCTAGAGGAAGGCAGCTCCTTCCCTCCGTCGGGGAGGCTCCCCAACCCCAGTTCCAAAGAGGGCCTCGTCCTCTTGCGTTGGATTGGACAAACTCTCGGGGCCGAAGGCGCTTTCCTGGTCGGCTCCAAGACCCTTGCCTGACCAGGACCAGGCCCCATTCCTGGGTGGCATAGGCCACAAGGCTCGGGGCACGAACCTTCCATGTGTGGGGAGATCAGGAGGAAAAACTGCGAAGGCCTTCCGGCTCCACCACCTCGAAAAGGGGACCCTCCTCCGCCCCGAGGGAGACCTCCGTCCCCGGCGCCGACAACACCCGCGGCAGCAGGGCGAGGAGATGGAGTTCCCTGCTTCCCGGGACCTGGTAGGCCGACGTCACCCGCCCAGCCTCGAGGTCCTCGTCGAACAGGAGAGTGCCCCTCCCGGGCAACTCGTCCCCTTCCCCTCGTAATAGGCAGAGGAGACGGTTGACGTGGCCCAGGTTGCGGATGCGCGCAACGACTTCCTGCCCCACGTAACAACCCTTGTCCGGATGACAAGCCGCATCCAGTCGGACCTCGAGGGGGAGGTTCGTCTCGTCCGCGTCCACTCCATAGCGGGGAAGGCGCGAATCGATGCGCAAGCCCTCCCAAGCTTGAACACCCCCATACAGCACCCCCCCCTGCACCGCCCCCTCAAGAAAGGCCCGAAGCTCCGCATCCGGGCCCAAGAGCAAAAAACCGGGAACCACCCATCCCCCCAGTCCCAAAGCTTGCATGCTCCCTTTGGTCCCGAGCCGAAACTCTCCCGCCCATTCAAACTCCTCTCCAGCCTTTTCCCCGAAGACCCCCAACATCCGAGACTCCTCCACCTCCCCGAGCCTCATCTCCTCTCGAAAATGGAAGAGATCCAAGTGCTCCCGAACCTTGGGCATCAGCTCCCGCTGC
>DROQ01000086.1 GCA_011321845.1 Planctomycetota bacterium | reverse complement strand
CTTGAGTTGGACCTCCAACCTTTTCAAAACTTGAGGGGGAGAAGAACGATCGCCCCCGGGCAAACATTTCACTTGAACCAAAGAACCTTGACCTTGGAAAAGCGCAAAATATTGTGGCTCCGTCTTTTTCCCTTCGACAGCAACGACAAACAATTTTCGGTACCGCCGTTTCCCCGGGGGCCTCTGAAACCTACGTCTTTTTCTTACCACCCGCCTTTTTCCCCACATCCTCCGAAACACAGGAATGCTCCCAAAACGGGCCTGAAAGAATCAGAGGGATTCCCCCCAAACGCCCTTGGAGATAACTCTTTCGGAGGTCCTTGTCGTAGCGAATGTCTTTGAATTCGCTGAAAGAATAAAGCTTGGAACTACCGGAAGGATCCCGCTCCGTGACCCACATTTCATCGCGCCTGAGGAGGGACTGATCCATAAGCAGTACATCGTGGGTCGTGAACAACAACTGGGATCTCGATTCAGAGGAACAGCTCCCTAGGTAGGCTTCGAGGAGTTTTCGAAGCAAAAGGGTATGCAAGCTCCTGCCGATTTCATCGATGACAAAGACTTTCTTGCTTTGCTGGGCAACCAGGTCCAAAAAGGCAGGAAGGAGATCAATGACACGCTGGGAACCATCGGACTCCTGGCGGATATCGAACTTCGCCCAGGAGCCATCTTCCCTTGCATGGAAGGCCACCAACTTCTTGGCAATCAATTCCCCTTCTTTTCGCGTCACGATAAAGCGGTCATTCAATGGGTTCGCCATGACTCGAACGGTCCTACCTTCTTTGACTTCTTCCTCGAGTTTGGCGATGAGGGATTCAGGAAGCGAGAGATGTCTCAGGGGGACTTCCTCTCCCCCCAATTTCGAAATTCCCGTATCGAGCTTTTGAAGAATCTCGTTCATGGTCGCGTACAGGGGATGCCCTTCCTCGAAAAACTGCTCGAAGGGGCCAAAGCGAGAATCGGGGGCAACCAACTCCAGGGTGTTCCGAAACCAATCGTAGACAGGCTGAAACTGCAGCACGTTTTGGGAGACCGAGTTGGTCAAAAAGAGCTGGTTGTCCCTGGTTCCTTGGAATGCAAAGGAAAGAAAGGAATCCTTCTCCAAGGATTTATGGAGATGAAGTTTCCCCTCATGGCGATGGAAAAGGACTTTCTCGCTCGTGCCGGTGATGCGAACGAGCTTCTCCTCCACCACCACGGATCGGGTCACGGCAAAGCTGTACTCATAGATGGTCTCATCGACCAGCAGTTCGAAAGAAAAGCGCGAGGGTTTTTCTTTTTCTTCCGCCCCAAGCCGAAATGGTTCGACCGGGATCATCCCCCCCGGTTGGGTCCCCACGACGACCAGCTCTTTTGCAAAGCGGAGGGCCCGGAAAAAGTTCGTTTTGCCCGAGGCGTTTCCCCCATATATGGCTGCGATAGGAAGGATCCTGGTTTGATAGCGCCCTAGCCTGGGAACCCTTTCTCCATGCTGACGCTCCCGGCTCCCCACCATGGAGAAGGTGACCAAATCCCGGAAAGACAACCAGTTTTCCAGTGAGAAACGGACAAGCATTTAGCGCATTCCTTTGAGCTATTTTCACTCCAGAACCATGAAACTATCGAAACTTTGGGTTCTATCCTATAAAAAAAGAGAAAAATTCTCTTTAAATAAGCTCAAACAAGGGAGATTCGCCACCCTATCCAAATCCATGAATTTGGTTTCCATCCCTTTCGGCTGTCCAACCCCGAGGCCAAGGTTGAGGATGATCCGTCCTTCCCTGGATCCCAAGGGAGTCCCCCCGCTCCAGGACCCCAGACTTGTTTGGAGATTGCGTGAAAAGGCGCGTCTGTTTCGTTTGCCAGCAGAATTGCCCCCAAACGGGGAGAACGGATGCTTGTGGGGCAAAGTCTGAACACCCTTTGGGTTTCGGGGGGCTCCTCCAGTCCGATCACGAACATGCAGTTTTGCTGGATGACCCCAAGGGAAGGCTGTCCAGGATCACTTTTCCCTCAAGCGAAAGCCTGAAGACCCAATCTTGGGCAGCAGTCAGGGGGGACTTGGCTTCGGAGGGTATGGTTTCGGCCTTAGAAGGCTGTGGTTTCATCGGGAATGGAAAGGGGTTTCGGAAAAAAGATCGGAGGATCTTGGACAGGCCTGCCCCCAGGCCCGTGCTGATTTCACGAGGATTCCTCCGGCTCGGTGATGAGCCCTTGCAGCAGGCTTTGAGGATGGGTCTGTCCGGTTGGGTTTTTCGGGTGGATCCCTGAGAGAGAATCCCCGGCTTTGAATTCCTTTGCAAGGACCTTATTTCCTTTGGATCCAATGGGTCTGGGGGAAGGCTCTTTTCCCTGGAGGAGAAGAGTTCCTTGGATCGGGAGGGGAGGGCTCTTAGACTGGAGGTTTTCTTTCGCCCTGCTCTTCCGAGTCTCTTCTGTTGGGATTCTGGGTCGGGCCAGGCCAGGTTCGCGGGTCCCATTCGGGGCCAGGAGTTTCCTATGTTTCGTTCTTCTCTCGGCTCTCTTTGTAGCTGGACCTTTTTGAGTGCCTCTCTTTTCCTCCTCAGTCCCATGGCGCTGGGGCAGAAGACCTTTTACGTCAACGGCAAGACGGGGAAGGACCTCGCGGGCTATGGGGCGAGCGCGGCCAAGCCCTGGAAGACGATCAGCTTCGCGCTGTCCAGGATCACACCGCCGACCCAGCCGCAGAACAGCCATGTGCTCAAGGTGGCCGGAGGGCAGACCTATGGGCAGGCGACGAATGGGGAGAGTTTTCCCCTGAGACCCATCTACAACGTGTCGATCGAGGCGCCGCTCTATACCAAGATCGTCTTGGGGAAGGGGCAGGATGGCTTCGTCTTCGACAAGAAGACGGTCTTCAACCGGAACCAGGTCACGATCAAGGGCTTCGAGGTGCTCGGGGGCAGGACGGGCGCGGTGATCGGGGGGAATCAGAACATCCGGCATCGGCCTCGTTTTTCGAATTGCATCTTCCGCTTCCAGACGGACGCGGGGATCCGGATCACGACCCAGGGCACGAACATCGACGATCCGAGGTTCTTCCAGGTCTGCATCTTCAACGCGCGGCGGGGCATCGTGGGGACGGCGACGCGCGCGTCGGCGGTGCTGCGGCCGGACATCGACGAGTGCCTCTTCCAGAACATCAAGGAACAGGCCGTGCTGCTCGAGGACCGCTCGGGGCCCGGTTCGGACGTCGGCGGGCTGGTCCGCAATAGCATCTTCTGCCACAACGGGCAGGGGGTCGTTCTGTTCTCCGGACCCAACGTCAAGGGCTCGCGCCTCGACATCCTGGCGAACTTCTTCACGGGACACCTGGGGGAGAATGTGCTGGTCATGGTCCACCATCCGGCGGACCCCAGGGTCACGGTCAAGGACTGCCACTTCTTGGGGGGAAGCTACGGCTTCCGGCTCACGGGGCGCTTCAACGCCGGAGCCTTCAACTTCGAGCTGGAGAACAACCTGGCCTTCGGCACGAGCAAGGAGGGCTTCGCGTATGAGGTCAACGGCAGTTCGGGACGCGTTTCGGTCAAGAGCCGCCGCAACCAGGCGCTGCGCTGCGGAGGGAATGGCTTCGGCTACAACCTCTCCTCCAAGACCGTCCAGTTCAACCTGGACTCCTTCGCCGACCGGGCGGACCTCGGGCAGAAGGCAGGCTTCGCCCTCCTCGGCCTCGGGGCGAACGGCTCCAAGTTCGGTTTCGGCGGCAGCATGGCGACCGCCAACCGGGGCAGCGGGGTGGCTCTCATGACGACGGTCCCCACGAGCATGAGCTTCGCCACCCTCGCCTCCAATGGAGGGAGCGGGCTCTTCGTCTCGCCCGCGTCCAAGGCGCCCAGCATCGACCACTGCGTGCTGGGTGGCAACAAGGCCAAGCAGCTCGACGCCCCCGCCGCGACCCAGGTCAGCTACACCTGCATCCAGGGACAGAACTTCCCCGGCAAGGGCAACCTCAACAAGAACCCCCTCCTCGACCCCGTCAGCTACAAGCTCCTCCCCGGCTCCCCCTGCATCGACGCGGGAAAGCAGGCCACAGGCGGCACCGACTACGAGGGCGACGCCCGCACCATCAAAGGCAAGAAGGCCAAACTCCCCGACCTGGGCGCCGACGAGTTCTCCCCCACCGGCTCCGGCCGCCCCTACGGCCCCGGCGGAATCGGCTGGAAGGCCGTCCACCCCGTCCTCCTCTCTCCGAGCCCTAACAATTTCGTCCTCGGCGGAACCGGGAAACTGGAGCTGAGCGGCGCCAAAGAATTCTTCGGGACCCCCTCGGTCGCTTCCGCCCTCTGGCTCGGCGCCTCCGAGTTCCCCACCGGCGTGGACCTCACCGGCTTCGGCGCGCGCGGCTCCTCCAGCCTCCTGCTCCACCCGGCCTTCGCAGGCGTCTTCCCCGTCGACAAGAACGGCAAGACCCGCATCAACTTCCGCATCCCCAACATCAAGAGCCTCTTCGGCCGCACCTTCTATGTCCAGATGGCCGCCATCCATCCCGGGATCAACCCCGGCTCCTACGCGACCAGCAACGGCCTGCGCATCACCCTGGGAATCGGGGGCGGAGAGCTGTAGGAGGGCTCCCCGGGGACTGGGCCCCTAGCTCCCCAGCACCCAAGTGAGCCCCTGGCTTGCAAGAGGAGGCTGCGTGCTCGCAGGTTTGAGGTAGAAGGCCTGCAGCGCGAGCCGCAAGCCGTTCAAGCTCTTGAGCTTGGGGATGCTGAAGCTGCGGGACCAGGGGGCGCCGCTGCTCGTGGCCGCGTCGAGGACGAGGAAGGGCAGGCCGGGGTCCAGGACGCCAGCGCAGCCTCCGGGCAGGGGGACGAGGCGGCTCGCGGGTTTTCCCAGGAGGAGGACGCGCAGGGCGCTCCCCTTGGGGCTCTCGCCGCGGACCCTGGCCTTGGCGCCCAGCACCGGGTCGCTGCCGCGCAGGGCGAGGACCAGGTCCTGGCAACCGCCCCCGAGGACCTCGGCGACGGCGCCGCTCCCCATGCTGTGAAGCTCAAAGCCCACCCGGGGACCCAGGGCGCCGAAGTAGATGCGCCCCCCTTGGAAGCGTGCGGGAGCCACGGGCTCGGGGATGTCCAGGGGTTGGATGCCCGGGTAGAGGTCCTGCAGCATGCGGGTGCCCGCGGGGGTCCCGTCGCTGACCCAGAGTTCATAGCCGGTCTCAGGCCGGAAAGCATAGAAGAAGACCCGCCTGCTGCCGACGCGCCCGATCCGCGTGGGTTCGCTCCCCTCCCGGCCGGGGAGAAGATCCGCGAGCAGGCGCGTCCCCGCCTGCCTGCCGTCGCTGACCCAAAGCTCGGTGCCGGTCTTGGCGTCGCTCCCCAGGAGGAAGAGCTGCGTCTCGGTGGCGACCGCCTCCATGCGCTTCATCCCCAGGGCCGGGAGACTGAAGGCCTTGGCCGTTCCCTTGGCCGTCCCGTCCGTCCGGTAGACGCTCCGCTTGCCGGCCACACTCTCTCCGGTGAGATAGAGCAGCCCGCCGAGGATCAGAGGAGGCCGGGCCGGGTCGGCGCTGAGCGCGCCCTTGGTGTTCGCCAGGAGCCTGGTCCCCGCCGCGCTCCCATCGCTCGCCCAGAGCTGGAAACCCCTGACCGGATCCAGGAGCTGGAACACGCAGCGATCCCCGAGGGCCTGGAGGCAGGCCGTCCCCGCCGGCCTGGCCACAAAGCTTTTGACCAGAGTCAGCGCGCGGGCACCACGGTCGAGCTTCCAGAGGCTGACATTGGCCTTCTGTTCATGCAGGAACCAAAAGCGCCTGGCACCCGGCAGCACCCGAAGGCGCCCCAGCCCCTGGGTCCCAAAGGGCTGCCCCAGGTAGAGGCTCCCCTTCTTCGTTCCATCGCTGCG
>DROQ01000085.1 GCA_011321845.1 Planctomycetota bacterium | reverse complement strand
GCTCTTCCGATCTGCGAGGATCCCAACGTGGTCTTTGTGGAGAGCCAGGGGGGGAATATGTTCTGGCTCAATGTGTTCACGGGGCGTCGCGGGCGGGTGCGTAAACCCAGGGGGAACAACTGGAATTGGAACACGCCTTTCCTGCTCTCGCACTTTAACTCCAAGACTTTGATTTTTGCGGGGTCCAGGGTCTACCGTTCCCCGGATCGGGGTCGCACGGTCGAGGCGATCAGCCCCAAGATCACTCGACTGCCCAAAGGGGCCAAGACAGCGCTGGGAACCCCCAGTGCGGGTCCGAGCGCCAGCGCCTTGAGCGAGTCGCCGCGCAAACCGTCGATCCTCTGGGTAGGGAGTGACGATGGGGCTCTCCATGTCACCAAGGACGGCGGGAAGACCTGGCAGCCCCGGCACACTCAGCTCCAAAAGTCTCTTGGACTGAGGATCTTTCCATGGGTGTCCTACATCTTTGCCAGCCGCTACGCGGACGGGCGGGCCTACGTGGCCCTCGACGGGCATCGCCAGGGGGACAGGGCAGCCCATGTCGCGGTCACCGAAGACTTCGGTGCCACCTGGAAGGACCTCTCCGCGGGGCTCCCCGAAACGGTCCGCTGCATCTACGAGGATTCCAAGAACCCGGACCTGCTCTACGCCGGGACGGAGTCGGGGCTCTGGATCTCCATGGACCGAGGGGCGGGGTGGGATCGCCTTGGGGGGACCTTCCCCACGGTTGCGGTCCATGACGTGGACCTGCAGGAGCGGGAGGAGCACCTGATCCTTGCGACTCACGGGCGGAGCATCTGGGTCCTGGACGTGCGTCCTCTGCGGCATCTGACCCGGAAGGAGCGCTCGAAACCGTTGGTGCTCGTGCAGCCCGCCGACCTCTATCGGATGCCACGGCGTTCGCGTGGCCGTTCCGGTCATCGTTACTTCAAGGCTTCCAACGGGGAAAACCGACCGGTCTTTTATTACTGGGTCGGTCCCAAGGCTAAGGGGTCGGCGACTCTGGCGGTCTACAACCTCGTCGGCGAAGAAGTGTGGAAGGCCAAAGCCTCCAGCATGCCCGGTCTCCATCGCATGGTCATGGGATCCAAACGCCAGGGGATGCGGCGCCGCGGGCGACGACGAAGCCGCTCGGGTCGCTTTCTCCCCGCGGGCAGTTACCGCGTGGTCCTCAAGCTCGGGGGTCTTGAAGAGGCCAAGGCCTTCAGGATCGAAGACGCCGACATTCCAATGGATGTCTCCTGGCCCAGGCCACCCCAGGTGGGTGAGGGGCTCCCGGCCCTCGAGGAGGTCGAGGACGGGAACGAAGCCGCAGACCAAGAGGAGCAAGGGAGGATCCGATGAATCGGCAGGAGAGCAAAATGTTCGGGAGATGGTCCATGTTGGGGGTTCTGGTTTTCTCGGTGGGGACGCTACCAGCCCAGAGGCCCATGCGAAGAGGGGCTCCCGCTCCCAAGGAGGAGTTGGTCATCTACAAGAGCCCCAGTGAGGTGGGCCAGGACCTGGGCTGGCGTTCGATCGGGCCTTCGAACCACAGTGGTCGCATCCTCGACATCGCGGTGGACCCAAGGAACCCGCAGCGCTGGTTCATTGCCTCGGCCACGGGCGGAGTCTGGAAGACGGAGAACCGTGGTCTGAATTTCGTCCAGGTGTTCCAGAGTCGGACTGCCTTCTCCATCGGCGCCATCGCCATGGATCCCAGTGATTCGAACACCATCTGGGTCGGGACCGGCGAGGGCAACAACCAGCGTTCCTCCTATTGGGGGGACGGGGTGTATAAATCCACCGACGGCGGCAAGACTTGGAAAAACATGGGGCTCCCGCGCAGCCACTACATCGGACGGATTGTGGTGGACCCCAGCGATGGGAACCGCGTGTTCGTGGCCGTGCTGGGCGCGCTGTATTCGCCCAACCCGGAGCGAGGGCTTTACCGGACGACCGACGGGGGCAAGACCTGGCGGCTCGTCCTCAAGATCTCCGAGGATGTCGGAGTGGTGGATGTGGCGATGATGCCCGGCAAACCCCAGGTGATGCTCGCCTGTTCCTATGAGCGACGCCGCCGAGCTTGGAACTTCGACGGGGCGGGGCCGGGCTCAGGGGTCTGGCGCTCGACCGACGGTGGGACCAGTTGGAAGCGCATCAGGGCGGGGCTCCCCAAGGGAGAGATCGGTCGCATCGGGGTGGCATTCTCCACTTCCCAGCCCAAGATCGCCTACCTGACCCTTTCCAACCAGAACAAGGCGAAGAAGAAGGCGGTCCGTCGCTTCATCGATCCGGAAGGCGATGCCGAAACCGAGGAAGGCGAAGAAGGCCGTCCCGAGGGCTTGGAGCTGCCTCCCCAGGCGGTCCAGGGAAGGCAGCCCTTGGTGGGAGGAGAGGTGTACCGCTCCGAGGACGCTGGCAAGACCTGGAAGAAGGTTTCCCGAAAAGCTGTCGGCGGGACCCCCGCCTACTATTACGGCCAGATCCGCGTCCATCCCATGGACGCCCAAAAGGTTTATGTCCTCTCTGTCCCCCTTTACTACTCTTCCAACGGGGGGAAGACCTTCAAGAACATCGCCCGTGGGATCCACGTAGACCACCACGCGCTTTGGATCGATCCCAAGGCGGAGGGGCATCTGCTCCTGGGGAACGACGGAGGGCTCCATGAAACCTGGGACCATGGTCGGACCTGGCTCCATTTTCAGAATCTTCCTGTGGGCCAGTACTACGCTGTGACCGCCGACCTCGCGCGGCCCTATCGCGTTTACGGAGGGACGCAGGATAACGGCACTTGGGGAGTCCCGAGCCAGGGGCCCACGACCAAGGGCATCCGCCTCATCGACTGCTTCAAGGTCTCGGGAGGGGACGGTTTCCAGGTCCAAGTGGATCCGGAGGACCCAAACATCGTCTATACGGAGTACCAATTCGGCAACCTGATGCGAACCGACCTGCGTAAAATGCGCCCCCGCGGGATCAAGCCGCGCCCCAAGAAGGGGGAGGCTCCCTATCGCTTCAACTGGATGTCGCCTGTCAAGCTGAGCGCCCACAACCACAGCACGCTCTACTTTGGTGGGAACAAGCTCTTCAAGAGTCTGGATCGGGGAAACAGTTGGAAGGCCATCAGCGACGACCTCACCACCCAGGACGCTGCCAAAATCGCCGGCAATGTCCCTCATTGCACCTTGACCGCCATCGGGGAGAGCCCCCTGCGCCAAGGTCTTTTGATGGTGGGGACCGATGACGGCAAGCTCTGGCTCACTCCCGACGACGGCGTCACCTGGAAGGACCTGAGCGACGCTCTCCCTCGCGAGGCCCATGGACTCTGGGTGAGCAGCATTGATCCCAGCCACCACCAGGAGGGGCGTTTCTATGTCTCCGTAACGGGATATCGAGAAGACGATTTCCTTCCCCGTGTCTATGTCACCGAGGACTACGGCCTTTCCTTCCGTAAAATCACCGGGAACCTCCCCAAGGAGGGGCCGGTCAATGTCATCCGCGAGGACCGGGTCAATCCCGATCTCCTTTTCGTGGGGACGGAATTCGGGGCCTTTTTCTCGCCCACCGCGGGGGGCACCTGGCTTCCCCTTGGAAAGGGCCTCCCCTGCGTGGCGGTCCACGACCTCTATGTCCATCCCCGCAGCGGAGACCTCATCGCCGGGACCCATGGGCGCGGGATGTTCATCCTGGATATCCGCCCCCTCCAGGCGTGGAAGCGGGGGAAGGGCACAGACAAACCGCGCCTTGTCCTGCCCAAGGAACTCTACGCGCTTCCTCGTGGCCCCCAGGGAGGCTACACCGAACTTCCTCGAAACTATGTCTCCCCCAACCCCGTGGGGACGCATCTGGCAGCGATTCTCCCACGAGCTTCCAAGGCTGAGCTGCGGCTTGTGGACGTCATGGGCAAGGTCCTGCGCAGCTTTTCCCTCCCCAAGGAAGCGGGGATGATGCGGCTCCAGTGGAACCTCGGGATCCAGCCCTCGGGGACCAATGCGAACCGTCGGGGCTTCTTTGGCCGCATGGCGGGGAGGTTTATGCGAGGGATACGCCGCGGCAGGTTGGGCAAAGGCCGCTATTCTCTCCAACTCTTCGTGGATGGGAAACGGGTGGACAGCAAGGCCCTCGAGTTGCAGTGACCACCAGAAAAAACCGGACCGAGTCCTGGGTGATCGAGGGGAGAAAGCTTCTCCTCCATCACCTGGACAAGGTCTACTGGCCCCGGGAAGAGGTCGCGGGAGAGGTCCTTCCTGCCTGGACCAAGGGGGACATGTGCCGCTATTACCGGGAAGTGGGTCCTTATCTTCTTCCTTATCTCGCGGGCCGTCCCGTGACCTTTCGGGTCTTCCCCGAGGGAATCCATGGTTTCAACTACTATCGAAGGTCCCTGCCCGACAAAGCGCCGCCTTGGATCCAATGGACCCCTTACGAAGCCGAGACAAAAAAGCGGACCCTCCAGCTTCCGCTTCTTCAGGACCTTCCTTCGCTGCTCTGGTTCGCGGACAAGGCCGCGATCGAGCTGCACTCCTGGAGCGCAAAACTCCCCGACCTGGAGCGACCGGACCTCGCGATCTTCGATCTCGATATCGGGAAGGGGATGCCACCCAGGCGGGTGCAGGAGGCCGCCCTCCACTTGCGGGACCTCTTGTTGGAAGAGGGGAAGCTGGGTTATCCCAAGACGAGCGGTGGGGATGGGATGCACGTGTTCGTGCCTCTGGAGAAGGGCCAGAGCTTCGCCCAGGTCCGGGAGTGGGCCAAGGGGATCGGGGAGACTCTTGCGCGGAGGCATCCCGATTTGATGACTTCGGCCAAGGGCAAGACCCACACCGGGGAGCGGGTGACTGTGGACTACGCCCAAAACAGCAAGGGGCGGAACACAGCCGCGCCCTACACTCTGAGGGCAAGGCCGGGTGCTCCTGTGTCCATGCCTCTCAGCTGGGAGGAGGTGGAGAGGGGGGGCTTCGGGCCGAGGGACTTCAACATCTCCAACGTCCCCGAACGCCTGAAAAAGCGGGGGGATCCCTGGAAGGAGCTGCTAGGGACAGCGCTTCGCTAACGCCAGGGGATTACCTGCTCCCTAGACCAGAGGAGCAAGAAGTTGTTCCAGGCCGAGTGCAGGCTCATATCGCTGCTAGGGCGGAGAAGGGTTTCGACTCCTTGTTGCAGCTCGTTGAGCCGAGGCCGATGCGCCCAGAAAAAGGAAGTGCCAGGAACGATCTGCCCCAGGCTGCTCCTTTCCCGGCGCATCAAGAGGGAGATGTTTTTTTGCATCTCCCCCAAGTCCCCAAAACTTCCTTTGGGGAACCCTCCCAGCCCCGGACCCTTGCAAGCGAAGAGCAAACAGGGGAGGGCGACCAGAGCCCATTTGCGCATGAACCCAGTGTATCGGTTTTGCCTGCCCGATTCATGACTTGGGAGCAACCTGGGTGGGAAGATCTTGGGTGGAAGAGGTTGGTGGGAAGGGGAGGAAGGGAACCACTCCAGAGGGGGAGGGCTCATTCGGAGCGCATGCTCTGAATGGGGTCCAGGCGTGCCGCTCGCCATGCGGGGAAGAGGCTGAACAATCCCGCAAGGACCATGGCTCCCAGGCCGACCTGGGCCACCCAGAGAGGATCGATGGCGTAGGGGATGACCTTGAGACCATAGACGTCTTTGGGAAAAAGGTTGAGGGAGAAGCGGTCGGCGAGGAAGTCGTTGACGGCGTTCAGGTTCTTGCAGGAGATCCAGGCCCCCAGCAGGCCGAGGAAGAAGCCGGTGATGGCGACCGAAAGTCCACTGAACAGAAAGATGCTGAGCAGCCCCTTTCTCGTGGCGCCCAGGGCCGAGAGGATGCCGATGTCCTTGGTCTTTTCGCTGACCATCATGGAGAGGGTGGCGAAGATCAGGAAACCGGCGACGACCATCAAGGCCGCCAGGACGAGCTGAAGGAGAAAGCGCTGGTGTTCGACGGACTCCAGGAAGCGTTCTTGGCGTTTTTTCCAGGTCACGACGATGCCGGGGATATTCCGGTCCCGGAGCAGGGCGTTGAGCCGGTCGGAGAGCAGGTCCAGGTCGGCTCCTTTCCGGGCGTGGATGTCGATTTCGTTGAATCGGTCCAGCCCCGGCGGAGCCGACCCCCGCAGGATGTTTCGCAGGTCCTGGATCGAGACGAAGGCGGAGTATTCGTCAAAAGCGAAGTGCTCCGAGGAGAAGCAGCCTCCAAGTTCGAACTCGATGACAATGCTCTGCACGTTTTCGTCCGCCTCGGAGTCGTCGCGAAAGCCCGTGGTGAGGACGAGGGTGTCTCCACGCTTCAGGCCCAGCTCCTTGGCCTTGTCCACCCCGAGGAGGATCTTGGGGGGGGCATTCTCCTTGTGTTCAAAAGGTTTCGAGAGGGGAGCTTGGAGCTGGGGGTCCTTGACCGCCCGGAGCCAAGACGCGAAGCGCCCCTTCTCCAATTCATCGTCGATCCCGATCAACTGGAAGAAGTCCTGGTCGCTGGCCGAGACTGTCTCCGCATTCTCCTTCGCGGGGATGAGCATGCCATACCAACTCAGTCGAGGGGACAGGGACTCTACATCCTTGTCCTCTTGAAGCTGTTTCGCGACCTTGGAAAAAGAAAGAGGACGCGAGCCGCCCCGGAGGATGAGCGAGAGGTCCGCCACCGTGCTCCGGACATGGTGCTCGATCTTGACGATGTAGCCCGAAAAAATGCTGGGGACGAAGATGAGAGCCCAGGTCGCGATCAGGACCCCGATCATTCCGAGGAGGTTGATGGGGCGGTTCAGCAGGTATTTGTAGACCATGAAGAACTTGTACATGGCCTAGACTCCCGCCTCCTGTGTGGGCATGGGGGGGACGACCAGGCCGTCCCGGAGCCGGATCGTCCGGTCCGCCCGGGCAGCGACCTGCTCGTTGTGCGTGACGATGAGGAAGGACACCCCATCGTTTTCGTTGATGCGCCAGATCAGGTCGAGGATCTCCTCGGCTGTGTGAGAGTCCAGGTTCCCCGTGGGTTCGTCGGCCAGGATGATCGAAGGTTCCGAGATCAGGGCTCGCGCGATGGCCACCCGTTGTCGTTCCCCGCCGCTGAGCTGGGAGGGGCGGTGTTTCAGGCGGTCTCCGAGCCCCATATCATCCAGGAGCTGCGACGCCCTCGCGCGGACCTGCTTTCGTTTTCCCAGGTACTGCGGAAGGGAGTCCAGCATCATTGCGCCCAGACAGACATTCTGGAGGGCGGTCAGCTCGGCGATCAGGTGATAGAACTGGAAGACGAAGCCGATCTCCCTGTGCCGGATCCTCGCTTGCTTCGCGGGGGGCAGTTCGCTCACGGGGATGTCCCGGTAGTAGACCCGTCCCTTGCTGGGTCGATCGAGGAGCCCGAGGACGTGGAGGAGGGTGGACTTGCCTGCGCCCGAGGCTCCGACGAGGGCAACGATCTCACCAGCGAAGAGCTCGATGTCGATGCCCCGGAGGACGGGGAGTTCCCGGGTCCCCGCTCGGTAGGACTTGTGGATTCCTTCGGCTTTGAGGAGTGCTGTCATCTTGGTTCACTCATGGCGGAGGGCCTTGACCGGATCGTAGCGAGCCGCTCGCAGGGCGGGGAGGAGGCTGAAGACAAAAGCCGTCCCCAGTGCGAAGAGGGAGACCTGGAGAAACCAGGAGAATTCGAGGACGTAGGGGATCTTTTCGAGGCCGAAGAGCCGGGGGGGGAAGAGCCCCGCCCCGTAATGGGTCCAGAGGTAGTCGTTGACGGGGTTGATGTAGAGGCAGGAGAAATAGCCAGCGACACAGCCCAGGACCGTTCCGACGAGAGCCGTCGTGAGGCCGCAGAGGAGGAAGATCGTCGCGACTCCTTTGCGTGTCGCACCTAGGGCGGAGAGGATGCCGATGTCGTGGATCTTTTCGCTGACCATCATCGAGAGGGTGGCGAAGATGAGGACCGAGGCGACGACCATGAGGACAAAGAGGATGAGCTTCATCAGTCCTTGTTCGTGGCTGACCGCTTGCAAGAGCTTTTGCTGTCGTTGCTGCCAGGTGAAAATTTTGCCGCTGATTCCATGGTCCTTCAGGAGGGTGTTCAGCCGCCGGCTTGTCCCAAGGGCGTCCTGGTCGCCGTGGAGGGCGATGGCGACTTCGTTGAAGATATCCAGGCTGTCCTCGTCTTCGGGATCGTGGCCGAAGATGCTGCGCAGGACCTCGATGTCCACCAGAAGGGTCCCGTTGTCAAAGTCGTAATGCCCCGAGTGAAAGGCTCCGGCCAGCGCGAATGTACGTTTGATGGGCTGGACTTCGATTTTGCCTGTTTCCGGGTTTCGGATCCGCCTTCCCGAGGCGATCGTCAGGGCTCTTCCTCGCGCGAAGATGCGCTCGTTCCCGATGCGGTCCAGGCTCATGAGCAGTCCCGGAGGGACCTGGCCAAAATCCCCCCGGTCCCGTTTGGGGAGGTCCCTGGCTTCGATCCGAAAAGGATCCTGGAGGTTGGCCACCTTGAGTTGTTCCTCGGGGATGGCGCTCAGCCAATGGGAGATCCCCGAGACTTCCTTCTCCCGCATGTAGTCGATCCCGAGGATGCGAAAGAAATTGGTGCTTCGGCTTCCCTTCTCGGTTTCTCCCACGTACTGCCCGCGCATCATTCCCCCGCGCACATAGAGCAGCCCGAACCAGGAGATGCGGGGGGCGACCGCGCGCACGTTGGGGTCCCTCAGGAGCAGCTTTTCGACTTCTTCGTAACTTCGGTCCATCTTGTGTCCGATGAGGACCAGGTCGGAGGCCGCCCCTCGGACCTGCATGTTCACCTCTCGGATGAAACCCTTGAAGATGCTCAGGACGGTGATCAGCGCCCAGACCGCCACCAGGACCCCGAACATGCCGAGGAGGTTGATTTTCCTGCTCAGGAGGAACTTGAGTCCGAGGAAGTACTTATACATGCCGCATGGCCATCATGCCGGATGGGAGGACCTTCCTCCCCAGGATTCTCAGCTTTCTTCTTCCTCGTCTTCTTGAGCCTCGAGGGCCGGCTCCTCGCCGGAGGGGAGGGGGCGAAGAAGGGGGAAGAGAAGGACGTCGCGGATCGAGGGATTCCCCGAAAGGACCATCAGAAGTCGATCGATGCCGATTCCCAGGCCGCCCGCGGGTGGCATGCCGTATTCGAGCGCGGCAACGTAGTCGTAGTCCACCTCGCCCGGGGTCTCTGGGTCCTTGTCGCGCACCTGCTCCTCGAAGCGCTGCTCCTGGTCGATGGGATCATTCAGTTCGCTGAAGGCATTGCCCAGTTCCATGCCTCCGAGGAAGAGTTCGAAGCGCTCGGCGATCTTGGGGTCTTCGTCGCTGGCCTTGGAGAGGGGGCAGATGGCCTTGGGGTAGTCGATCACGAAGACGGGACCGTCGAGATGGGGTTCCACTGTCGCCTCGAAGACATCGTTGGCAACCTTCTCGGGGATGAGCCCCTCCTTGTAGACACCCAACTCCTTGGCCCGTGCCCGGACTCCCTCCTCGTCGAAATAGGAGAGGCCGTTGTTGTGCTCAGCGAAGAGGTCGAGGTACTTCTTCCTGGGGTAGGGCGGTTTGAGGTTGTAGGTCTTTTCCCGGTAGGTGATCTCATGGGTCCCGAGAACGTTCCTGCAGATGCGGTCGAAGAGTCCCTCCACGCGCTCCATGATGGTGTTGTAATCGGCGTAGGCCTCGTAGCTCTCCAGCATGGTGAACTCGGGGTTGTGGCGCGTGCTGATCCCCTCGTTGCGAAAGACCCGCCCGATTTCGTAGACCCGTTCCATCCCGCCGACGATCAAACGCTTGAGATACAGCTCGGGCGCGATGCGCAGGTAGAGGTCGATATCCAGGGTGTTGTGGTGCGTGATGAAGGGGCGCGCCAGGGCACCGCCGGGGATGCTGTGGAGAATGGGGGTCTCCACCTCGATGTAGCCCAGCTCGTCGAAATAGGCCCGGATCTCGCGGATGACGCGGGATCGCAGCACAAAGGAGTCACGCACCTCCGGATTGGAAAAAAGGTCCACGTAGCGCATGCGGTAGCGGGTCTCGACGTCCTTGAGGCCGTGCCATTTTTCCGGGGGCAGGCGCAGAGACTTGGTCAGGAGGACCACTTCGGTGGCCCAGATGGTGGGCTCTCCCTTTTTCGTGCGACCCAGTTCCCCGTGGACAGCGATGATGTCACCCACTTCGAGCAGCTTGCGGTTGGGCCAGAACTCCGGGAGCCTGTCCCGCTGGAAGCCGATTTGCATGGACCCACTACGGTCCCTGAGGTGGGAGAAACGCAGTTTGCCAAAGTCCCGGACCTGCCCGAGGCGCCCAGCGACCCAATAGGTCTTTCCTTCGTTTTCCTCGATGCCCGCCAAGACCTCCTGGATGGGGGTTGGCTCCCCCGGGGTGCGAGCGGGGAAGGGAGATATCCCTCGCTCCTTCAGGGTCTCAACTCTCTTCAATCGGTCGGGATGGATCTGCTTGGTCACCTGGCGTACCTCTGTGTTTCCTCGAAATTCGTGGGCAAAGAGGATAGCCGGGGGAAGGGCGGGCTTCTCCCCTTTTCCTTTCAAACTCCCATGGATCGCCCTATTCTCCTCCGGAAAAAAGGGCCCAAGCTTGAAACAAAAAACGGTTCACACACTCTCTCGAAGACGCAAAAAGCCCCTGGGAGTGCTCGAGCTGATCGCCATCGCCTTGGGAGGGATGGTAGGCGGAGGAATTTTTTCCATCCTCGGGGTCTCGGTGGGGCTGATCGGAGCCTACACCCCGGTTGCGATCGCCATTGGGGGGCTGATCGCAGCCCTTGCAGCTTATTCCTATGTCAAGCTCGGGGTTTACTATAAGGACGAGGGCGCCACCTACGCATTTTTCAAACGGACCTTCCCCGGCTCACCCTTTGCGGCTTCGGTCGTGGGCTGGGTCGTTTCCTTCGGCTACATCTCCACCCTTGCTCTCTATGCCTATACCTTCGCCTCCTACGCCATCAGTGGTTTTTCCTTCGCCGACAGCGAGTGGACCCGCAAGGCTGTTTCCGGCTCCATCATCGCGGTCTTCACGATCATCAATGTCTGGAGCGTCAAGGGCATGGGCAAGATCGAGGACCTGATGGTCTATACCAAGATCCTCGTCCTCGTGGTCATCTCCCTGGTCCTGATGCTCAACAGCGAGTCCTCCCTTCCCGTGCTCCTGGAGCAGAGTCAGGGGACGAGTTTCGTGGCCATCCTGATTTGCGCCTCCCTGACCTTTGTGGCTTATGAAGGCTTTCAACTGGTCATTCACGCCATCAAGGAGATGGACCACCCTGAGAAAAAGATCCCCCGGGCCATCTACTCTGCCATCTTTCTGGCCATCGCAATCTACGTCATCATCGCTCTTGGGGCTCTTTTGGCCATCCCCATGCCCGACATCGTCGCCAAAAAGGAATATGCCCTTGCGGCCGGAGCGAGTGACGTTCTGGGCCATTGGGGCACAGACCTTGTCATCGCCGGAGCCCTCCTGGCCACGAGCAGCGCCATCAGCGGCACGGTCTTCGGTGCTTCCCGGCTGGTCGCCTCCATCGCCGACGACGGCTACTTCCCCAGATTCCTGACCAGGAGGCCACGGCAGATCCCGGTTCCGGCGGTACTGGTCATGTCGGGTCTCGCCTTCGGACTCATCCTGAGCGGAAACCTCGAGGTCATTCTCGAATTCGGGAGCTTTACGTTTCTCATGGTTTCTCTGATGACGGCGTACGCCAACTTCAAGATCCGGGACAAAACAGGCTCCTCCCTCTACTTGACCCTTCTCTCGCTCCTCGGACTGGGAATGGGAACCTTCTTCATCTTTTATTATGAAGCAACTCATCATCCCGAGCAGCTTCTCTTCATTGGGATCCTCTATGCCGGCCTGATTTTCGGCTCCTGGTTCTACTCCAAGATCAAGAATTTGTAGGAGCCGGTAGCCCGTAACCGGCTCATGGGAGTTCCTCGCGATCCTCCACGCCCGCTTGATTGTCGGCTCCAGGTTTCACTCCAAGATCAAGGATGTGTAGGAGCCGGTGACCGGATACCGGTCCATCGAGTCCATTTAACGCTTGCGATGCACCCGCAGATCTAGGATTTCAGGGCGGGCGTAGTGGCCTGCGGGATCGAAATTCTGTCGTTCTTCTCTCACTCGGCGGATGTCCAGCTCCGCACTGAGAAGTCCCTCTTGGCCAACCAAGGGGCCTGCGAGGATCTTCCCCTCGGGACCGACAATGCAGGATCCGCCATCCAGAACAAGTTGCTCTCCCTTGGGGAGGAGGTCACGGGCGGGGAGGTCGGAGGGCAGGTCGTGTCCTCGGAGGAGCCCGGAGGCGGAGAGTAGGTAGCTGCGACCTTCCTTCGCGAGGACGGGGCTGAGATCCTCGGTGTTGCGGAGATTGCCGGGCCAAAGCATGACGTGGAGGTCCTCCCCTTCGGCATAGAGAGCGGCACGGGCCAAGGGCATCCAGTTTTCCCAGCAGTTGAGGGCGCCCACGCGGAATTCGCCGATGGGATGGGTGACCAGACCTTTGGCGTCTCCCAAGGCCCACACCAGGCGTTCCTCGTAGGTGGGCATGAGTTTGCGGTGCAAGGAAAGGGTGTCTCCCCTCGCATCGAGGATGAGGCGAGAGCAGTAGAGGCTGTGGCCGCTTCGTTCCACAATGCCGAAAACAAGGGCCGTTTTGGTCGATGCCGCAGCTTGGCGAAGGGGGGCGAGGTGGGGGCCCTCTGGGTCCACCGCTTCTTGGACGTAGCGGGCGTAATAGCTTTTTTGAAGGGGGTCGTCAAAGCGAGCCCCCCCTGTGTAGTGGAGCCAGACCGGGTAGCCGGGGACAAGGCTCTCGCCGAAGGCGAGCAGGTCGCAACCTTGTTCTCCCGCTTTGTGAACCCAGCGGGCCATTTTTTGAATCGTTGCCTCCCGGTCCAGGTAGACCGGGGCGATCTGGGCGATGCTGACCTTCATCTGAACCTTTCCTTTGAGCTAGAGGTCGATCTGCTCTCCTCGTTTTGCGAGAGCGAAGCCTCGGGCCTCGAGGCGCTTCCTCAGGGCTTTGTTCTGAAACAGGGGGTTGCTGTGGTTGAGATGAATGAAACGGATGCTCCCTGGGTGTTTCCGTGCGCGGTCCTGGAGGAGGCGCATCGTCTGGACCATGGGAGGATGGGGGATCTCTTCCAGGTTGCGCCCGGGGACCTCACGCCCGTCGTAAAAGGTCCCGTCGATGTAGGCCACGTCGACTCCTTCGAGGAGATGGGCCAACAGTCCATGGTGCCTGTTCCATCGGTCCACGTCCGGGACGAAGAGGATGGTTCGTTTGGGGCCGCGGATTTTGAAGGCCAAGGTCTCGCTATATTCGTCCCTGTGTGGGACGAGGATGGGGCGGATGCGAAGGCCGGGGAGGATCTCCACCTCCTTTTCCGCCTGGAGGATGTGGAGTTTCAGCTGATGGAGCTTGATGAGTTGGTCCCAGGGACCATTCGTTCGGAGGAACTGCGCCATCCGGCGTCCCACGTAGGTCGGGAGTTCCTTGGTGGATGCCACCTCGCGCCCGAACTGGGCCAGCCCGAGATAATGCCCGATATGCGCGTGGGTCAGAAACAGCCCATCCAGCGGTTTCCGTGGCAGTTGCGGGACACCCATCTTCCGATGGAGGAGGGCGATCTGGGCTTCCACCCTTGGACCCGCCTCGATCATCAGTTTTTTTCCCGTGCGCCGATCGAAGATCCCAAGGGCCACAGGGAAGCGTTCGATCCCCCTTTTTCTCGCGAGGACGCAACAGCTCTTATTGCAGCCCACATGGGGGAGCCCCCCGTCCTGGGCGATCCCCAGGACCAGGAGAGTGAAACGCGAATTCTCCTTCGAGGCCGAGGTCGCAGGACCGGCCTCCTTAGGAGGCGATGTCCGGCAGGAAGCGAGGAGGGTGATGAGGATCAGATGATGAGTCTTCACGCCTCCCAGCTTACCTGCCAGGGTTGGCAAGCCCTACTTCTCGATCCGGAGATAGAGGCGGTTGTTCCCCAGGCCCACAATGTTTTTGAAGGGCGGGTCGAACCAGAAGCTATGCACATACATCGTGAAGGGCGTCGAGATCGTGGTTTTGGGGAGGTTGAATCCCGGGTAGGCGATCCCGCCGCTGGGGATCCGGCTGAGCCAGAGAGGAAGGATGGGGGTGTTCAGGATCCCCAAGCCCACAGATGTGAAAGCGTCGAACTTGAAGGTCGAGCTTCCGCTCAGTAGGAGCACATACCAATAACCCTTGTACTTGGGAGCGACCAAGGCCATGGGGGCCGAACCACCGTTGGAGGCGTCGAGCCGGGCGCTGGTCAGGAAATAGGCTCCACTCCTTTGCGCGTAGTTGGTGTACTTGATGCTGCGGTACTCGAGCATTCTCAGGCTTCCGGTGTAGGCGACCGAAGCCCTCGCGGGACCCGCGCGGCCGTTGTTCCCCTCGTTGAGTTCCGAAACCGAGAAGCCCACATCAGCAAGGGCTCCCAGGTAGCGAATGGAACTGGGCGTGGCATAGGGGATCCGAACGGAGATGACGTGGGAACGAGAGGCACCTTTTGCGAGCGAGGATTCGAATGCCCCACCGAGGTAGGTGTCGAAGGTCGTGATCAAGGTGTTCGTGGAGAGAAGAACCCCAGTAATCGAGGAACCCGAGGTGGCGGTGCCGGCGTTTTTGACGGTGAAGGAAACCTTGGCCAGGCCACCTGCAAAAAGTTTGGTCGCTGTCGTGGAGACCGATGTGACAATCAGGTCCGGTTTCCCCGAGCAGGTCACCTTTTTGCCCAAGCCGTTGTTGGACTCGTTCGACTCGGAAATGGTGTGAGTCCTGTCGGCATAAGCTCCCAAATAGCAGGTTCCAACAGGAGCGTTCGTGGGGATCTTGGTCAAGGCGGAGTAGGTCCTCGAAGAACCCGCGCCGATCGAAGGAAGAGTGAAGCTCCTGATCAACAGGTCCCCGGTGGAGATGAGGCTGTTGGTGGAGATGTAAAACCCGTTGGTCGAGCTGGGGGCGGTGCTGAGCCCAACGTTCTCAATCTTGGTCGCAATTGTGTAATAGGAGCCATGGACCAGGTTCGAGGAACTGCTCGTGATGCTCGCCGGCCGCAGGTCGGGCCTCAGGTTGATGTCCCGGGATCGGCCGAAATGCACGTAACGGGGGATTTGGTTGGCGTTGCCGGATCCCCCTCTGGTGGACATGGCGGATGCCACCCAGGTGTTCCCAAAGCGGGAATGGGGACTGGAGCTGAAGTAATCCCCCCAGGCTTGTCTGGAGGGACTGTCCGTTCCGGTTGCAACCGCGACGCTCTTTAAGGGGGCGAAGGCTGAGTCCAAATCGTCCACGATCCAAGCGGCCGTGCTGGGGTACAGGCTTCCACCCCCATAGCTGATGACTCCTCCCACATGGCCTCTGGAATTCCTGGCCGAAGCGGGATAGGCCCAGGCGAATTTGGAATTCCAGATGCTGGATTGGCGGAAAAGAGTCCGGTTGGATTCACGGATCTCGATGACCCTGGTGTAGGGATAGGGATAGGGTCCCCCCTGCTTGGCGTTCCACATGAAGCCGATGATTCCACGTGCGATCCAACCTGCGATAGGTCTGGAGTCGGAGCGGGCCATCCAGTTGCGGTTCTTGGGTCCCTTGGCGACCATGGTCCCCCGAGTGCCCCAATTCCAGGAGGCGATCCCAATCGTGTACCTCTGATAATTCGTAGAGGAGTCGGACCAGCGGAAGAGATAACCCGAGGAACTGCTGCGGTGTTGCCACCAATACATCGTGCTGGTCGCCCCGAAGGTGAGTCGCCAGGTTCTCGCGGCCTGCCGGATGTAGCGGAAGTTGACGGAGGACCCCGCCGCGAGTTGGGAAAGGGGCATCCTCCAGCACACCGTGGAGTTGTATTTCCGCGAGGCGGAGAAGATGTTGGCCGTCACGAACAGGTTTCCGTTGGAGTAGGCCATGTGGGGGAAGTCCAACCAGTAGCCCGCCGGCAAACCGAAGTGCCGGGGATTGAAGGTGTAGTAATGGAAAACCCCGTTTCTCAGGTTGGTCTCGTTCTTGGCGACCGCGATGCGGTAGCTCCCATTTTTCGTCGAAGAGCTATAGCTGTATTGCAGGAGCCAGACCGTAATCTTGCGACTGGGGACATACATGGCGTACTGGTCGCAGCAGAAGCCCCCGTCCACCTTGGGGAACTTGGTGTAGGGATTGATATAGCCCCATGTGGATCCATCGTTCTTGGAGAGGGCGGCGTACCAGTTCCCCGTGAAGAGGGCGGTGTTGCCATGATGGGCCGCGGTGGGCTCTCCGACCGTGGACCGCGATCCGCCTGGGGTCACCTGGGTGTTTTTGAAAACCGAGATGGTGGCCGTGGGGCTCGCCTGCGTGTTTCCCGGAGCGGGGGTCTCCGGTCCCCGTGGGCCGGGACGGAGCTTGCCCTGGGGAAGGGGGGGAAGGTCGGGATGGGTAAAGTTGCGCTGGACTTGGGTGGGTGCCTGAGGGATCTCTTTGGAGAGCCCGGGTTTCGTGGGGCCTTCGGGGAAGATGACCCCGCTCTGGCTTTGTCCAAGCACAGGGTTGTTGTTTTGAGCTTTGAGAGAATTTTGGGGGAGTGAAAGGGCGAAAAACAGCCCTAGAGAAAGGGCGGTCGCCGGCAGAGAGCGATGCATGTCTACCTCCGAATGGGGTGGTGAAACGTGATGGAAATGAAGAAAAAGAAAAGCGAAAGGATTGGAATGAATCCAAGAGTTGAAGGCATTCCCATTGGGCATTCAAGGTAATGAATGAAGGAGGGAAAAACACCTCCAAGAGGAGATTCGATAGGATACCTTCAGGAGGAACAAGTCAACAGGGGGTGGGCATCTTTCTTGTATCACTTCTTCAATCGTCAGCCTGTTCCTGGCTGGATTTTTCCCATAAACGAAAGAGGCCGGGTTTGTAGGGTGTCGGGACTTGGGCCAACCAGGTCTCCAATTCTTCCCACTCCTTTCCTGGGATGGAGTCGAGGATGCTTTGGATTTTGTCGAGGTCTCCGGTGACCAGGTCGACCAGGAGGGGATCGAAGGTCTCCCAGTAAGGACGCTCCTCGTCGAAATAGGGTTGGTACATCGAGATCGTGGCGAGGCGCATTCCTAGTTCGGGGGGGCGGCCACAGATCCGTGTTACGGATTTTTCGAGGATAAAGATGCTGGGATAGATGCCTCCCCCCTGGCTGAGGTCGGTGGCGACGGCGATACGCATGGGGTCGAGGGAAACGACCTTGGCGGGGTTGATGCAGCCCAATCGGAAATGTTTCTTTACGGTGGACCAATAGAGGAGGTTCAAGGCCAGCAGAAGGCCCGCGAGGATCCACAGGGTCCAGTGGATTTTCCAGGCGGCGAGGATGGAGAGGAGCAGGAGAAGAGCCCATATGGTGGGCCATTTGGGGTAGTT
Organism: Planctomycetota bacterium; assembly: GCA_011321845.1. Taxonomy (GTDB): domain Bacteria; phylum Planctomycetota; class UBA1135; order UBA1135; genus HyVt-539. Next base: position 10,868 of record DROQ01000085.1, on the reverse strand, counting down.
CCGCCAGTAACGGAGGATGCTGATCTTGAGCCTTCCGGGGTTGCTCGCTTGGGTGAAATTTCGGATATCACGCATCCTTTGTTCGCTCTCCTGTTGGCGCCTTTTCAGGCGTTCCCCCAGGCTCTCTTCGTGTTCCACCATGGGTTTTCCTCTGTGTTCGGGGATGGACAAGGGAATTTCATAGGGGGGTGGAGGGGGATTGCAAGGAGGTCGTTTGGGGACCCTCCGGGGGTGGTGGGATGCGGAGCTTCTCCTTGGGGGTATGCTGGGGGAATGAAGTTTCGATGCATTCTTTTTTCCGCCCTTTGGTTCTCTTCGATGGGACCCCTTCCCGCCCAGGGGAGCCCGGCTTATAGCCGGCTCGATTTTTCCAACGCCTATCGTTTGCAACGGGAGGATGGTTATCCCAACGCAAGGAGTGCCAAGGGAAACGAAGCGGGGGATTTTGTCTACAAGGTCTTCCCCTTGGAGGTCCTGGGCAGGGGAGAGGATATCCGGGTCTCGGGAGTTCGGATCTCCTTTTCGGTGGATGACTCCTACCAGGGGAACTTCCCCGTGAGCCTGGGGGTTCCCGAGATCGCCTTTTTCCCCGTAAAGCTGGGAAAGGCGGGGGGGCTCCGCGTCGAGCTTCCTCAGCTGGGGCGCCGGCTGAAACGTAGCCTCCAACCTCCAGGGATCTCCGTGCTCTCGGACGGGATCTTCGCCACCGAACTAAGGCTGGGGCCCAAACAGCCCGATCCCCGGTTGCGGACGCCCGTGGTCCTCCCCGCCAAGGACCCGCAGGGGAATCCCCAGGGCTGGGCGGTCGCGCTGATGGCGCCGAGGGGGGAGGTTCTTGGCAAGGGCAAGCCGCTGTTCGTCCCAATGCCCAGCTTCGGCGAAATCCATCGTGTTCCGGGGTCCTCTACTTTTTCGGGATTCTATGACGCGCGCAAGAAAAGGTTCCTCCCCTTCGGAACCCCTGGCGCGCCGAGCAACCAGGGGGAGCTTGGGGTCGAGCTGTTTCTCGATGGGCCGGTTCTCCAGGTGTTCTCCGACGCCTCAGGCGGCGTTCGGGGGGACCCCAACCGTGTCGAAACGCACATGGGGCCTGGAGCCTATCGCAACGGCCTGGGTTCGTCGGTCCTGGGTGGCTTTGTCGGGTTCTACACCCAGTGGGAGAACCAGGAGGGCAAGGGGCTCCTCTGCCTTCCGCTGATCACCACCCTGGGAGCCCGGCGTCCGACCGGAACCTGGAGCCTTGGGGCGGTTCGCCTCCTGTTGGACCCTGGGCGCGCGGGTGCCCTCTTTCTCCTCCCGCAGGTGGGGCTGGTGGGCGGGCTCACTCGCTACAAGGCCCGTGGGGTGGCCGGGCACTCCAGCGACCAAAAGGGTGTCTACGTCACACCGAGGATCCCCGTTCCCGCGAGCCCCAGCCTCGCCGGGCAGTCGCTCTGGCTGCAATCGCTGCTCCTTCGCCCGGGGCTGGGTTTTGCGGGTAGCTCCAACCTCGTACTCCTGCGTTTTTAGCCCTCCCAGAACGCGTAGCCTCGGGTTCCTGGAACATCGGCCATGCGCTCTCGGTAGGCCTCCGGATCCAGGTCCTGGAGGCCCGTGTAGAGGACGCGTTCGCCAAGAAGGTGGGTAATGTCTTCGTGGATGCCCTCGGCCCGTTCCTCGGAGTTGGCGTAAACCTGCAGGAACTCCCCCTCCAATTCGACCCAACCAATGGTGGTGCTCTCCCAGTCAGGACGGGAGGATCCGCCTTTTCTCAGAAGGGGGAAGCGATAGAGGGGGTAGGCGCTCTCAGGGTTCTTGCAAGAGTGTTTCAAAAGCTGTTCATAGCTCTCCTCCCCGCTGAGGGGGAGCAAGCCCTCGAGGGCTTCCCCAAGTGGGCACTCCAAACTGTAATCCGCCCGCAGCGGAACAAAGTCTTCCCCATCGCTGTTCCGTGGGAGCTTCGCCAGCGCCTCCAACTCCTTCTTGCCCGCGTAGTAGAGGCTGCGCAGCTCGATTCCATGTCTCAACAAGCGGGCCTCGTCCAGGGTTCCCGCACGCTTTTCCCAGTCCCGTTTGTACTCCAGGAGCAGTTCCCCCTGCTGGGGCTGGAGACGAGTGGGGGCGGAGCTGAAGAGACAGTCCTTGCCCTGCACGGGGAGGAGGAGGGAGAAAAAGATTTCTCCCACGCCAAGAGGGACCAGGAACTGGGGGCCTTGGATCACCACCTCCCGGTCCAAAAACAGATCCAAGAGCCGGAGTTCGACCCGGGCCTGGTAGGCGAGGATCTGGAAAAAACGATAGGGAGTCCGGAGGGCCTTCTGGAGGAAGGCCCGCAATCCAGGTTCGAGCCGCTCCCCCTGGGCCGCGAGGTAGTGCTGCGCGACCGGTTGGGGTGGAAACTTGTGGTGCTTGGGGACCCAATGAAGGACGGACCAGGCCATGAAGATGGAGGAGAGTTCCGGCTCCTCCATCGGGTCCATCGGCCGCTCCTCGAAGAGGGTGAACTCCTTCCAGGCCGCAGGAAACGCCTCGGCTCCGTAACGCTCCAAGGCCCAGCTGTGCAGGGTCCCGACCAGCTGGTGCTCCCCCGGCAGTTTCTTCAAAAACTCCCGGCCCTCCGCTCCCAAACCCTCCCCAGGTCCCGCTTCTCTTCCTTTCCAGCGCTCCATCCTTCCCTCCCGGTTTCGTGCCTGCTGTTGGCGAATGAGTATAGATAAAAATAATATGAGGGCAAGGGAAAACTCCAGCACCATCCACCTCAGCTCTTCATTGCATTCCCGTTACTCCCTAACCAGGCCTGTCCAAGATAGCTTTTCCAAAACCTTCCAAACGTAAGCCTGAAAACCAAATACCTGGAAAGTAGACAAGAGGAACCTGATTTCGAAAGGGCGGGTTTTGGGCTTAGGATGCAGGTTTCAGCGGGAATGGAAGGGGTTTCGAGAAGAGAGCCGGATGATCTTGGACAGCACTGCCCCCTAACCGATTCTGCGAATCCAGCCGCGAACAAGGAGGGACCGTCCCCCGCAGATCCCTCCCACGAAGGTGACCAGCCCCTGGGTCAAGGTCTTTGTCGCTTCCTTCGCTATCAGGAGCGAGGAGTCCCTGCCGATGCCAAGCATCGGTAGGGGGCCCTTCTGAGTTCCACCCTAGGGGTGGGATGCCCCCAACTCGTCATCCTCCCAGGGCTTTGGCCGCAGGCGCCTTCGGCGAAGTCGGCCAAAGCCCTGGGAGGATGACGAGTCGAGCGGAGAAAGAGAGATCCCTTCCAAGTCCGGCCGAGCGAGCCCAAACCCTCGAGACCCTGAATCCTGGAGGAAGCCAAAAAGACCCTCGATCCATCTCAGGCCTACGAGCGAACCCAAACCTTCGAGGTCCTGTGCCTTAGGGGTTAAGCTCCTCCCCATGAGCGCGGAGAAGACAGAAGAGGAGCACAGAGTGGCGCGGGGGCGGCTGACCCTGCTGGCCGGGGCGACGATGATCAGCTTCGCCGCCGTCTTCGTGAAGATCGCCGGTGTGCCCCCCGCCATCTCCGCCTTCTACCGCATGCTCTTCGGGGGGCTTGGCCTTCTCAGCATCGCCCTTCTCCGGCGCGAGCGGCTCTGGAACGGTTGGAGGACCTTTGGCTGGCAAGTCCTCGCCGCCCTCCTCTTCGCCGGAGACCTCACGATCTGGCACCGCAGCATTCTCCTTGTGGGGCCGGGCCTCGCCACCCTTCTCGCCAACTTCCAGGTCTTCCTGCTGACCGGCGTCGACCTCCTCCTGCGTCCCGGGCGGGTGGGCCGGCTGCGGATCCTTTCGGGCCCCATCGCCCTCTTCGGGCTCTGGCTCATCGTGGGCTACGACTGGTCGACCCTGGACGCCAACGCCCAGCTGGGCATCGGCCTAGGCCTCCTCACTGCGGTTTTCTATGGTTCCTACATCCTCACCCTCCCCAAGACCCAGCCAGCCAAGGGCAAGAAGAGCCACTTCGCCAACATGACAGTGATCTCCCTCCTGGTCATGGGGATGCTGGCGGGGGGGAGTCTGGTGGAGGGGGTCAGCCTGGAAATCCCGGGGGCCCAAAGCTTTGTGGTCCTCCTCGCCTATGGGCTGCTCTGCCAGGCCCTCGGCCAGCTCCTCCTCTACAAAGGCCGCCTCCTCGTCGAGCCCTCCCTCGTGGGCCTCCTCTTGCTCCTGCAACCCCTGCTCGCCTATGTCTGGGACCTCACCCTTTTTGCCAAGCCCACCAATCTCCGGGAGCTGCTCGGCGCGGCGATCACCCTCTTCGCCATCTGGCTGGGGAGCAAGGTCCCGGGGCCCCGCTATTCGGTGAAGGCTTCGGGGGAACCCCGAGAGTAGGGGGCTCCCTGGGGAGGCCCTGGGGGTTTGACCGATGGGCGCCAAGGGACCATAGTAGGGGGACCACCGCTTCGCCGCCCCCACCCTTTTTTCGCCTGACCTCCGCGATCATGGCGTACTCCCCCAGACCCAAAAAGCACCACCAGCACCCTTCTTCTTTGCCCCAGGGGCGGAAAAGGGCGAGACCCTTCGTCCCGAGAGGATGGGGCTTCTTTCGTCTGGGACTTTGGGGGCTCTTCGCCTTGGGCCAGGGCATCATGGCGCTCCTCTTTCTGATGAGCGCTCCCCCAGCCGAAGCCTCCACAAAGAAGGCGGAGGCCGGCGCGTTCCCCCCGCCCAGCCTCCTCGCCCAAGAAGTTCTTCCCGCAGTCGCCCGCTCCCTCCCCCGGAGCAGCTCCGTCCTGCTGCTCACTTCCATCCCATTTCCCATTCCCTATCCCCTCTATTTCTATCCGAGGTCCTACAAGGTTTTGTGGAAGCTGCTCCCCGGGACCGGGGAGGCCTTACGAAGGGACCTGGATCCCCAGGTTGCGGAGAGGGTTACCCGTTACCTCGCCGAGCTGCGGGCGCGGGGATGGCTGCTACCCGAGGGGGGCGGAGGAGAGGATTCTCTGCTCGCGGCCGCCCGCGAGGCGGACGAGGTCCTCCTCTTTGGTTTCGTGGGCACTTTCCCCAAGAAGCCTTGGCTCGTAAAGAGGGCCAGCTATCCCTGGGGTGCCCTCTACGAGGTCCGAAACAGCAAGTCTCCAGGAGAAGGGCGCTGATGCTGCCCGCACTCGGGGCGCAGGCCCTCGTGATGCTTGCAGGGATGGCCCTGGCTGCCCTCCTTTGGCCGGGGATGCGCCTGGTCTCACCCGCCTTCTGGGGGCGCGCCCTTCTCCTGGGCCCTTTCGGCGTCTGCCTGCAATTCCTGGTGCAGGCTGCCATGGGTGTCCCTTTTGACCTGGCGGGGGTGGCCCTGACCTGGGCGGCGATCCTGAGCCTTGCCCTGTTCCTGAGGTGGAAGCGCCGTTCCATGCCGAGGGAGCCCCTACCACGCTCCAGCCTCCTCCTCTTTTTCTTGGGCGCCCTGCTGTTCGCCCTGAGCCTGGGCCGCTCCCTCCGACAGCCCATCCACGAAGGCGACCCCCTGACCAACTTCGCCCTCCCCGCCCGGGTCTTCGCCGAGGCGAGGGGCGTCGACTACGCCGCCCTCCGGGACTTGGAATTCTTTGGTCACGTCGAGTATCCCCCCCTGCTCGCCGCGAGCGAGGCCCTCGTCTTCGAGGCGGCCGGGGACGAGGGCTACCTCTGGAACCAGCTCTTCGGCCCCCTCGCCCTCCTCGCCCTCTTCCTCCTCCTGGCGGGACAGTGGTTCGGCCAGGACCCCATCCCCGCCCCATACTCCTGGCTCGCCCTCCTCATCCTCATGGGGACACCCTTGCTCCTCTTCCAGGCCGGCTTCGCCACCGCCGACCTCCGCCTCCTCGCCGCCTTCCTCCTCCTCGGCATCGAGGCCCAGCGAAGGGGGACACCCATTCTTCTCATGGTCCTGGGCCTGCTCTGCGCCCTGACCAAGATGGAGGGGGGGCTGGGGCTGCTGGTGGTCCTGGTCCTGCTCTGGCGGCGTCGCCGGGAGTGGGGGAGCGAGGCGCGGGGGAGGACCCGGGTCTGGGCCGCTGCTTGGGGGACCCTCCTGTTGTTCGGGCTTTGGCCGGCCCTGCTTCTTGGTCATGGCTTGTCCCCCCTCGGGGGTTTCCCCTGGGGTCTAGGCCTCCAGAACTTCGGCGCGCGGATCTCCGCTTTGTCCGAATATATACGTGGGATTCCCTTCCAGACTCTTTCGCTGGGGGGGGAGGATGGGGAGATCTCGTGGGAGGGGGCCTTCCGAGCTGGGGAATCCTCTGGCTGTTTGTGCCCTATCTCGTCCTGGCTTTCGCCCTAAAAAAAATGCGCGGGCGGAAAAAACCGGGCCCGGCGCGCGCGCCCCAAACGGAGATGGGGGCCTTCTTCTTCGGCCTCTTTCTGCTGCACCTCGGCCTCTTCTGCCTCGTGTTCCTCCTGACGCCCCGCGAAATCCACTGGCACCTGGCCACCGCGGGCGACCGCTTCCTGCTCACGACCCTGGCCTGGCCGCTCCTCCTCCTGCCCCGGGTGCTGCCTAGCGCCTCTTGAAGACCCGCACCTGGGGGAAGGGATAGAGCCAATCGTGGGGCGCAAAGCTCCACCCAAAAAGGGAGCGCCAGCGAGGTGGAAAAGAATCGAAGCGCCGGACCAGGCGGTAGTCCTCCTCGAGGGCGTCCAGAAAAAGGTTCCCCCGCCGCGTCCAGTCCACGACCATCTCCCGCAGCTTGTCCTGTCCTTTGGCAAAGACCAGCGTGGCCGTTTCCCCCCGCAATCTCCGCACATCCCGCCAGGAGAACTCGCTGATGACGAAGTAGGTCGGCCTCTCCCGCCGCAGCTTGTCCAGATCCCAGTCCGCGCAGATCACAAGCGGATACCGCGCGCGCCCACTCTTCTGCTCGGCGAGAATCATTTCCCGCGCCCCCTCCCCCCCGTTCACCAGCGCGAGCGGCACCTCGAGCGGCCCCGGCCAATCGGGGACACCCATGCTCGTCCCCGCGGGCACCTCGGCCCGGAGCCAGGCCAGGGCCTGGTCCCGGGGGTCCTTCCCCGCTTTGGCTCCCATCACGCCCAGGCTCAGCCCCAGCTCGACCAGAACGAGAAAGAGGGACAGCCATACCTGGATCCTCGGGCGGCGCGGTGCCAGGCGGGGGAGGCAGGCCGCAAAGAGGCAGAGGACGGGGGCGAGGGGGAGGGCGTAGCGCAGGAAGAGGTTTTTGGACAAACCCGTGTAGAGAAAGAAGATGCCCAGGTAGGCGAAGAGGAGGAGTGCCTTTTTGCCGAAGCATCGTGGGGCGAGGGCGAAGGCCAGTACGGCTGCCAGGAGGGTGGGGATGCCGAGGATGTAGGGGAGGCTGACGAGGGCCTGGTAGGTCCAGCCGTCGCCCATCCCGGCGAAGAGGAAGACCATGCCGGTTCTCGAGTTTGCGGCCACCCCTTGGAAGGCTTTCCAAAACTCTCCCCAGGCGAGAAAGACGTAGGGGGAGGTCAGGGCGAAGGCCAACAGGGCGGCCAGCCCCGAGAAGAGGTAGGCGCGAAAGGGGCGTTTGCCGAGGAAGAGCCCCAACCAGAGCAGGAGGAGGACCATGCCGGCGGGGTATTTTGCGCTGGCCGCGAGCCCGGCCGCGAGGCCCCCCAGGAGGGCGGGGCGCAGGGAGGAGGGCGGGTCCGAATGCCCGGTCCCTCCGCTCAGCCCGGTGCCCATGCTGGGCCCCAGAGCCCGTAGCGCCTGGAGCAGGCAGAGCAGCGCGAAAAACGTCGCCGGGACATCCACGGTCGCATAGGACGAGTGGAGAACGTGCCCCGGGGCGGCGGCGAGCAGCGCGGCGGCGAGCAGGCCGATCCATGGGTGTCCCAGTTCCCGGCCGAGAGGGTAGAGCAGGGCGACACTGAGCGTTCCGAAGAGGGCGGTGAGGAGGCGGGGCAGGAGGTAGAGGGTGCCCATGCCCTGGGGAAGGGGGGTGAGGCCCGCCCAGGAAGCGAGCTTGAGGAGCAGGGCGTCCAGGTTTTGCAGGAGGTTGCCGTAAATGAAATTGTGCGGGTTGAGGTCCAGGCCCTTCGAGATCGAGAAGGCCGGCTCCACCAGTTGGAACTCGTCGGGATGGTAGGAACTCCAGTGAAGGGCCGGGTCGGGGAGCCCCCAATCGATGCCGAGCAGACGAAGGAGCAGGCCGAGCAGGCAGATGAGCAGGAGCAGCCTCGAACTCCCGCGAGGAGCTTCGCGAGTGGGAGGACGGGGACGGGCTTCGGGCGGGCTGGGCATCTTCCTATTTTTCCCCTTTGTGGAGGTCTTCGCCAGGCTTGCCTCAGGGAGAAGCTTCTTTTGGAAAAAAGCCGGTCCCCTGCGTTTCGGGTGGAGTGCATGATAAGGAGACAATGCGGACCTTTGTCTATCTCCTGCTTCTGCTGCTCGCCCCCCAGGGGGGCGCTCTCGTGCAGGAGCCGACCGGCCCGGCCGTCCCCGACCCCTGGACGACTCAGCGTCTTCTGCCCGGGCTCAAGACTCTCGAAGACCTCCCCGAAGCCTTCAAAAAACCCTGGACCTTCGCTCCCAAGGCCCGCCTCGACCTCGGGATCTCCTTTGGTGGTTTTGGGCGCCGGGGCGTCTATGTGGACCAGGTCCTTCCCCGGGGACCCGCCGAGCGGGCCGGCCTCCTCCCGGGTGACCTGATCCAAAAAATAGGCAGGAGCCCCCTTCGCGAGACCGCCGACCTGGAGACCGCCCTCGCCTCCCTCCGCGAAGGCAAAAAAGTCACCCTCAAGCTTTTTCGACCCGCTCTGAAAAAAGACATCCGCATCGCGCGTGGCGGGGGGCCCTGGCCCGGCTTCGCCTTCAAGCGCAGCCGGGGCAAAATCATCGTCACCCGGGTGGACCGCAAGAGCGAGGCCTACCGCGGAGGCCTGCGGGTCGGCGACCGGATCTACACCCTGAACCGCAAGAGCCCGACCTCCAGTGGCGTCGTTCGCCGCATCCTCCGCAAGGCCAAGACCCTGCGCATCCGCGTGCGCCGATCCTCCGAGCACAAGACTCTTTCCCTCCGCCCGCGCAAGACCAAGGCAAAGAAACGCCGCAGCTGGGCGGGCAAGACCTTCAAGCTGGCCGTCCTCCTCGTCGAGTTCAAGGACCGCAAGCACCGCCCCGAATGGCCGCAGGAGGCTTACGAAAGAATGCTCTTCTCCGAAGGCGAATACACCAAGGCTCCCGATGGGCGCCGGACCTACGGAAGCATGCGCGACTATTACAAGGAGGTCTCCTGTGGGCAGTTCGACCTCGAGGGAAGGGCCTTCGACTGGGTGCAGGTGCCCGAGACCTGGGCCTACTACGACGAGCAGGACATGGGTCCCGCCCGAGGGGGGAAGACCCGCATCTTCGAAGACGCGTTGAAGGAGGTGCGCAAACGGGAAGGTCCCAAAGCCCTGGATCCCTACCAAGGGGTCGTCTTCATCTACGCCGGTGCCCGGGACAGCCTCCGGGGAAGCCAGCTCTGGCCGCACCGGTCCTCGATCCGGGTGGGGGGGCGCAGCGTCCCCTACTACATCGTCGAGGCCGGCGACAGGGAGTTCGCCTCCATCGGCGTCCACTGCCACGAGTTCGGCCACATGCTGGGCCTCCCTGACTTCTACGGCTACGGCCATCGCACCGGCGTCGGCAAGTTCTGCACCATGGCCATCGGCCACCTCGGTGGCGGAAGATCGCTCAAGGACCGCCCCTTCCACCTCTGCGCCTACTGCAAGATCCAGCTCGGCTGGCTAAGGCCCACCATTCTCCGCCCCGAGGCCAAGGGCCTTCTCTGCCTGCGCCCCATCGAAGGCAGCAGGGACCAGGCCCTCATCCTCCCCCTCTCCCCCGGCGGCGAAGAATACTTCCTCCTCGAGGTCCGCTCCCGCCGCGGCTTCGACAGCGACTTCTTCCGCGACGGCCTCCTCATCTGGCACTACGGCGAAGAAGGCCAGAGCGCCCGCGCCCAGATCGGCGTCCCCATCGACCTCGAGGAGGCCCACGGCAAACGCTACTTCGACGCCTCCCTGCGCGAAGAAGGCCAGTGCCTCTTCCCGAGCACAAACACCCATGACTTCGCCCCGAACACCTTCCCCTCCTCCCGCTCCCTCCGCCAAAGCGCCTTCCCCGTCACCCTCGCCGACATCCGCGTCTACCGCCCCGAGAAAACCGACAAGCCCACCGCCTCCCGCCCCATCCCCGAGGGCTCCGTCTTCTTCTGGCTCGGCGTCCCCAGCAAACTCCGCCCCAAGCCCCAGGAGCCCCAGCAACCCGTCTACCCCCACGACAAACCCGTCCTCGCCACCGACCCCGTCACCGAACTCCCCGTCCCCTTCCACATCGGCAAAGACAACATCGCCGCCCCCGGACCCAACATCATCCCCCGCAAGAAGGTGAAGAAGTAAACCTCCCTCCCGACCTACCCCCCGGTTTGGGGGTCCCGGGTCAAGTGGATGAGACGGGGCCGACTTCGGGCCAGATGTTTTCCGTCCTTGTCGAGAGTCAGGTAGTAGACGAGACTTTGCCTGGGGTCGATCTTGAGCAGGAACGTGAGTTCCTTGGTCACAAAGGGGGACCAGAGCCACTTGTCTCCTTTGGCGGGAACTTCGAAGACTCCACCCGCTGTCAATAGATGGAGGGTGAGGGTGCCTTGTTGGGTAGGAAGGGTTGGGACTCGCAGGCTGCTTATGAATTCGCTCTGGGAGAGGATGGCTTCCTTGGAATCCTTTGTTTTTTTCGTGGAAAGGGATGGGTTGGGAAGGAGGGGGAGACGATCCAGAGTGGCAAGTTCAAGTTGCACGGTAGAGAGAGCCTTTCCTCCACTGTCTTCGAGTTTCCAGGCGCTGATTCCCCCTTGGGTGAGGCTGGAGTAAAAAGGGAGGGATTGGTCCAAGGCCAGGAAGAACTCTTCTTTCTTTCTTTCTTTCTTTCTTTGGAGTTGGATCTTTTT
>DROQ01000084.1 GCA_011321845.1 Planctomycetota bacterium | reverse complement strand
CGGGGATTTGGAGGAGGTGGTGTTGGCCTTTGATTTGGGGGGGGATGAGGGGCCGGAGGGACGGGCGGTGGAGTTGGCGTTGGGGTTCTTGGAGGAGGGGGAGCGGGATCTGGAGCGGTTGGAGACGGCGCGGGGGGTGACGGCTTTGGTGTTGAGGGATTTGGGGCAGCATGAGGAGTTGGTTTTGGGGGTTGGGGGGTATGAAAGGTCTGGAGGGGTTTGCTAGGGGGAAGGTTTTGGGGGGGGGTGCTGGGGTGTTCTGGGTGAAACGCCTGGAGGCGTTTCCTACCGGGGTTTTCTACGTGAAACGCCTGGAGGCGTTTCCTACTGGGTGGTGAGGGCGGAGAACCAGGCGGTTCCTAGGGGGAGGGTTTCTTCGGAGACGTCGAAGTCGGTGGCGTGGTTGGGGGAGTCCATTCCGGGTTTGCCGGTTCCCAGGAAGACGTAGCAGGCGGGGATCTCTTGGGCATAGTAGGCGAAGTCCTCGCCCGCGAGGAGGGGGAAGGGGCTGGGGTGGATGGCATCTTCGCCGAAGAGGGAGAGCGCGGTCTCCCTGGCGTACTGCGTCGCGTCGCGGTCGTTGACGAGAACCGGGTAGCCCTTTTTGTAGTCGAGTTCCGCTTCGCAGCCGCAGGCCTTGGAGACGTTTTGGACGCTGGTTTGGATCCAGGCGGGAAGCTCGCCACGCAAGTCCTCGTCGAGGCTGCGGACGGTTCCGGCCATTTCGACGAAGTCGGGGATGACGTTGTTGGTGCCGCTGCCACCCTGGAAGCTGCAGATGCTGATGACGGCGGGCCGGAGGGGGCCGGCGCGCCGGGAGACGAGTTGTTGCAGGTTCTCCACGATCTGGGAGCCGGCGACGATGGGGTCGCGCACGAGGTGGGGCATGGCGGCGTGTCCTCCCTTGCCCTGGACGCGGATGCTGATGTCGTCGGCCGAGGCCATCATCGGGCCGGCGCCGATGATGAACATGCCGGCGGGGATGGGGGGGATGACGTGGAGGCCGAAGATCCGGGAGACACCATCGAGGCATCCGCGTTCGATCAGTTCGATGGCGCCGCCGGGGACCTGCTCCTCGGCGTGCTGGAAGAGGAAGCGAACATTCTTGGTAGCCCTTACCTTTCCTTCGGCAAGGAGCTTGGCGGCCCCGAGCAGCATGGCCATGTGGGCGTCATGGCCGCAGCAGTGGGCGGCCCCCTTGTTTTGGCTGACAAAGGAGCATTTGGCGGGGGTCGCGAGCTCGTCCATGCGCAGAGCGTCCATGTCGGCCCGCAGGGCGATGGTCTCGCCTGCGCCCTCGACCCTCAGATCCGCCCAGAGGCCGTGGATGTCGGCGAAGGTCTGGACCTGGAGGCCGAGTCCCCGCAAGAAGCCTGCGACCACCGAGGCGGTTCGCTCCTCCTCGAAGGAAGGCTCCGGGTGCCGATGGAAATCCCGGCGCAGTTCTCTCAAGAGTTCCGAGATGGACTGGGCCTGTTCGAGAACCTGAAGCATGTTTCTCCTTTTCGCTTGGACCCGGGAAGGATAGCCTCATCCCGGTGTCGAAGCACGGTCTTCCCCCCGTGACGGATTTCCTTTGGAGATGAAACGCTGATGATCGGATTTGGATCCCGAGTGGCCCCTCTGGTGGGCGTCCTTGCTTTTTCCGCGCTGTGGAGTCCGGGAGCCTCTGCCCAGGAGCACAAACCGACCTACAACGACCTCCTCGTGGTGCGCAATCGCCGCTGGGCCAAGACGGATTTTTTCGAGGTCCGGGCGGGCCTTGTGGGCATCCTCCCCTCCGGAGAGGATCGCCAGCGTTTCGCGGAGTCGGACTACAATTTCCAGGGGCAGGCGTACTACCGTTCTTCCAAACCCTTCGGTCGCGAAGGGCGGTTGGAACTCTACGCGGGGAGGGATGGCAGTTACGCCAGTTTGATCGATGGCAATCCCGACGCGCCCAACCAGGGCTATTCGCGGATCGAGATCCATGGGAGACAGTGGGGGGCGTTTCAGCGAGAGGGCTACTACGATGGGGACAACTTCCAACCTGTGGGGCTCTACCGGATGAAGGACTGGCGGGTCAGGGTCTCCTTCGCCACCAATTTCGCCCAGGGGCTCAAGGGGGAGGCGGGGGCCTTCTATGGACACAACTCCTTCTCCCGCAATTCCAAAACGGACTCGGGATTCACCATTCCCGGTGGGTACAAGGTCTATGGCTTCCAGGCCCACATCGAGGACAATGCGATCGAAATCGACCGGCAGAGCAACCTCCCTCGAAAGGGGACGCTTTTTTCGATTTGGATCGAACGGGAGTGGAATGACAACAACGACGCCTTCGGGACCTTGGGGAACGAGACCTCGCTCCCCGCGGCGGTGATGCGCGGAGGAGGGCATCTGGAATATTACGCGCCCTACACGACGAACGGCACTTGGGTTCTCTCCGCCGATGGGGTCATGGCTGCCGAGGATGACAGGATCTTCATTTACGACGCGGGCAAGCCCGTCGGGAAGATGTGGGTGGACGCCAGGGTGGATTACAGGCTCCTTCTCGGGGATCATATGACTCTGACCCCCGGGATCCGGGCGCAGTGGGTCAAGGTGGCCGGCCAGTTCGGCACAGGCACCGACACCAAGTTTTTTTTCGGAGGGCAGGTGGAGCTTCGTTACGACTTCGCCGAGTCCTTCGCCCTCACCGCGGAATACTCCTACCTTTCCAATGAGAGCCAGAGTCCGATCTCTTTCACCAAGGATGGTCTCGGGGAGCACCGCTTCTTTGTTGGCTTTGAATTCCGTCCCTGATGTTCCTTCCCGAACCGGCATGATTCGAGTTCGAGATTCATCCGGGCCAAAGGATTTGTTCGTTCCATCGATTTCCAAGATTCCGGAGAAACCCTCATGAAAACCAGAACCCTCTCTTTGTTCGCCCCCCTCCTCCTCCTGCCCATCGTTTTTCCGCAGCGCCGCGTGAAGAAGGCTGAGCCCAAGGATTTCGAGTCAGTCTACGCCTCTGTAGGAAAGGCCTGGAAAGAGGGACGGATCGCCGACTGTCTCAAGGGGATCCGCCAGTTGAACAGCATCGCCACCGCCAGGCTCAAGGAGAAGGTTCTCGCCGTGCTGCCGCCGGCCCCCGAGGGGTTCAAGGTCCGCCCGCAACGCAAACTCGGGGGGGCGAACAACCCCTTCCTTGCGGGAATGGCCATGGGGCTGGGGAGTCAGATCGAGCAGACCTATTTCTCCAAGGATGGTCGGAGCATCAAGCTGACCGTGGTGGTGAACTCCCCCCTGGTGCGGATGCTCAAGATGTTCCTGAACAATCCTTCCATGGCCGGGGCCAAGGGAGAGTTGATCGAATATGAGGGGGCCAAGGGCATGCTGAGCAAAGAGGGAAGGAGAGGCCAGAAGCTCCAGATCCTGATGGATGACACAGTGATCGAGTGCCGTTATTCGGGGAATGCGGAGAAACCGGCCACCGGGGACGCGGTCCTCAGCTTTTTGAACCAGGAGGCCTTGAACAAAATCATGGGGGTCCTGAAGAAATAGAGAGCCTACTTCAAGGAAAGCTCTCCCCGGTAAGCGCCGCGATCGAAACGAAAGAGAGTGTGGGGGAAGCGGATGCCTTTCTCCATGCGGTATTCCTGGAGGAGGTAGATCGTGCGGACCCTCGAACCACCGGGGCTGGGGGCCTGGTAGAGGAGGCGCCTCGGGAGGCCGGTGTCCGGGTCGATCCCCAGGGAGACTTTGCTCTCGATGGGGCCTATGGCGAGGTGGAAGCGGAGAAGGATGAGATCCTTTCCCTCCTTGAGGCGGATCCTGCCCTGAGCCTGGATGGTCTTGATAAAGGGGTTGTCGGGATGGAGGAGGATGAGGGGGTTGAGGAGACCGCTCTGGAGGTAGCTCTCGGCTTCCAGCTCTCCGAGGGTCCGGGCCTGGTGGTCCAGGACTTCGCGGGCTCCCTTGGGACCAAAGCTGCGGCGGATCCTGGTTTTCAGGATGCGAAGTTCCTCTTCGACCTTCTTCTGGCCGAAATCCCAGATCCACTTTTCCTGGAAGGGGAGGGAGGCGAGGAGTTTGCCGTGGACTTCGAAGCGGAGGGTTTTTGTGGAGCCTTTTTGCGGAGAAGTGCTGAGTCCGAGAGCGCGCCTTGCCTTGGCGAGGCTGTGTTTTTTCCTTTCTTCCCATTCTTCGGGTTTGCCGGGAAGGTTTTGGATGATGGTGGTTCCAAGGGAGGACTCGGTCTTTTCCCGAAAATCCCGCTTGCCCAGGAGGACGGCTCCCTTGGGGGCTTGGGTCCGGGAAGAGAGGTAGAGGAAGGCGGGTTTGAGCCAGAGGCTCGCCGCTTCGGGGATGTCATCGGGGCGTAGGGCTTGGAGGGCGCGAAGGACTCCCAGATCGAGGCTGGGGCTGAGGCCGTGGGAGAGAGCGCGGGCGAGGGTCTCCGCCCGGAGCGAGGGTGGGTTCATCTTGCGATCCCAGGAGACGAGGACTCTGCGTTTGGCCTGGTCGAAGGCGCCCAGGGAGGGGCTGTTTTCGGCCAGGGAGGCGACGGCTGCCCGAACCGCTGCGATGAGGGCGGCAGGCTCCACCCCGGGCGCGGTGAGCGAGAGCAGGCGGGCACCGAGAATGGGGCCCAGGGGGTTGGGTTGGATCCGGGCATGGGGGATCCCCCGCGCCTCAAGCTCCTTGGTCAGCCGTCCCCCCAAACCGTCCAAGCAAAAGATCTGCCAGCAGAGTTCGGAGAGAGGGCTGCCGCTGTCCTCGATCGAAGGGCTGGGGAGGAGGACGAGCAGTTCCCCTTCTTCGGAGAACTGGGGGGATCCGGCAAAGCTGAAAAAAGGGATCTTGGGCGGAGGAGGAGGCTGGCTGAGTCCTCCGTCCTTCCAGGCCAGCAGATCATTCCCCAAGTCCCGGAGGTCGTTCCGGTTCCAACCCCCACCCTGGAGAAGGACGATGGCTCCCTGTGGGCGATAATGCATCTTGAGGTAAAGGCTCAGCGCGGCCGGCTGGATGCCCGCGATATCCTCCTGGATGGTGTCGGGAAAGGGCAAACCCAGCCCCAGTACCCTCGAGACGAAGGCCAGGGCCAGTCTCCTCCTGGGATCCTTGGCGAGGTCCATCAGGAGTTCGGCCCGCAAGCGAGGGATCTCGCTGGGATCCACTCGAGGATCCATCAAGGTTTCGATCAGAGTCTTTTGGGCGCGCTTCAGCTTGCCGCGGCGTCCGGCGACTTCGAAGACCATTCCTCCGGGGAGGGTGCGGGTCGAAAGGGCGGCTTCGGCCTCCCCCATGCCTTCGGGTTCCAGGGCCTGCTCCAGGCGCCGTTGGATCAAGCGATCCGCCAGTTCCTGGATCCCCGCCATGCCGGCCGGAGTCTTCTGTCCTCTTCGTGGGAAGAAGACGAGGATCCGGTCGCGCGGGTCGCTCTTGTCCCGGGATAGGGCCACCAGCAGGCCATTGGAGAGTTTTCGGCTGTGGAGGGGAGGGAGGGGGGGAGGGAGTTCCATCCCCTCTTTTTTCGGGCTCCGCTCCTTGACCCCGGCCGGGGGCTCGGAGGAGGTTCGTTGCTCGCGGGAGGGTTGTGGGTCGGTCGCAGCCCTTCGCTTCGCCTGGGGTAAGGGCTGGGGCCGCTCTCGCTCGGAGCGGGGGGGAGTGCCCCCGCAACCGGAGAAGAAGAACATCCCGGAGAGGGTCGAAAGGGCGAGAAGGGAACGGATCCTGGGGAAGTCCCTCATTTTTTCTCCTCCTTCGCGCCGCTTGGGATGGGATCCACCAGATTGGCGCATTCGCCTCGACCTTGGAGGAGTTTGCGAGCCTTGGCGAGGAGGGAAGTGGGGTCGGGGCTCCCTCCTCCATAGGTCCCAAGGAGAATGCTGCGCCCCAGGCGGGAGAGCCTGGTCTCCGGTGGATCGAAGTCCCCTCGGGCCCGAGCCCGCTGGAGTTTGTTCGCCCGGGTCAGGAGTTGTCTTCCTGTTTTCCCCTCGAGGAGGGCATCGACCCTCTTCCGGAGATGCCGCAGCAACTCCTCCGAGCTCATGCCGGGACCGAGGGCCCTGGCTTCGAGGGCGAAGAGGGATGGGCGCCCCATGCTGGGAAAAGAAGGGAAGGCTCGGAAGGAGAGTCCTTCGCCTCCGGGAACCTCGGCTCCCTGGAGGGCATGGGCCAACACCCCGAGTTCGTCCTGGCTCCAGCCGGGAGGGATCCTCCAGGCCAGGGCGGCGAGTGCGTATCCGGGGCGATGCGAGCGGAGGATTCGCGAGGCCGAGGGAAGGGGTTCTTCGGGCGGCACGAGGGGAGGCTGGAGGCGGGAGGGAGTGTTGAAAATGTGGGAGAGGCCGCGGGCGACCAAGGCTGGATCGAAGTTGCCTTCGATCAGGGTGAGTCCCTGGTCGGGGAGGTTGTGCCTCTGAAAAAAGAGGAGGGCGGCGGGAGGGGAGATGGAACCGGCTTTCGAGGATGGTGGAAAAAGGACGGCGCGAACCGGATCCCGGAGGATGGTCGCGAGGGCCATTTCCCGGATGGGCCTCAGGTCCCTCCGGTTCTGAAAGGTCCTTACCCTCTCCCTGTGTGCGTTCAAGAAGGCCTGGTCCAGCCCTTGGAGCTGTGGCCTGGTGCGGCGTTCCCTCATCAGGGCGGCAAAAGCCAAGATGCGATCGCTGGGGAGGACTGCCTGAAGGCTGCTCGTCCGGGCTCGGGTCTCGAGGCGGAGCCCGGTGGCCCCCAGGCTTGCCAGCTTTTCTCGGAGGGGTTGGGCGCTGAGGGAGGCCTTGAGGCAGGCGGCTGAGAGTCCCTCGAGCTGGTAAGGGTCGTGGGCCATTCCCATCCGGTGGACATAGATCCACACCGCCACGGGGCGCCCTTCGGTCTTGTGGAGGAGGAAGCGGCTCCCGTCCGGCGTCCGGACCCGCTGGAACCCGGTGGGGAGGGTGCCCCCCTGGGGGAGGAAGAGAGAAGCGGAAAGAAGGAGGCTGAATGCGATCGCCAAAGGGATGTCCTCGGAGGGTCTCGAAAGTCAGCTGGGAATCATAAACACAAGAGGGCCGGATTCCTCGTGGCCGGTTGGATTCCTGCTCTCGAATCCTTCGGCTTCGTTCCGTTCATTGACATGGGCCATCCCTGTGGTTTTGATTCCTCCTCCATGGGAGTCATCGGAAACAATGCGGAGTAAGCACCTCGAAGGTCTTTGCGTCTGCGGCGGGGTAGCCATTGGTCGCATCCGCTTCATGGGCTACGAATTCGACGCCAGACCCAAGGGTTCCCGGGTCTCGGCCACCGAGGTTCCGAGCGAGATCGAACGCTTCCGCTCCGCGGTCGAGGATTGCAAAGCCCAGCTCCAACGGCTGAGGACCAATCTCGAAAAGGAGATCGGCAGTGACGAAGCGAGGATCCTCGGTGTGCACCTCGCTTACCTGGACGATCCCACCTTTCGGGCGGACGTGGAGGACTGGATCGAAAAAGAGCGGCTCCCCCTCGAGTCCGCCCTGATGAAGGTGGTCCGGGGCTTCGACCGTATTTTCGAGCTGGTCGAAAACGACAAGCTTCGCGAGTCGGCCTTCGACCTCCGGGACGTTTCCCTCCGGGTGCTCCGGACCCTGGAGAAGGAAGAGGGCAGAGATCCCCGCGCCCTTCAGGAGGAGGCTTACATCCTGGTCACCAAAAAACTGACCATCACCGACATGTTCCGGCTGGAGGACAAAAAGGTGCTGGGCATTCTGGCCGAGGAGGGAGGCCCCAGTTCCCATGCGGGCATTCTCGCGCGCTCCATGGGTATCCCCACCGTCACGGGGCTCAGCGATCTGAGGGAGCAACTCGAGGAGGGGGACTTTGTCATCCTCGACGCGACCGCGGGCCTGATCTACGTCAACCCCGAGGACCGGCTCCGGCGCGAGTATGAGGGCAAGGCCCTTCAGCGCACGCCCATGCCCCCTTTCCAGGAGGAGGGTCCGCCCGAGCTGGGGGACGGGACGGCCATCGACCTCCTCGGCGCATGCGGCAACCTGGGGGAGGTTGTCCAGGCCGTGGACGCAGGCTTGGACGGAGTGGGGCTCTATCGGACCGAGCTGCTGTTCCTCGTCGACCAGGCCCCTCCCGGCGAAGACCTCCTCCATCGGCATTACGCCGAGATTCTGTCCAAGGCGGGGGGCCAACGGGTTGTGTTCCGGCTCTTGGATCTGAGCGAAGACCTGAGGCCCCCCAAGGAAGGGGAGCGGAGAGAGCCCAACCCCGCACTTGGCCTCAAAGGCATCCGTTACCTGCTCAAGAACCCCTCTCTTTTCCGCACCCAGCTCCGGGCCCTGCTCCGCCTCGAGCCCGGGGGGACCCTGGAGATCGCTGTTCCCTTTGTCACGGCGGTGCAGGACTTGCATCGCGTGCGGGAGATGGTGCGCGGTGTGCGGGGCTCGCTCCGAAAGGAGGGAGTCCCTTGCGTGGACGAGGTCCTGGTGGGCGCCGTGGTCGAGGTCCCCTCCACCGCCTTCGCTCTGGATGCGGTGGGGCAGGAGGCCGATTTCCTGATGGTCGCCCTGGACGATCTGCAGCAGTACCTTCTGGCCGCCGACCGGGATAGTCTGGAGGTCGCCGATTATTACAAGACCTACCACCCCGCTTTCTTCAAGCTTCTCGCGGAGTTGTCCAAGGAGACCCGGCGCCTACGGAAAAGATGCCTTCTCTTCGGCGAGGCCGTCTCCGATCCCCTGAGACTCCCTTTTTTCCTCGGAGTCGGTTTCCGCTCCTTTGGGGTGACTCCGGTCCGGAGCCCCAAGGTCCGCAAGTCCCTTAGAGCCTGGACCCTCCCTGCCGCCGAGGCTTTGGCCAAAAGGGTGTTGCGGGCCTCCGACTCTCTGGCTCTCCAGAAGGTCCTCCTCGAGGCGGAGCGCTAACCCTCCCGGGAGCCGGGGTTTTTCGTTTCTTTGTGATGGATCCCGGAGCGATTCTCGGGAGAATAACGGCCAGGGGGCACCTGCTCCCCGATCGGATTTGGATGGAGGGTGAGGCCGATGGCCGGGAAGACGCGTTTCGTACCCAGAGAAGACGGAAGATTTTGTCGGGAATGTGGTTCCCTTCCGGGGGACCTGGTGGATGAGGATGGCAAGGTGGTCGAGGAGGGTGTCCTCCCCTGTCCCGCCTGCCAGGGGGGCAAGATGCTTCCGGGTCTGGACCCTTCGTATCTTTATCGGGCCTTTGCTCTGGTCTTCTGTCCCACCGGCAAGGACGAGGATGGCTGTGAAATCGGGGTGATCCGCAGCGTGCCTCCCGCCCATGTTCACGACCCGGTCGCGAGGGGGCGGGCCAAGGTGGTCGTTACCGATGTGCGCTGGCCCGAAGACAAGAGGAGGTTCAGCAAGCTTTTCGACCACCACATCCACCACGAGCGGGATCCCAACATCACTCCTTTGAACGACGGCTGGGATTCTCAGCATTCCCTCCCGGTACTTTAACCTCCCGGCCTCCGTGAAAGGGATCGCGCCCATTCGAACGGACCCGGGGCAGGGGCCTCTCTTCGGCTCCGGGGAGGTCGACTCGGACCCTCCGCAGGGGGGCGGGGAGAGGGATGTTTCCTTGGGGGAGCTGGACCGCCTCTGGCGGGAGGGCGGGGAAAACCCCAGTGTCTTCCTCCAAAAGAGGCTGGGGGAGCGGAGGGATTTGTTTCAGGCCGGTTCCTCCTTTCCGAGGGCCAAGGCCTCTCTCTCCCCCGGTGCCCAGCAGCTCCTCGAGGAGCGGAGCATCCGTCTCCGGGTCTTCCACCGGCACCACCTCCCCGAAAATCGCGTCGTGCGCGAAGAAGGGGGCGGGCGCATTGAGATCCGGCATCGGCCCTACCAACATGTGGGGATCGTTCTCCCCAAGGCCAAACTCCCCGTGTCCACCCTCCTCTCCCTCGCCTCCCCCCCGCAGGTCGCGGGGGTGCCGCAGGTGAGTGTCGCGCTCCAGTTGGAGGAGGGGGAAGATCCTTCCACCGGTTTTCTTGCGGCCTGCGAGGTGATGGGGATCCATCAGCTCGTTCGACGGGGGGGCGCGGAAGGTGTCTTTATTCTGGCGGAGGGGCTGGGGCTCCCGGGTCCCTGCGATTTGATCCTGGGGGGGGATGGGCCGGCCTCGGCCTGGGCCATGCGACGGGTCGGCGGTCATATTCGAGTGCTCCCCATGGGCGGGGGCCAGGATCTCCTGCTCGTGGCGGACAAGCGGGCCGAGTTGGATCCCCTCCTGGTCGAGGAGATCCTCCTGCACGCGGAGTTGCACGAGGAGGGGCGCTGCATCCTCCTCTCGAACTCCGAGGACCTCTTGCTGCGCCTGGGCGTCGTCCTTCTGGAGCGAGCCGACAAACTCCCCCGAGGGCGTAAGGCGGCCGTCAAGAGGGCGCTCAGGGCGAGTGTGCTCCGGGTCCTTGTCCCCTCGTTGCGGCGGGCCTTTGAACTCCTCGAGCAGTTCAGCCCCAAGCGCATCCTTCTGCGTGTGTCCCATCCTTCCAAGTGGATGAGCGAACTCCCCCCCTGTGCCTGCGTTCAGCTCGGACCCAGCTCCTCGCTATTGGGTTCCTTTCTCAGCCATCCCTGGGTGCATCCACCCTTGGGCTCCATCGAGGGCTTCTTTTCCCCCAAATTCTTCCTGCGACCCATGTCCATCATGAAAGAGCGGGAGGATGAGATCTCCGACGAACGTTGGACGTATTGGAAAGAGGTCGAGGATGTCCCCGGGGTTCTGCTCCCCCCCGCCGCCTCGGCCAGGAGTTCGTTGGGTATGGAGAAGAAGGAAAAGGCCGGGGAGGGGGGGGCGTGATCCGGATCGAAGGCGTGGAGAAGGGGTACCGCAAGAAGGGTGGAACCTATGTGCCCATTCTCTCGATCCCTCATCTGCGTTTTGGGGAGGGAGAGACGGTCTCCTTGGTGGGGCCGAGCGGCTGCGGGAAGACGACCTTTCTCCATCTGGTTTCGGGCATACTGCTCCCGGAGAAAGGGCGCGTTTTTTTTCGGGACCAGGATCTTACCAAGCTCTCCGAGAGGGGGAGGGACCGGTTTCGCGCCCGGCATATCGGCTACGTACACCAGACCTTCAACCTCTTGCCTCCCTTCAGCGCCCTGGAGAATGTGATCCTCGGAGCTTTTTTCGCGGGGCGCTCGGGCCGGGCGACCCGGGATGCGGCCCGGGCCTTGCTCGAGCGCGTAGGACTCTCGGACCGGATGGAGAATCGGCCTGGGGAGCTGTCCGTTGGGCAGCAGCAGCGGGTGGCCTTGGCCCGGGCCATGATCAATGCCCCCGAGCTGATTCTCGCTGACGAGCCTTTGGGGAGCCAGGACCCCGAGACCGGCCAGGCCGTGTTGGAACTTCTTCTGGAGTTGGTGCGCGAGTCGGGGGCGACTCTGCTGATGGTTACGCATGACCACAGGACGGCTGAGATCCTCGATCGCCGCGTGGATATGCGGGAGTTCGCCCTGGGGATGGGAGAGCCTGCGCGATGAAACTCCCTTCCATCGTTGCCCGCCACCTTTCCTACCGTCTTCCGGCCAACCTGCTGCTCGCCTTCTCCATCCTCCTGGGAACGGCCCTCGTCACCTTCCTCTGGATCGCGGCGGACCAGGCAGAACGGAGGTACCACTCCTCTTCCAAAGGCTACGGCGTCGTATTGGGTCCGGGGGACACTTCGCCCCTCGACCTCGTCCTCAACACCGTTTTCCACCTGGGCCAGTCCCAGGGGATCATCCCTCTCTCGGTCTATGAGCAGGCCCACGCAGACCGCCTGGGGAGGAGGGTGGGGGTGCGCTACGCCATCCCTCAGGTGGTGGGGGACTCTTATCGCGGCTTTCCCATCATCGGGACCACCGACGAATGGTTTTCCAAGTTCTCCCTTGGGAAGAACAAGAAAGGGGAACGGGTCCCTCTGCAGTTCCTGCAAGGGGGCGCCTGGCGTTTCTCCCATGAGGACCTCCTCGAGGAGGCCCGGGAGCAGGCCGGGGAATCGGGCTCTGAAAGACCCGGGGGCCATGGGGAGGAGCACGAGGCCATCCCCGCTTCCTGGCGGGAGGTTGTTCTCGGTTCGAGCGCCGCCGAGAGGACGGGCCTGCGCATTGGGGACGAGGTGATCCCCTCGCATGGGGTGGGCGCCACGCTCGAGGAGCACGCAGAAGCGCCTTTCCAAGTGGTGGGCATTCTCGCGCCGACGGGGACGCCCATCGACCGGGCCCTCTACCTTCCCATCGGGGCCTTTTTTCGGCTCAAGGGCCACGAAGTCGTGAAAAAAGGAGAAGGCGCGTCCAAGGTCGCCATCTCCTCCGTGATCGTGGACACCAAGCATCCCCTGGGACCCATGATTCTGCGGAGCCTGTTCCAGAGGCGTCCCGAAGCGCAGGCCGCCATTCCAGCCGTGGAGATCCGGAAGCTCTTCGAGATGGTGGGGGACCTCGCCCTGGCGCTGCGGTCCATTGGGTTTCTGGTTCTCGTCGTGGCCGCAATCGGGATTTTCAATTCCCTCTATCTGACCATGGATGAGCGGCGTCGCGAGGTTGCGATCATGAGGTCCTTGGGAGCGAGGAGGAGTCAAATCTTCGCCATTGTCCTGTTCGAAGCCCTTGCGGTGGGAGGAACGGGCGCCTTTCTGGGGATCCTGGGTGCCCATGGAGGAGTCTTCTTGTTCGGAGAGACTCTGCGCTCCTGGACAGGGGTGCCTTTTTCCGCAGTGGATTTTGGCCTTCGGGACCTCTGGCTCCTGATTGGTGTTACCCTTTTAGCTGGTCTGGCGGGGCTCCTCCCAGGCCTCTTGACCTTGCGAACCGATGTCGCGCGTTACTTGAGTCCTGATCGATGAGAACCAAGACCCTTTCCTGCCTAATCCCCCTTTTTCTTCTAGCGGCTTTGTCCGGGCAGAAGCCCAGCTCTCGGCCCAGCTCGAGACCCCGTCCCCAGCCCCGTTCCCAGCCCCGTTCACGGTCCCATTCCCTGCCCAAACAAAAGCAGGTGAAGGGGGTACAACAGGAAGTCTCCCAGGGCAAGGCCAAACTCTCCCAGGCGGGGACCAAGGAAAAGGCGGGGGGGAAGGCAAAGACCAAGGCTAAGGCCAAGACCAAGACGGCCAAGACCAAGACGGCCAAGACCAAGACCAAGGCCAAGGCGAACAAGGTCGAGGTCCAGCTCGAAGGGAAGCTGGTGGACCCCGGCAAGAAGAAGGTTCCGATCCCGGAGGGGGCCAGCGAGGGCGACATCCGGGCCATCCGGGGGGCGAACGCCATGCTCGAGGCCGAAAAGAAACTGCCCAAGATCCTCAAAAAGATGAAGATCAAAGGAGGGATTCCCTTCCTTCCCTTCGACAAGATCGATGCCTGGCCTTACGAGGATGGCTTCAAGGGAATGCCCAAGGACTTGAAGAAGTGGGATCAAAAGCGGGTGGTCATGGCCGGCTTTATGTTCCCCATCGACGAGGTGGAGGACATCCATGAATTTTTCCTGGTCAAATCCCTCTGGAGCTGCTGCTACGGGACACCTCCTGATGTGAACGGTCTCGTGAAGGTGATCGTCAAGGGAAAAAAGGGCATTCCTTACTACTACGACCCCATTCTCCTTGTGGGGACCTTCCGCCTGAAGAAGGTCTTGGATGAGGATTTTTGCGTCGCCATCTACGAATTGGAGGCGGAGGTCGTCAAGGTCCTGGACCTATAGGAGCCTCCCATATCTGGTCGATAGATGGGGCATGGCCAGGGGACGCGTACGCAGAGTCGGCTGCAAACAGGAACGTAGGGGACACCGGCTCTGGGCCCTGCTCCTCCCCGGAACCCTCCTTCTCACGGTGGGGACCTCAACCTGGCTCTCCTTTTGGCAGCGGTCGGTTCTGTTCCACGAGCGGGTCGAGGCGACTCGGGTCAACCTGACCAGGGTCAGCCGAGCTTTTCGGGAAGGAATCGAGGAGGTCCTCCTTGGCCCTGACCGATCGGGACTCCGAAAGAAGCTGGGTGAGATCGCCAAAGCCACGGGGGGCAGGGTGCACCTCGTAGACCCCGATGGAAGGGTGATCCTGGAGCAGGCGGGGCCCTCCGCGCTCCCTTTTACTCCCCTTCCGGACCTGGTCTTCGACAGGGTCTCCACGGACTCCTTCCGGATCCGAATGCCCCTCTTTGGGCCCGGTCCCAAGCGTCTGGGCGAGTGCAGGATTACGGCTCCTCTTCCGGCAGCGCCGGGTTTTCCCTGGTCCACATGGGCCGGATTGACCACTCTGATCGGCATCGCCCAAGTTCTCCTTGTGGCCTTCTTCTCCCGGATCCAGGGGAACTTCGGGGCCATGATCCAAGCCCTTCGGAGGCTGGGCAAGAAAGGCCCCTTTGCCTTCGACGAAGAGGAGTTCAAGGGATTGGGGGAGATGACTCCGACCTTCGAGGCGTGTATCGAAGATCTGAGAGAGCGGCAGCTTCAGGGAGAGGAGAGCTTCGTCGAGGTGGCCATCCAGCTCTCGAGGGAGTTCGAGCTGCACCGGACCGGGGAGACAGGACACGGGAGGAGGACAAGGCGCTACGTGGCATGGCTTGCGGAGCGCCTGCGCCTGGAACCCTCCATGCGGGACACCCTCGAGGTGGCGGCGCTCTGCCATGAGATCGGCTGGCTTCCCCTGGGAAGCGAAGAGCCATGGGGGAGGGCCGAGATCAAGGAGCAGGAGCATCCCCTTCGGGGGGCGAGGCTCTTCGCAGCCTTTCCCGGGTTCACGCCGGTGGCGGAGATTCTCCTGCACCAGTTCGAGAACTGGGACGGGAGCGGGACTCCCTCCGGGCTTGCGGGGGAGAGCATCCCACTAGGCGCCCGGATTTTGCGGATCGCCGTCAGCTTCGATCAGTTGCGGGAACGTTTCAAGGAGGAGATGTCCCTTACCGAACTCCTCGAAAACATGGAACAAGAGGTCGGAAGCCTCTTCGATCCCACCCTTTACAGCCTCTTTCGGGAGGAAGTGGAGTTGCGCATGGGGAGGGAAGAGACGCGGCCCAGGGTTTCCTTCGAGGCCGCGCCCTAGGGATGGGCTAATCCTCCTCCTGGACACTTACCAGACAGCTGAGGCGACCTTCATCGCTCTCGAAGTGGAACCAGAGGCTGTCCCCTTCCTGGTCTTTCTGGTGAAGGGTGGTGCCTGTGGGGATCAGTTCGGGGAGTCCCAGGTAGAACTCGTCTTCCCTGGCTCCCAGTCTGAGGATCAACTCACCAGCAATAATGTTACTGAGTTCCTTCAGCGCGGCTTCGGCGTCCTCCCGGCCGATCTCTTCGGGCTCCACCCCAAGAAGCCCCGCCGCCATCTCCTGGGCGAAGGAGAGATCGGCCAAAACCTGGACGGAACCCTTGGAAAAAGGTCCTTCGAATTGAATCCGGGTTTGAAGCTCCAGACTGGTGGGCGCCTCATCCAGGGGGATGGGCTCCATGAAGAGGAAGGCGATCTTCTCCAGGGCGGTGATGACGATCTCCTCGAAGGCAGATTCTGTGATCTTCGGCATCATTCTACCTGACTGTTTGTTGAACCATGTTCCGGAGTTCTTCGGGTTCGAAGGGTTTCCTGAGGAATCCCTTCACCCCAAGCTCTTTGAGAGTGTCAAATTTCTGCTGGTTGCTCTCGGTGCTCACAACAATGACACTGAATTTCGTGTTGAGCTGGGGTGACTCCTTGACCTTCTCCATGAATTCGACTCCGGACATGATGGGCATGTTGAGGTCGAGAAGGACCAGATCGATGGGATGGCTCGATGCGACCCCCAAGGCCTCCTCACCATTTCCCGCTTCGAAGATTTCATCTTCTTCAATCCCCGCTTGAAGAACGGCTTTTTTTGCCGCCCTCCTGAGAATGGGAGAGTCGTCGACGATCAATACTTTGCAATTCATGATTCACTCCTTAGATCTGGGTGCTTGAAACTCCGGGTCAATCCTGGGTATCTGTCTTGTTGCCGATGAATGCGTCCAGGCGCAGCTTGGTTTCGATCATGGCATTTTCGAAATCGTTTCGCTTGAAGCCGATGCGCTCCATGCACTCCGGGGAGGCTTCATAGTGCAGGCCGTCCACTCCTGTGCCGCAGCCCATGGCGAGGGCGATCATGTCTCCAATATGAACCACGTCCACCAGGGGGCCGCCCTGCTCGGGATCGTCGGGTGGATTGTGGTGAAAGCGAATGGCTCGGATCAGGGACTCGGGGAGTTTCCACAACAGTGCCAACTCGGATCCGATTTCGCAGTGATCGAACCCGAACTCCCTGTGTTCCAGTTCGCATTGGTTCCAATCTCCTTCCCCGGTGTTGAGGTTGGAAGCCATGAGTTGATCTCCAAAGAGAGCCTGCATGACCAACTTGCCGATGTCCCGCAAGAGTCCACCGACAAAGGCCTCCCCTGGAGGGCAATGCTTTGTCTGCGCGGCCACCACTTGGCTCGCCAGGGCACCAGCGAGCGCTCCTTGCCAGAGCTGCCCACCCAGGAGCCCATAGCCTTCCACCGCCTTGCCGAGGACTGGGCTGGCCTGATGGGCGATGGCGATCTCCTGGATCTTACGTAGTCCCAGGTTGCGCAGGGCGTCGCCGATGGTCGCGACCTTTCCGCTCTTGGGGGCGAAAAGGGCGGAGTTCGCCGTCTTCAAGATGGCGGAGGTAAGGGCGGGGTCGGTCTGGATGATCTCTTCGACTTCCTCGTATTCCGCTGTCTCACCGTGGCCGAGGATCCGAATGAGTTTCAGGGTCGCCAAGGGAAGAGAAGGGAGCTTGTCCAGAGTCTCTAAACGTTCTTTCAAGGTTGCCATAGGACCACCTCCTTTCCACGGATCTTCAGTGTGACGGTCCCGGTTTCCAGGGCGAGGGACATCGTCCTCGCGTCGTTTCCTCCCGTATCTTCCGCGGCCAGGACAATATTGTTCTTCCAGAAAATCTTTCGCATGATCGTCCGGTTTCGATCTCCGATGGCGAAGGACTTGCCATGGGTCATGACTTCGGCGGCCCCCGCCGCGCAAACGATCAATCGCTCCTTGACCGCACCCAGGGCATAACACTGCTTGAAGAGTTGAGGAATGCCCGTGGAACCGAACATGAAAGGATTGAGATCCAAACGGTTCTTGTCTTTTCCAGGCTGGGGGAGCATGAAATGCAGCATCCCACCAACCTTCGTTTCCGGGTCGAAAATGGTGATGCCGATGCAGGACCCAAGAGCGTAAGTGTAGATGTCCTTGCTCGGATCCTTGGAGACCTTGAGGTCACCCACCCCCACCACGATCTTTCTCTCCGCAGGGGTGATTTGCGGGGCGGAGCTCATGCCTGCCCCCCCGCTTTTCGGAAAATGGAGGGGCCTGCGGACAGAAACCCCGAGGCGATCCGGGAAAAGGACTCGGCGCTACCTACGAAAAGAAAGCCTCCTGGCTTGAGACGTTCCGAGAACCGCTGAATCAGGGAGGTTTGAACCTCCTCTCCAAAATAGATCATGACGTTCCTGCAAAAGATGGCGTCGAAAGGCCCAAAGGAAGGCCAGGCTTCCATGAGGTTCAGGAGGTGGAATCGAACGAGCTTTTTCACCTCGTTCCTGAGTTTGATGTTTCCGGAGGCTTTCCCGACCCCCTTGAGGAAGTGCCGATGAAGGAGGGTTTCATCCACTTCCTTTGCCGTCTCAAGGGGGAAGACAGCGGACTTGGCTTGCTTGAGGGCCGAGACCGAATAGTCAGTCCCAAGGATTTCCACTTTGCGCAATTGGGCTTGGGGGAGGGTCTCCTTGGCGCAGATGGCGAGGCTGTAAGGTTCGCAGCCTGCGGAGCATCCGGCACTCCAGAGTTTCAGGGAGGAATCGCTTCCTTTGAAGGGTTCGAGGATTTCCTTCTGGAAGAATCGGAACTGGTCTCGATCCCTGAAAAAGCTGGTCAAGTTGGTGGAGAGATTGTCAAAGATCTGGATTTCGAGGTCCCGGTCTCCCCGGGCGAACAGTGTCTGAAGGACTTCTGAAAAGGAAGCTCTGCCCACTTTGCGGCAGAAGGCGAGGAGGCGGTTCGCGACGAGAGTTTTCTTGGAAGGATGGAGATCGAATCCCCAATGTTCTTTTGCGAAAGCCTGGAGCTTTTGGAAGTCCCCTTCCTTGAGCGTCTCTCGTAAAAGTCCCTCGGACTCGTCTTTGACAAGGTTTGCCATAGGATCAGGCTTCCCCGTGGTTCTCCGCGGCTGAGTGGATTTCGGTGAGTTCGGACTCCTGGAACACCCGGTCGATGTCGAGGAGGATGCAGACCCTGTCCTTGGTCTTGCCCAGCCCCAGGATGAAGCTGGTGTCCAGCCCTCCTCCGAATTTGGGGGCAGGTTCGATCTTGCTGTCTTCGATATTTGTGACCTCGCTTACCCGGTCGATCAGGCATCCCATCTGCAGGGGGTCGCCGTCCTCGAGAACCTGGATTTCGGTTACGATGATGCAACTCTCCTCTTTGATTTCGGTATCCCCCATATCGAACTTCCGCTTGAGATCGATGACAGGAATGATTCGGCCTCTCAGGTTGATGACACCTTTCACATAGGGCGGTGTCTTGGGGAGAGCGGTCATGTCGGTGACTCCGATGATCTCTCTCACCTTGAGGATTTCGATCCCGTATTCTTCGTCCTGGATGAAGAAGGAGAGGTACTTTTGGATCTGGATCTGTTCGGTTGTTTCCATCGTTTGGCTCATATCAAACTCCTTGCATCGGCCGATTGGCCGATGCTGCTTCCAAAATTCCCGAGATATCCAGGATCAACGCGACTTTGCCGTCGCCCAGGATCGCTCCTCCCGTTACTCCCTGAATGGGTTTGGTTCCTTTTCCAAGAGACTTGATCACTACCTGTTGCTGCCCAAGGATTTCATCGACCAAAAGGCAGGCTCTCTTGTTGTTCGCTTCCACATTGATCAGGAGACCCTCGAAGGGATCCTCCACCCCTTCTCTCAGTTCGAACAGATCCTTGAGGCGGATGAGGGGAAGGATCTGGCCTTGGACTTTGACGGTTTCCCCCTTTTCCATGACCGATTGGATGTGCTCGGGCTTGGCCTGGAAGCTTTGGATGATGGCCAGGGTGGGGATGACGTAACGCTCCTTTCCAATGCGGACGACCATTCCGTCGATGATGGCGAGGGTGAGGGGGAGGCGCATGAAGAAGGTGGTCCCTTCTCCTTTCTTGGAATTGATCTCGACCTTGCCTCGAAGGGCTTCGATGTTCTTACGGACTACGTCCATTCCCACACCGCGCCCGGAGATGTCGGTGACCTTGTCGGCGGTGGAAAACCCCGGCAGGAAGACCATGTTGAAGATCTGTTGGTCCCGCAGCTCCGAGATCTTGGTTCCGGGAGGGAGGCAGTTCCGCTCCTGGGCCTTGGCGAGGATTTTCTCTTTGTCGAGCCCTCTCCCGTCATCCTGGATTTCGATCACGATGGACCCCCCCTGGTGGTAGGCGCTCAGAGTCAAGGTCCCTGTTGGGTCTTTACCGGCGGCGATCCGCTCCTCGGGGGTTTCGATCCCATGGTCGACCGCGTTCCGGATCATATGCACCAGGGGATCGCCAATCTCTTCCACCACGGTCCGGTCCAGCTCCGTGTCTTCTCCGTGGATCTCCAGGTGGACCTGTTTGTGGGCTTTGCCCGCAACATCCCGTACAAGCCGGACCATTTTTTGAAAAGTCGCCTTGAGGGTGACCATGCGGAGAGACATGGCGGCTTCCTGGAGGTCCCGGGTGATCTTGGAGACTTGACCCAGGTTGCGAGTGAATCGTTGGGTGCGGATGCTTTGGATCTGGGGATCCTGGTTGATCATGGACTGGGCGATGACAAGCTCTCCCACCATGTCGATGAGCCGGTCGAGGCGCCTCGTGCTCACTTTGATGGAGGTGTCGATCTTGATGCGCTTTTTCTTGGGGCTCGTCTGGCCGGAGGGTTTGGTGGGGGCGGAAGGAAGGGGAGTCGCCGCGCCTTGCGCGGTTTTTCCTGAGGCTGTCTCAAGCTTCCCTTCGATGGCTTGCGAGAGGAGGTGGTTCCAATGATCCAACTCCGCGTTGGAGAATGTCTGGTTGCCTTCTACGACGCCGACCAGGCGCTTCAGAGCGTCGCAGGCCTGGAGAAAGAGATCGATGTAGGTCGAGGTGCACTCCAGGTTTCCTTTGCGGACTTCATCCAGCAGGGCTTCGGTGTTGTGGGCGAACTGAACGATGGGGGTGAGCCCAAGGAAACCCGCCACCCCCTTGATCGTGTGAAAAGCCCGGAAGGTGAGGTTGATGTGCTCGATGTCTTTGTCCCCCTGGTCATACTCCAGGAGGGCGGCCTCCGCGTCGGCCAGATGCCCCAGGGACTCGGAGATGAACTCGGGTACGTTCTCGAGGAAGTCCTCTTCCACCTCGATTTCGATGGTCCCTCCTGGGGGAGGGGTGGAGGCTTCTCCGGCGCCTGGGACGCTGGGTTGGGAGTCCCCTGCATCCTCTCCCTCCTTTAGGATCCCTTCGAAAGAGGCCCGGAGTTCGCTGGAATCCGGGGCGGGGGCATGGGAGTCCTCGACGAGCAGGTCCACGTAGCGCCTGAGCCAATCGATGAGACCGAGGATGGGATCCACCGGGAAACGCGCGGCCTTGTCGATCATGGTCTCCGCCAGGTGGCAGAGCTTTTGGGCTTCGGGGAGGGGGATCACTCCGCATTCCCCCTTGAAGGTGTGGATGATGCGCCTTGCTTCGGAGATCTCCTCCTGGTTCTCCGAGTCGCCTTCCTGGTCCAAGTGTAGGACCGTTTCCTCCAACTCCTGGAGGCTGCTTCGACATTCGCTCAGGAACATCCCGAGCAACTCGGAGTCGATCTCCTCCATGGCGGGGGTTTCCTCCTCTTGCAAACGGCGGAGGATCTCCGCCATTTTTTTCTCCAGGTCTTGGAAGGTTCCTTCCTCCGGTTTCTTTCCGGTTTCCATCCATTCGCGTAGGACATGGAGGATCTCTTCGATTCCTTCCAGATGGGAGAGGGCAGCGGGGTCGGTTTCCTGGAGAGTAGCGAGGAATGCTGATACCGATTCCTGGGGTTCTTCCTGGTTGGATGCGAAAAAACTGCTTACTTCTTCATACTGCTTCCGGATACTCATGGATTCCTCGGACCGGTTGGAGAATGGGACACCCCTTTCTCACCATCGGCCAACCGAGGAGGAAGACTTTACCTACAAAACCCTGCATCCTTCCTTGACCAGACCCCCCAAACGGAGCTTCTCGCCTTGGTTCTTCCAGAGGCAGAGATCGGCCAGGCTTCCGGGTTCCAGGGCTTTTTTCTCCATGCCGAGGAGGCGCATGGCGTTTCCCGCTGAGACCTGGGCCAGGGCGCTGGGTCCCGCCCCCGTTTCACGGGCGAAGAGGTCGAGTCCACGATCCATTTCGAGGGCCGAACCGGCGAGAGCGCCTTCTTCATTGCGGCAGGCACCCCGGCTCACGGAGACTTTGATGGAACCAAGTTTGAAGGTTCCATCGCCCATTCCGGCGCCGGCCATCGCGTCCGTGACCAGGATGATTCCACCGCTGCCCTTCGCGGCGAGCACGAGGCGCAGGAAGCCTGGGGCAAGGTGGATTCCGTCGGGGATCAGGGTGGCGGTGATCCGAGGGTCACTGAGGCAAAACCCGACAATGCCAGGGGAGCGTTGTCGCAGCTCAGGCATGGCGTTACCTAGGTGGGTCGCGAGTTGGATTCCGGCATCGGCTCCACGCCTGGCCTCGTCGAAGCTGGCCGCGCTGTGCCCCATGGACACCAGGACTCCCTGTTCGCGGGCGAGGGTTACGAGGTCCAGAGCCCCCGGAAGCTCGGGGGCCAGGGTCAGGAGGCGAACTCTGCCCTTTCCCGCGGCCAGAATCTCCCTGAGCGCCCCCCGGTCGGGTCGAGCCAGGTGCTCCCTGGGATGGGTCCCCCTCCTGAGGGGGTTGAGGAAGGGGCCTTCGACGTGAAAGCCCAGGACCCTGGCGGCCTCCCGGGGCCAGTGCGAGAGGGCACTCCCCAAGGTCTCTAGCCGCTCGCAGAGCTTGGGAATGGGGGCTGAGATGAATGTGGGGAGAAAACCCACCACCCCCCGCCGTAGCAGGGCCCTGGCCATCTCCCGAAACTCCTCTTCATTCGCTCCCATGAGGTCGATGCCCGCGAACCCGTTGACCTGGAGGTCGATCATCCCCGGGAGGACGAGCTCTTCCTGGCCTTCTTCGGGTTCCACCGGCTCCAGGGTCTGGATGCGGTCCTCCTCCCACTGAATCCTCGCTCCGCAGAGGATCCGTTCGGGAGTGGCAAGGGTTCTGGCGCGCAGCTCTTTCATCCCCCGCCTTGGCTCCTTTCCGCCTGGGGGGCCATGAGAATGAGGGCGCCCTCTCGAGTATGGAAACGGATCCGGACACCCGGGTTGTCATTGGCGCCTGTGCCCGGCCGAAAATCGGGAGGAATGGTCAGCAGGATGTGTCTGAGGCCCGAGGGCCGACGGGAAGAGACGGATGGTTCCACGCGCCGGTCTCCATAGGGGATCTTTCCGATGACATTGCCCTGGTCGGAGACGAAATCGATTCGTGCCCGAACCCCAGGTTGGATGACGAGGGCGAGGTTGCCCGACTGGGTCTGGATGTCCAGGGACTCGGCCAGGGGAGAGACCTGGATCCGCACAGGGCCGGAGTCTGTCTCCCCCTGGGCGCTTCGAAAGGGGCCGGTAATCGTCACGGCCCCGGAAGCGCTTTTGAAGAGGATCCGGTCCTTGGCGGCCCCCAGACGGAGCGTCCCATGGGCGGCATAGGCCTGGATGGACTCGGCCTGATAACCTTCGGTCGAGCAGATTCCTCCGATGGTCCCTAAGCGTAACTTTTGCCAGGGAGGACAGTGGGCGATTCCGTCGTACCCCAAAAAGGCGGGGAAGAATGGTTTTGCCCCTTCTTTCTTTGGCTTGGGGAGAAGGCGGGGACGGAAAAGGCCCGGTTCCTTCGCCGCATTTTGGATCCGTAGTTCCCCGACAAAGGATTTTGCCTGTTCGGCGTCCAGGGCCGAGATCCAAGCCCATGCCTGGAAGAAAGATTCCAGGTTTCCTTTGTCCTGGACCCGGATAAAGCCTTCTTCGGTGAACAGGTCCAGGCTCCGACAAAGCCTGGGAATCGGGAGGGAGGGCATCTCCTTCTTGAGCACCGCCATTTTGGGCCTGGGAGGGACCCTGGTGGCCGGGCAACTCTGTAAGAGCAAGAGGAGCAGGACGGCCAGCTTCCGCTCGGAAGAGGAGGAACTCTTCATCGTCCCGTCCTCGCGGGAGCTACAGCCCGTTTCAAAAAGAGGATGGCGAAGCAGGTGTTGGAAAGTCCACCCCAGCTTCCGTTCGCTTGTTGGTTGATCAGCAATTGCATGGCCCCCTCGAAGTACCAATCCCGTTCTCCAATCCGTGCGATTCCCGATAACTGGCAGGCGCGCTCCAGGCTGTAAAGATAGTAGTAGTAGTGGTCATAATCCCGTCGCGGGTTCTGGCGCACGGAGAAATTTTCCCCCAGCCAGGCGAAAGCCGAGAGGAGGGCCTTGTCGGTGTTCCGCCGTTGGCGCATTTGAATCCTTTTGTTCCGCCGGAGCATGGATTCGGCCAAGGCCAGCCCCGTGATCCCCGCGCAGGTCATGCTCCCATAGGGGAAGCTCCCCGAGGAATAACCGAAGCCCCGGGCCTTGGCTCGCAAGAAGGCGGAGGTCTTCCGGGCTCCTTTGTCGCCGCTCTCCATCCGCGCGTATTCCGAAAAGCTCACGAGGCGGAAGCGGAGCGGGTTGTCCTTCTCCTTCTTTTTCTGATCCGAGAGAAAGTGGTTGAGGAGGCCGGGCCAAACATAGGCCGGAAGAGGGATGCCGCAGAGGGCGGCGGAGCGCAGCCCGAGAGCTGCGTACTGGGTGACCGAATTGTCGTAGCGACCTCCCCGGGTGTAGTTGAACCGCAGGCGATAGGAGGGATCGCTCCGGGTGTCGATGTTTTCGAGCAGGCGCTCCACCCAGGTTTCCATCAGCTTGCGGTCCCCGGAGAGGGGTTTGCGCATGGAGGGAGCGGAGATCAGGCCCTCGCGGATCTGCTGAGCCTCGGCGGGAGGCTCGTAGAGGGCTTCCAGGGCCATCAGGGAGAGGCCGAGGGAGTAGGTGTCGTTGGGGGTCCGTTTCCGGAGGAGATCCAACAGCTTCTGGATGAGGGAGTCCTTGCGGTCTGGGTTCTGTTTGAGGAGAGTGAGCAGGACCAGGGCCAGGCGACCCGTCCCATAGGTGTTTTGCAGACGGTTCTTGGGGCTGTCCTTGAAGCTGCCGTCCTTGAGCCAGGTTGCGACTTTCTTCCGAAGGTGGCGCGTTCCCCGCTCGATCCCCTTTCGAACGGCTTTGCGAAACCAGGCGGTCCTCCGCATTCGAATGGCGACGAAGTGCCAACTCTCTTCGATTTCGAATTTCCTCTTTCGGCCGCCGTTCCTGGGGACGAGGGTCCCCTTGAGGTTGGCGTGAAAACGGGTGACGCGCCCCTTGGGGAGATCGAGCCACCTCTGGACGACCAAGGTGGTGTCGGCGAGATCGAAGCTTCCGGAATAATAGGGGGCCGAACGGAAGCGGGAAGCCAGATCGGGGAGCGCATCGAGCTTGACTTGGATCTTGAACCTTCCCTCCTGCTTGACTGCGCCCGGATCTTGGAGGTCGAGGGTTCGATAGAACCCCCGGGCCTCGGCGGCCCCGATTTTCTGGGAATGGGAGACGAGAAGGCGGAGTTTGCGCTTTTTCCCCAACTCCAGTTTGGATTTGTTTTCCGAGAGGCTCAGGCCGCACATGGGGATCAGATCCAGAATGTTCCCGTCGTTGTAGATGAGCTGCCCCTTTTTGTTGAGTTCCCTTCCCATGAAACCGGGAGCCGCATCCTGGCCCCGGAGGATGCGGTGATCCCCCTTGAACTGAAACAGGTTCCGATCTCGCCGGTATTCGACGAAAGCCTCCCTGGGAACGCGCCATTGGGGCTTCAGGTCCTTGGGCTTGCCCTGGGGAATCCCGAGCAGGGACAGGGCGGCGATACTGAGGACGGACTTCAAGCTGATCCCACTTCGATTCGGCTCCAGAGTAGGGGGGCAAAGGAGAAGCTTTAGGTTAGACTATCCGGGTTGGATTTTCCTTTTTTTCCCTCCTGGGTGTCCTCCCGATGATGAAGACCTTTTCCTCCCTCCTCTCACTCCCTCTGCTTTTCGGATTCTCTCTTCGGTTGCCTTCCCAGCTTCCTTCCCAACGCGGGCCCCTCTTTTTGAAGGGGGGCGATCTCGTGCGCGGCAAGGCCCATGGCAATGGGCTCCGGGGTGCCTTGGACGCTCTTCTCGCGGGGCCGAGCGCCGAGGAGAAGGCGAGGGGGATCCGGACTGCGCTCCCGGTGGGACTCCAGCTCCTGGAACTGCGGATGGAAGGGGAGCGGGCGCGGCTGGTCTTTGGCCCCCGCTTCCTGGAATTCTTCAAGGCCAAGGGAGACAAAGGACCCCAACTGGAGCAGGGCCTGGAGCAGATCATCAAGACCACCCTCCGCTCCTCCCACGCCACCGCGGTGGAATTGCTGGTCCAGGAGCCCGGCGGAAAGCGGCGCAGCCTGGACAGTCTCTGGGAGCAATACCGCCGCAGGCCCTGGGGCCTTCCTCTCCAAGGCCTCCCCAAGCGGAAACGCAGCGGTGGATCCCCTTCTCCCAGCGGGGCGGGGGGCGCCCTCTCCGGAAAGACGATCTTCGTCTCCCCGGGGCACGGCTACTACCGGCACTCGACCCTGGGCTGGACCACCCAGCGTCCCACGATCGGTGGGTTGACCGAGGACATCCACACCAACGAGATCACCATGCGCTACCTCATTCCCGCCCTCAAGAACATGGGCGCCCGGGTGATCTCCGCCAGGGAGCGGGGGGAGATCACCAAGGAGCTGATCCTCGACAATGACCAGGGCGCTTCGGTCTACAAGGAGAGCGGCCTCTGGTTCACCTCTTCGTCCAGCGGCTACAACGGGGGGAGTTATCGCTACTCCGGCACGAGCGCAAAGGAGAGCGCCCGGGCGACCTGGAGTTTCAAGGTGCCCGTCTCGGGCCGATACCCGGTGCAGGTCTTTTACCGCGCGGGGAGCAACCGAAGCACCAGGGCCCGCTACCTGATCCGGCATTCCGGGGGCGAGAGCGAGATCTTTGTGGACCAGTCGCGGGACGACCGGCGCTGGGTGCACCTGGGCCAGTTCTGGTTCGAAGCGGGAACGACCTACAGGGTGAGTCTCAGCAACCAGGCTCCCATCGGCAAGGTCGTGATCGCCGACGCCATCCGGGTGGGGGCGGGCATGGGTTCCATCGTGCGCCTGGGGACCAAGAGCGGGAAGGCCCGATGGAAGGAGTGCTCACGTTATTGGATCCAATACGTGGGCGCGCCCTCCTATGTCTACGACACGACCTCGAGCAGCGACCGCACGGACGATGTGACGGCGCGCCCGACCTACGCGGAGTGGGAAGGAGCCGACGCCTACATCTCTTTGCACACCAACGCGGGGGGTGGGAGCGGGACCTCCTCCTACATCCACAGCACACACCCCACGACCGGCTCCAAGAGCCTCCAGGCTGCCGTGCAGTCGCAGATCGTGGGGGACATCCGCCGCTACTACGATTCCACCTGGATCAACCGGGGCAAGTTCTCGGCGAACTTCGGGGAGCTGCGCATCCTCAAGACCATGCCCGGGGTGCTCCTGGAGCTGGCCTTCCACGACCGGGACAAGAGCCGGGACCACAACGCCCTGCACGATCCCAAGTTTCGCAAAATCGCGGGGCGGGCCTACGCCCGTGGGGTCCTGCGGTACTTCAAACCCTTTGCGCCCTTGCCACCCGAGACCCCCAAGGCGCTGCGAGTGACCCAGGACGGCAAGGGGGGGCTGCGGGTCGCCTGGGAACCTGTCAGCGGGGCGAGCCTCTATTCCATTGAGACTTCGCCGAACGGCAAGGGCTTCGTCGAGGCGGCTCAGACCAGCGCTACCTCCTGGTCGACGGGTCCGCTCCCTCACGGGAGCATGCTCTCCTTCCGGGTCCGGGCGAGGAATGCCTCGGGCCAGTCCTTCCCGACCGAGGTGCTCTGCGCGGGGACCAGCCACGAGGGCAAGGCCCAGCTCCTGCTCGTCCAGGGCTTCGACCGGCTGGGAAAGTATGTGAAAGGCCCCGAGAACACGATGGACTATCTGCGCCTCCATGGCGACGCGATCCGGCGGGGGAACAACTTCTCCCTCGGCTTCGACGCTGCCAGCAACGAGGCGGTGAGCCTGGGGCGGGTCCTTCTCTCCCGTTACCGTGCCGTGGACTGGGCCCTGGGCGAGGAGAGCACGCGGGACGAGAGCTTCAGCTCCAAGGAGCAGGGCCTGGTGCAGACCTATCTCGCGGGAGGGGGACGCCTCCTGGTCTCCGGCTCGGAGATCGCCTGGGACCTGGACCGCAAGGGCTCGGCGGCGGACAAGGCCTTCCTCCACAATGTCCTCGGCGTGCGCTATGGGCGCGACGACGCAGGGTCCTACAACATCCGGGCAGTGGGGGGCTCGATCTTCGGCGGCCTCCCCTCGGGGAGCTTCGACAACGGGACGGGGGGCACCTACGACGTGGATTACCCCGACGTCCTGCTCCCCAATGACAGCAAGTCCAAGGCCGCCCTCTACTACGGCCTCGCCTTCGACATCGCGGCTCTGACCCGCGTCCAGGGCAATGCGCGCATCGTCTACCTCGGCTTCCCGCTGGAGACCGTGCGGAGCCAGGACCTGCGCGCCTCCCTGATGCAGCGCTCCCTGCGCTTCTTGCTGCAGGAGCGCCCCCTCGAAGCCCCCGAGCGCATCGCCCTGGGGAGGACGGGCAGCCTCCAAGTCTCCTTCCCCGGCAAGAAGGGCCGGCTCTACCTCCTCGCCGCCTCCCTCTCGACCCAACCGGGGATCCCCCTGGGGAGCCTCGGGATCCTCCCCCTCCGAGCCGATCAGCTCTTCTCGATGAGCCTGGGGCAGAGCAACGGCCTCTTCAACAACTTCGCCGGCTTTCTGAACAGCTCCGGCAAAGCCACGCCGAGTATCTCCATCCCCAACCTCGCCTCCCTGCGGGGCCAGTCCTTCTTCGTCTCCGGTCTGCTTTTCAACGCGAGCTTCGGCCTGGACGCATTGATGCCCTTCTACCGCATCCGTTTGTAGGGATCGGCCAGCTCGTGCACCCGCCGACGGAAGGCCTGGATCCCCTTCCGCTTTCGCGTCGGGTGCACCCGGTTCGTCAGGCAGACCACCATCACCTTGTTGTCGAAGTCCACCAGAATCGAAGTCCCGGTGAAGCCCGTGTGGATGATGGTTCCGGGGCTCGCGAAGCTCCCCGCGATCGAACCCTTGTGCGCCGTGTCGAAACCCAGGGCCCGCGACGAGCCCGGGACGATTCCCGCCCGCCTTGTGAACAGGCGGACGGTCTCCTCGGCGAAGACCCTCTTCTTCCCCCACATCCCTCCCCAATAGAGGCACTGCAGGTAGTGCATGAGGTCTCCCGCCGTCGAGAACAGCCCCGCGTGCCCGGCGACCCCGCCCATGGCGTTGGCGTTCTCGTCGTGGACGACCCCGCGGAGCACCCCGCCCCGCCAGGGCACGTTCTCCGTCGCCGCCACGGGGAGCCCGGCCGGCAGCGGCCCGAAGCGGGTCATGCGCATTTCCAGAGGCTCGAACACGAGCTCCTGGGCCAGTCGGTCCAGTGGTTTTCCCCCGGTTTTCTCCAGGCAGAAGCCCATCAGGATTATGCCGAGATCCGAGTAGCGGTAGCGCGTCCCCGGTTTGGACTCGAGCGGGGTGGCGCAGATGGCGGCGAGGTAGGCCTGCTTGCCTTTGTGGGTCTTGTAGAGGGGTTTCCAAGCCGGGAGCCCGGAGCTGTGGGTCAGCAGGTGTTTGAGCCGGACCTGGTCCCTGAGAGGCCCCCGAAAGGCGGGGATCAAATGGGAGACTGGAGTGTCCAGGTCGAGCCGGTGCCGGGAGTGGAGGGCCATGGCCACTCCCGTGGTGGCCACCACCTTGGTCAAGGAGGCGAGGTCGTAGCGGGTGTCGTAGCGGATTCTGGCGCTCCCCGGCGCGTAGGCCTCGTGGCCGAGGGTGAGCAGGCTCAGGGCCCATTGGCCTTGGGGGTTCGCGCGCAGGACGCTGATCTGGCAGCCGGGAAAGAGGCGCTCCTGGATGGCCTTGTTTGCCAGGGATGCGAGGCTGTCCAGGAGGGCGGGCTCCTCGGAAAGGCGGGAGGCGGGTCGCGATCCGGGTTGCGAGGCGGGTCCCGGAGCGGGGCCGCCCCTGCAAGCGGCGAGGAGGAGGAAGGCGGCGAGGAGAACTTGGGAGCGGGTGGCTTTCATGTCCCTAGGATAGGAGTAGGGGCCGTCCCCGGCTATGCTTCCCCGGATGCAGCTCAGGATTGGCGTAGATGGCGGGGGATCCAAGACGCGGGCCAGCCTGTTCTCCGGAAAAACTCGGCTTGGGTTGGGCCGGGCAGGCCCCTCCAACCCCCTCGCGGTCGGGACGGAGACGGCGGGGAGCAACCTGATGCGGGCGGTCCAACAGGCCCTGGACGAGGCCAGGGAACGCATGGGCAAGGACTGGGAGGAGCCCTCCTCCCTCCCCTGCGGACTGGGCCTCGCGGGGGTGGGCGCCGGGGAGGAGGGCCGCCAGGCCGCCCAGGCCCTGGCCGGGCTCCTCCGCGGGCGCTTCCCCAATCTCCGGCCCCAGTTCTACACGGACCTGGAGGCAGCTTTCGCGGGGACCTTCGAGGGGAGGCCGGGGATCCTGGTCATCGGGGGCACGGGCTCCTCCGCCCTGGGCTTCGACGGCGCGTCCCAGCTGCTTCGGGTGGGGGGCTTCGGCAAGCGTTTGGGGGATCCGGGCTCGGGTTTTGCCGTCCTTCTGGAGGCGGCCCAGCTCCTGCTCTCCAAGAGCGAGGGCCTTCTGCCGGGGGGCATGCCGTCCTGGGGGCCGGCCCTGCTCCATGCCCTCGGCTGCGCGGATCCTCGGGACCTGATCCCCATCTTCGCCCGCGATCCCTCGCCGCTGGAGCTGGAGCAGGGGATCCGGGCCCTCGAGGAGGCGGCCTCCGGGGGCGAGGCGGTTCCCGGGGAACTTCTTCGCAAGGCGGGCCGCATCCTCGCCGATCACGCCGGGGCCCTGGGGGCGCGGCTGGGCCTCAGCGAGGTAAGGGTCGCCTGCGCGGGGGGCTTCCTCTGCAAGGCGCCCATGGTCCTGGATTCGTTCTGCGCCCGGCTCGAGGGCCACTCGAGGGAACAGCAGCGGTCCTATGTCTTCTTGGACCGGAGTCCCGATCCCGAGTGGGGGGCGGCGGGCCTTGCGGTGGGGGCATGGCCTTCCCTCCGACTGGAGGATCGCGCGCAATCGGAAACCCTGTAAACTCTGCCCTTTGTCCCGACTCGCGCCCACAATCTTCATGATTTCTGTTCCATGTTTTTTTGCTTTGTGAATGTTGCCGGGTGCTTGGGAACCTGGGGAGACGGATTGTTGCCAGGAGCCGACACGATGATCTCAATAACTCTCGTTTTCTTTTCCCTTTGCATCCAGGGGAATGCCCAGCTTGTCCGAGGGGTTGTGAAGGGGCCGGATGGAAAACGGAGGGCGGGAGCCGAGGTCTTTCTGGTCGCCCCCGGGATTCCTCGTTTTGTTCCCCCTGAGGTTCTTGAGGCCAAGACCGACAAGAGAGGAAGGTTCCGGGTGACTCTTACACCTGGAAGGAGGTATTGGGCCTGGTCCCATTTCATGGGTTCCAAGGGTGGGCAGTTTGCCAGCCGGATCGTGAAGCGGGTGGGGCCGGGTGAGATCCTCCTTTTGCAGGATGAACTCCTTCTCCTTCCTCGAGTGATTCAGCTCAAGGGCCTGGCCCCTTGGGGGAAGCCCCAAGGGTTGAAGGTCCTTTGGGACCTGGATGGGAGGGAGGGGTTCACCCTGGAGACGGCCGTCGACGATGAAGGGCGGGTCCAGGTGCCTCAAAAGGCTCCTCTGCGCCCTCTCTATCCCGGACTCCTTCCTCTTGGGGATCGGACTGAGACCGTGGGGCTCAGGTTTGTTCTCCAAACCAAGGAGGGTATTCCCCTTTTCGAAGGGAAGGTTATCGCCTCTCCCCACCTGGGAAGGGTGAGTGAATCCGATTTGATCCACATGGCCGCCACGATTCCCATGTCCATTCCCTGTCCCCAGCCCCTGTCCCTTCCCCTCCTCCTGCGGGAAAAAGGTCGTCTCCGGCCCCTGGGAGGCGTCCAGCTTTTCTCCCGCTTCGGACTCCGGGGCAAGTGGTACCAGGGTCCGAGGAGCGATTCCAATGGAAAGATCCTCCTTAAGGTCCCTGATTTTCTCAAATCCTCGTTGGAGGGGTTTTCCCTGAGTCTGAGCCTCCCTGGCTACGCGGGGCTCACGGTCTATCTCCACCGATCGCAATGCCGGATCGGGAAGAAGATCCAAGCTTTCCAATCTTCCTGGCTCAAAGAAGGTTTGGAGCTACGTTTGGACGAGGACCGACCCTTTTCCGGAGTGGTCCGGCACCCCCAAGGTGAAGGGCTGGGAGGGGCTGTGATCCAGCTCTCTCCTTCCATCCCTGGTTGGACGCGACCGGGCCGGCAGCGTTGGGTGCAATCGTCCAAGAATGGGAAATTCGAGGCAAGCTCCCTGCCCGCCAATCTTCGATCTCTGGAAGCCTCTTTGTTCCTCGACTCCAAGACCTGGGCTTCCCTGGTCGGTCCGGATTTCGCCTTCCCCTTCCCCATGGACCCCATTCTCAAGCAGGAGTGGAGAGCCGGGAAGGGCTTGCCTCGGGAATTCGAGTTTGATTTCGCTCTCTACCATGTCCTTCCGTTCCAGGCTCTAGGGCCTGACGGGGCTCCGATTCCCTTTCCCAGGGTGCAATGGGAATCCATCGAGGAGGAGGGAGATCGTTCGGTGGTGGGAAAGGGAGACCGCAAGGGAAAGGGCTTCCTCACCGTTCCCCATGGGAAGATCTGCCTCTATGGTTGGGCGGAGGGCGAGCAGTACTTCATTTTGAATCCCCTCTCCATTCCCGAGGATGGGAACTTTGTCCTGCCTCCGCGTAAGTTGGTTTTCAAGAAAGTGGAGACCTACCTCTCGGGAAGCGTGGTGGACAAAGAGGGAAAGCCCCTGAAAGGCGCGATCTTCTCCATCCTCCGCCAGCTTGAAAACCCTCAAGCAGTGCGCCCCCGGACTGCCGCCATCCGTTCGCTCAACCAGGCTTTCTTCCGGGGGAGGACGGACAAGAATGGTCATTTTTCGATCCCCTTCTTTCCCGATGGAGCCTTGGAAATGATGTTCCAGGTCATCTATCCCGGGCCTCCCCGCAGGCAACGGATCTTCCGGACAGCGATCCCCCGGGAGGATTGGGAACTCCAGCTCCTTCGTTGATCCTCTTGTTCCGGCCGGGCTCCTCCTCGCACGCCATTCCTACCCCATCCTTCCGTCCTCATTCTTTTTGCTTTCCAAGCTCCGGGTTAGGATGGGAACCCGATCCCACAAGGAGGAAGAATGTCCCTTTTTCTACCCGTTCTCTTTTCGGCTCTTGCCTGTACCCAAGGACCTGTCCTTCGGGGAACCGTGAAGAGTCCGGATGGAAGCCTCTGTGAAGGGGCGGAGGTTTCTCTTCTCTCCTCAGGAGCCATTCCCCTGAGCGGGGGGAAGGTGGTCCGGACAAAAACAGATGCCCGTGGACGTTTCAAGCTCGAGGGGGAAGCGGGTGCCAACCTTTCTGTCTGGGCCCATGGCGAGGGGGCAGGGGGGGAGCCCTTTTGCACCGGCTTCAGGATGCGGGTAAAGCCCGGTCAGATTCTGCATCTCAGAGGGCAACGAAGGGAGCGTTTCGAGCGGATCCAGCTTCGAGGGCTGGAAGCCTGGGGAAAGCCCGAGGAGCTGGTTCTGGTTTGGGAACTGGAAGGAAGCGGAGCCTATACCAGGGAAGTGGCCATCGACGAGGAGGGAATGGGGGAGATCCCGCCTTCCTTCCCGTTGTTCATGGGGATGCAGATGTTTTGGCTGCGGGACAAGGGCGGCCGTGTTTTGTTCGGAGGATCCGTCCTGTGGAGGAAGGGAAAGGATGGTGTCCTTCATCCGATTCGGGGGGCCAGGCCGGGGACTTCCCCCCACCGATTGGTTTTCGAGTGCCCCGCACCCAAACCCCTCTCCATCTCCGTCCTGGCTCAAGAATCCAAGAAGCCGATCGAGGGTGCAAACCTTTTCTTTCATTTCCCCCGGTCGGGGCGCCTGCAAAAAGCTGGGATCACCGATGCCCAAGGAAAGGCCCATTTTCGTGTTCCCGTTTTCAAGGGGCGAAGCTCTTTGGCAGTCTTCGTGGAAAAGAAGGGCTTCTCAGGCGCCTCTGCCCTGCTCACCAGGGAGGCCATCTGGGTTGGAAGGACCCGCCTTCCCGTCGGTTGGAAAGATCTGAAACCCCCCCTGGTGTTCCCCTTGAACAAGGACAGATCGGTCCTGGGGAAGATTCGAGGCTTGGATGGAGAGCTTGCCCGGGAGGCGAGGGTCTTCTTCCGCTATACCCTGATGTTTGGCGAGAATTCTCGGAATGGCCGAATCCGGGCCGGTTCGTCGGTTCTCGCGCGCGCGGATCCTTCGGGGGCGTTTCGAATGGAGAGCTTGCCTCCCAATATCAATGGATGGAGGGCCGCTCTTTACTTGACCCCCAAGGGCTGGCGAAAGCTCCTCGAAAGGAATGGGAAGACTGGGAACCCTCCCCAAGGTCCCCTGATGCAGCTTCAAAGCCGGTCCAATGGTCTGCCCCTGGAGGTCTCCTTCGATCTCAACCAGCTCCACCTGATTCCTTTCCAGGTCCGAGGAATCGATGGATCT
Organism: Planctomycetota bacterium; assembly: GCA_011321845.1. Classification (GTDB taxonomy): domain Bacteria; phylum Planctomycetota; class UBA1135; order UBA1135; genus HyVt-539. The sequence goes on along the minus strand of DROQ01000084.1, from coordinate 2,645 downwards.
CCCATCCCCTTTCCGAGTGTCCGTTGGCGGTCCCAAGCGCAGCCTTCCAAGTATCGCAGCTTCTTGGGCGACAGGCTTGGGCGGGGCTTCGCCCTTGCCAGGGGACCAAGGGGGGTTCTGTATTTTGCTCGATCCGACTTGGGCTACGGATTCCAGGTCGTCGCTTCCCCTGCCAAGCAAGCTCCCTTGTTCCTTCCCCGGGTGGATCTGAATCTCCAGGCATTTGGCCATGCCCTCTCGGGAAGGGTTCTGGATGAGGATGGCAAACCCCTCGGAGATGTCGAGATCCGCCCTGCCTCCAGGATGCTGGACGAGAAGGACCTCCGGCTCCTGGCCTCACAAGCCATCAACGGGGAAATGGTCCAAGTTACGACGGACGCAAAGGGCCATTTTCGCCTTCCTTACATTCCCGATGCCCATGAGGATCGGATTTCCCTGGTATGGACCTATCATAGAATCCGGCTCCACAAGAGCTTCCCGAAGGGAGCGGAGGACCTTGAGATTCATTTCCCTGGAAAGGGGAGGTAAAACGGAAGGATGAGTTTGCTCCCTCTTCTTCTCCTCGGCTGTCTTACGCAAGCACCTAACCCCTTGCTTCGCGGCAGGGTTCTCGATTCCCAGGGGAGGCCGCGCGAGGGAGCGGAGGTCTTTGTGGTTTCGCCCGGGGTCCCTGGGCTGAGGGAGCCCGAGGTGCTGCGCCTGCGCTCGGGGAAGCGGGGGCGCTTTCGGCTTCGCTTGGGACAGGGGAGGATGTATTGGGCCTGGTCGCATTTTCGGGACGAAAAGGGAATCCATCATTTCAGCGGCTATGAGCGGGGGCTCAGGCCCGGAAAGCTGCTGACCCTCCGGGAGGTCCAGGCGAGACCGTCCCAGCGATTGCGGCTGAAAAAGCTCGCGGCCTGGGGGAAACCCAGCGCGATGCAGGTCGCTTGGAATCTGGACGGGAGATGGGGATGGATCCAGAAAACCCCGATCGACGCCGGGGGGGTGACCAAGGTCCCGGATGAGCTGTATTTCGGTTCCTGGGGAGTCTGGTTCCGGGTCTTGGGGGCCGACGGAAAGATCCTTCTGCAGGGAAAGGTTTTCCACAAGAAGAGATCCTTGGCGAGGGCCCTCTGGAAGGGACTCCTGGGGAAAGGAAAAGATGATCCTTCGCTCTCCTTCTTCTGCCCCAAGCCGACTTCGCTCTCCATTCGTGTCGAAACCAAGGGAAGCAAAGAACCGATCCCCGGAGCGAGGCTGCTCTATCGGACGGAGTCCGAGCCCGGATTCTGCAGGGCCGAGACCGACGGAAAAGGGAGGGCGATTCTTCGTGTGCCGGAATTTCACAGGTCCTACCGCTCCCTGGAGATCTTCGTGGTGAAGGAAGGCTGGGCGGGGGCGAACGCCTTCTTCAACCAGGAGAGGAGAAGCATCCAAGGGGTCTTCCAAAAAAACGATCCCAAGAAACCGGTACGGGAGGTCGTTTTTTCCTTGGTGAGGGATCAACCCTTTCGGGGAAAGGTCCTGGGCCTCCAGGGAAAGGGCCTGACCGGGGCAGTGATTCGTTGGAACATCTCTCTTTATGAACGAAAAAAGGATGGCGCCACCTGGGGGCGCTCGGGGCGCTCGGGATATACCAAGGTCGGGAAAGATGGGAGTTTCGAACTTTCCCAGATTCCCAACAACCTCACTCGCATGAAGGCCTCCCTCCTTCTCAGCGCCGAGACCTGGGCGTCCCTGTTCGAAGAAGGAAAGGCTCCTCCTCTCCCGCGAGAGCCCCTGCTTCCCCTCGAATGGATGCCCTATCGGAAGACGCCCCGAGAATTTACCTTTGATTTCCGGGAACAGCGTGTGCAGCCTTTCCAAGTCCTGGGGCCGGACGGGGCGCCGGCCGCCTTCGCCAGGCTCCGGTGGCAGGCTGGATCCAAGCGGCTCGGGGATCTCACGGGGCGTCGCGGGCGGGGCTTTCTCATGCTCCCCAAAGGGGAGGAAGGGGTTCTGTTCGCCTATCGGGAGGATCTCGGCTTCTCCCTCGAAGAGCCAGCCGAGGTCCCAGCGGGGGAGCGCTTTCTCCTCCCCCAAAAAACCCTCAACCTGAAACCCTTCAAAACCTATTTGAGAGGAAAGGTCCTGGATCGGCTGGGGAGGCCCCTCGCAGGGGTTCGCATCTCGGGAGCGGGCTGGTCCGGGAATTCCATGCGACCCCGGGACCATGCCTTCGCTGAGATGAACTACACTCTTCTCAAGGGAGCAACGGCAAAGGATGGGACCTTCTCGCTTCCCTACCTGGAATCCCCCAACCTGGAGTTTCGCGTCCGCTTTTTTTGGAAGAACCGCTCCAAGATCATCAAGATCAGAGAAATCGGAGAAGACTTGGAAATTCGGCTCTGAAAGGAGGAGCCATGCTCCCGTTCACCTCGCTTCTTTTGTTTGTTCTTTCCTTGGATCAGGGGGCAACACTCCGGGGGGTGGTGAAGGACCCGCATGGCAAGCTCTGTGAAGAGGCGGAGGTCACCCTTGTCTCCCCAGGTTTACCGCCCATCCGGAAGCCGAGAATCCTGCGAACCAGGACCAATGGGCGAGGACGCTTCCAGTTCTCTGCAGAGTTCGGTGCGGGATCCTATGTCTGGGCTCATGGAAAAGATGCTGGAGGATCCTTCTTT
>DROQ01000083.1 GCA_011321845.1 Planctomycetota bacterium | reverse complement strand
TTGGATTCGATGTTGACCATGCTCGAGGTGAACTTGCGGAGATCGTCCAGGAACTGAGAGACCCGCTCCTGAACCTCGGGAGTGTGCGTTACAATGAGGTTTGCGTCGGTCGCCTCGATGGAGACGCCCTCGTTCTCCCAGGTCCCGGGAGCGACCGCTTTTTGGACAAGACTGGCGAGGACTTCGGGGTCGATCATTTTGATCGGATCCCCAATCTGGCCACCCTGTGGAGGTTGATCCTCAGGGGCTTCTTCTCCCACAATCGGGAGGCTCTTGATCTGGGGGCCGGCAAAGTCCGCAAGCCCAAAGGTCAGGTCCTGGATCTTGTGGACCTTGAGGACCGGTTTCCCCATGGCCTTTGCCTTGGTGGTGAGGAGAACGGCTCCATCCTCAATCGTCCAGGCGACCTCCCCCTTGCTTCTTGTGGACATGAGATTGAGGAAGTTGCGGACGGAGAGGGGAGACTCGAGTTTCATTGTGAGGACAAGCTCATTGCTGTCGATCACTTCTTGAGCTTCGGGAGTGACCAGAATGGGGAGGCCTGTCACCTTGCCCAGATAACTGGCGACTTCCGCATAGCCACCGCTCTCGTCGGTGAACTCGGCACCCTTGGGGACACGGAGTTCGGAGAGTTTCTTTTCCAGAGCAAGCGTGTCCGGATCCTTCTGGACTTTGTTGCCAGACTCCTTCGCCCGCATCTTGGAGATTCGATTCCAATACTCGGAATCCGGCTTTACCAGAATGTCCGTGTAGGGAATCTTCTTTTCTTCATTGGCTTCCTGGAATTTCTTGAACTCCCTGGCCTTCTCCGCGAGATAAGAATCTCCTGCGGCATTTCTGAGGGCTTTTTCCGCCACGGAATAAAGGTCCTTTCCAATCCTGCTGAGCGGGTCGATTTCAAGGGCTGCCTCAGCGTGTTGTAGTGCCGCGCGATAATCATGGTTTTCAAAGGCCTTGGTTCCCTTCGCGAGGTGGAAATCCGTCCTGGCTTTTCGGCGCTGCCTCTCCAGCTCCTCCTGGCGCCTCCGTTGAGCGAAGGCCTGGCGTTGTGCGTTTTCCTGGGCACGGATCAAGGCTTTCTCTTGCTCAGCCTCCGCCTTTTGCAAAAGCGAGTGGGCCTTTTTGGGAACGTCCTTCCAGTTGATGTTGGAGCCGATCTCAACGCGGAGTTCCACCTTTTTCAACTTTTGGATCGCGTCTTCATACTTCCCGTTGCTGATGTCACGCTCCGCCATGGAGATCAGCTGGTGTGCTTCGGCGATATCTTTCTGGATTCTAAGCTCTGCGAGCTGCCTCATATGCTCGCCATAAGTAATGAGATCGCCCTGCCGCTCCCCGAGAAGGGTTTGGATCTCATGATAGAGTTTGCGGGTTTCGGGGCGATCCCGATCGATATCCAGTGCTCGCATGACAGCAAGCTTGGCGTCCTCATAACGATTTTCCGCCATGAGGCGCCGAGCCTTCTTCAAGGCATTGTGGATCAGGAAGTTCTTTTGCTGGGCCGAGAGAGTTCCCAATCCTTGAGCTTCAGCATGGCCGGTATTACCCCCTTCGCTCGCCTTCCCGGTTGAATCCATGGATGGGGAAGAGGAGGAAGAAGCATCACTCTTGGCTTGTGCCTTGGATGGGTTGGAGGAACTCTCTTCCGGAGTCGACGTGCAGGAGAGCACGAGGAGGGAGAGGCCGAAAACGGGAACGGAAAGGAACCGTTTGAGATCTAGGGACATCCGAAAAGCCTTTGGAAGCCAGGACCTGAAGAGAGGGGGGCTTCCGAAAAACCCCGATAGCCGGAAAGGCTCCCAGGGCGAAGGAAGATACTCCCTATCTGTCAGATCGTGGGACGTTCAAGAACGAAAAAATCGATCGATCGGAGGCCAAAGCCTACGACTAAACCCAGGGGGAGGGCTACCCCAAAAAAACCCAAGCCTCCTCAAAGAGGAAGCCCGAGGATACAAATCGAACCAAAAAATTAGCAGAGGATGGGGTGTCGGCAAAGAGGTTTTTCCTGCTTATCCAAGGAATCGTAAGTCCTGATCTTTTGGAGGTTTTCGTTGTGGCAGAGCCAAGGAGAGGTTTGCTTCATGGAGCCTCTTCCTAGTGTATCTTCCGGCAAGGGATTCGCAGTTCCAAGTTTCCTAATGGGGGTGGGGGGCAGCCATCCAAGGGGGAAAAAAAGGGCCCTGCAAGCGATCAAAGAAAGCTTGCAGGGCCCTTTCCAGCCCTTTTCGGGCGGGGGGCTCAAGGGAGGTTTATTTCCGTTTGGCCCTTTTCGCCTTTTGCTGTGCCCTGGTTCCTTCGCCACCCCCAAAGGTGATTTCCTCGAATTTCGCATCCAGGGCGATGTCTACAACCGCGGTGACGTCGCCATAGGTGACACCGGGGCCAGCCTTGATGGTGATGGGTTTGGTCTTCAATGTTTTGGTTTTTGGGTCCAGGACTTTCTTTTTGGCTTGTTTACGAAGCTCTTTCTCGAGGCCCGGAATGGTCGTAACTTTCTTGGGGCCAATGTACCAGTAAACCTTATGGCCGATCAGCTCAAAACGGCGCTGGTTTTTTGCATAAACTGTATCGGTCAGTTTCTTCTTACCCCATCCCCCTTTCGGGCAGACGATGCGGATATCCAATTTTTCCATCGGCTCCGCCTTGCTGGTGTTCACTCCCACATCTTTTGGAAGGTTCGCGGCCAGCTTGCCCTCGAGCGTCTTAAACTCCAAGCAAAGGAAGAAGATGATGATCAGGAAGGTGACGTCGATCATCGGCGTCATATCCATCTTCACATCCGCTTCTTTTCTTTTTTTCTTTTTTGCCATGATGACTTCCTTGTCAATTCCCTGGGAGACTCTGCCCTCTCAGGTCTTGGTTCTTCCTATGTAATGGACCGGACCCTACTTGGCAGCCTTTTTCCTCTTCGCGTCTTTCGGCTCTCCCACCGCGAGTTCCACCTTCCAAATCAGAATGTTCTGGTTTCCACAGAGCTCCATGATCTTGGCGATGTGATGCATCTCTGTCCACTTGTCCGCTCGGATCAGGAGGGCATCCTGGGGAAGAACCTTATGAAGGTCAGGATCCATTTCCTTCTTCATGAGGGTGGTGAAATATTTGAGAAGATCTAACAGCTTCGAATAGTTTTCGCCATCGCTGGGGCTCCAATACACCTTGGTCCGGTAGACAATCGTGCCGTCTTGGCGAACGTTGAGAATGGGCCGCTCTCTCCCTGGATCTGGTTCATCAGGGATAGCGTGGATGGCCTTTGGAAGCACCAAGGGTTCGAGTTCTTTGTTTTGCAGATCGATGATGAGGAAAAAGAAGATGATCAACTGGAAAATGCAGTCGATCATGGGCGTCATGTCCATTTCCGTTTCATTTGAAGTTGCGTGACTTCGTCTACTCATCCTTATTCACCTGGATTTTTCTTACCTAGCTGAATCCTTCCCCTGATAAAGGTCAGGTCCAACCGGGCTTTGCCTGTGAGTTGTCTGGACCGATCAGCTTCCTCACATCCCTATCGAGGTTGAGAGGACCTCCTTCCTCACTTCAAAAGAAAAGAAGTCCCTTTTACCTACGAAGGGGAATTACGGGGACGATGCGACTTCATGCCTGGCTGCCCCCTCCGGGTTCGTCCATCCCCGGAGGAAACAAGGAAACGCTAGGATTCCAAGGCGGTTCATGAACCTTCGTTCCTAATCATCTTTGGTGCGGAAGCGTTCGAAGAGTTCTTCGACCATGCCTCCGATTTCGATGGAGGACATTGTGACCCGGTTCCGGAGGAACACATAGACCGTGGTCACCGGGATCGCGACAACAAGCCCGAGGAGGGTCGTGATCAAGGCCCCTTTAATCCCCGCAGCGAGGTCGTTCGGTTTGACCGAGGGCTTCAGGGCGATTTCGCCGAAGGCCGCGACCATTCCGTTCACGGTTCCCAGCAGTCCCATCATGGGAGAGATCGCAGCGATCAAGGAGAGCCAGCCGATCTTGTTGCTCAGCTGGACGTCCTCTTCTTCTGCAGCTTCCTGAAAGGCGGTTGCGATCACATTGTAGCTGTGGCCCAACTTATCCAACCCCGCGGCAACAACATTCGTCAAGTAGCAAGGCTCGGCCTCGCAGACATCCATTGCCTCGTCGAACTTGCCCTCATCGAAAAGAGCTTCCAACTCTTCCTGCAGGTGGGGGGGGGCAAGTTTTTCCCGCTTGATGGACATGAAATCCTCGATGATCAAGGCGAGAGCAAGGATGGAGACGCCAATAATGACGTAACCGATCACCCCCGCGTTTTTCAGGATATCCTCAAGGAGAGAGGGGGCTTTCTTGTCCGAGGAGGCCGCTCCACCTTCTTGTGCGAAGGCAGTGGAGGCCAGGAAGAGGGTGGAGGTCACAACGGTCATTGAGAAAAGGGAAAGGCCATTCAGGCGGCCTTTAAAAAGAGAAGAAGGGAGTTTCATTGCCTTGGAATCTCTCCGTGTATTGCGGAAGGCAAATTCTTCCGGGGGCGGCCCCAGAGGAGTTGCTTTCCTGGCTCATAAAAAATCTCAAGAGGCTTAAGAATTCAAAAAGACAGCGCTGGTCTGCTAAGCATGGACCCTGGATCCATGCCTGCACTGTTCCTGGTTTTCCCGGGGCTTGGGAAAGAAAAGAATAAGATTCTGGCCTGGATGCCCCTCAATGAAAAGAGGGGACCCAGAAGTTTTGTCATCCGATTCCTGGAAAGTCCCCAGGATGGAGGGTTTTGGCGGGCAGGAAGGCTCATTTTTTCTTGAGCATAGCCTGGGCTTTCATTCCCCATGTGCTGTTGGGAAAGCCTAGGGCGACATCCTCGAGAAGCAGGGTGCTCCTTACCCCAAAGTCGTTTCCCTCGCCCTCTTTTCCAAAAAGGAGAATGAGCTTGGCGAGAAGGAACCTTGCCTTCGCAGTCGCCTCGCTGTTATGGATATCTGTGGCGGAGACCTCGGAAAAAAGAACCTGAGCCTTCCTCAGCAAACGTTTGTCTTTTTCCGTTTTTCCCATTTCAAAGAGGGCTTGTGCTTCGCCGCATTGGGCTGCCGCCGCGAGAAGGCTCAAAGGACTCGCCTTGGTTCTCAGGCTGGAAAAGAAACGGCGGGCATCTTTGTAACGCCCTTCGGCGATGAAGCATTCTCCTTCGCCGACTTTGGCAGCCACAAGGAGGGCTTGGATGTTGGGGTCCCCTGATTTCGCCAGAGAAGAAAGGCTCGTGGAGGCCGCTAGATAGGCTCCTCTGGCTTTTTGGAAGTCCTTCATTTGGACCAAAGCCCTCGCCTTTCCAAAAGTCCCGCGGGCCGACCAGGCCGGACTCAAGCTCTTTTCATTGGAGAGTTTGTCGAGTTTATCGAATTCCGCCAAGGCTTCCTTGGGTTTTTGAGCCAAGAGAAGGACATCTCCAAGGAGCTTAAGGCCCAGGGGAGTGTTCCGATGGGAGGGGTTCTTTTGGATCCACGCTTTAAGCGAAGAGACTGCCGCATCAGCCTGAGAAGGATTCCCTAGCGCATGAAAGGCGAGAGCCTTTGCCGCCCGGAACTCGCAGGCGGTTTTCAAAGGGGCACGATTCGTGGCCGAAGCAGCATCTTCATAAAGATTGGCCGCGAGGTGGTATTCCTGCCGTTCCTCGGCAAGAGCCGCTCTCTGAAAGGCATCAGGAACGGGTTTCCATTCAATGGAAAGGACCTCGTCAGAGGGGACGGTATTCTCTTTCCCTCCACGCTTGTATTTCACCTCGAGGATCCCTTCTTCCAGGATCTCGACATTTCGAATGGCTTGACCGCCGATCTTTCGGATTTGATCTCTGGGCTTGCTCTTTTTTTGGCCCCCCGAGCGATGGGAGACTGCCCCCGGGATGGGGGGGGAAGAAAGGGGGGAAGAAAGGACTGCGGGGTCGAGCTTGGAGAACTCCACAGGGGAGATGCTCCTGAGACTCCCCAGGAACACAAGGGGAAGAAGGGAAACGCCAAGGATTTGGAGAGCTCGTGTCATTCGAGTAGAAGCCTGCGAAAAAGACAATCTATTGTGAACTGTGGGGGAGGAGGCAAACAAGGGTTGAGGTTCTGACAGGTTCATGGCTTTAACCTCAGGAAGAGCCGATAGATTTTCCTGCCTTCGGCCCCGAGGCCCCTGAGAGTCTCGAAATCATCGGTGGAATTCGCGATGTTGAAGAGGCTCTTGGCATAGGTCAGGTAATCCGAATTTCCTTTCCTACTGGCCTTCAAAGCCATGTCCAGGCAATCGAGATAAAAGCGATACCATTGAAGGCTGTATTTTTTGACCTTTTTGGACTGGATGAAGCGGCGGTACCCCTTTTCGCCCCAAAGCAACTGATAAGCTTCTTCAAAGCGTTCGAGGCCCCCTGGATTGATGATTCGTCCTTCTTGATCCATATCAATCCAACCCCCAAGAGCGCGGGCTTTGAGAAGTTTGAGCTTGTAGCTCTTAGGGCGGAGCTTCAAGGCGTCATCCAACAACTTCAGAGCCTTCCGGAATTCCATTTTTCGAAGATAGATTTCGGCGAGTTCAGGCTTGATGAACTTGTCGATCTTGTCCTTTTCCTTGGGAGAATTCCCAAAGACCTGGATGATCTTTTGAAGGAATAGCTCGGCCTGGTCCCAATCTTTGATCTCCGATGCAAGTTTGGCAGCCTTGCGAAGAACCGCATAGTCGGGATTCTTTTCGTTCTGGATGTAGATCCTTGCGAAACTGAGGGTCTTCAAAACATCCAACTTGAATCGATTCTTGATTTCCAGAAGATCCTTTTCGGCAGAAGCATCTTTTGCCGCTTTCTTTTGAATGGCTTCCATTTCTTTTCGAACAGCTGAGACTCTTCCATCTCGGGCGGTGAAAAGAACAAGAGCTGCCTGGGACAGTTGGGGAGATTTTGGGAAATCCTTGCTGAATCTTTGATACTCCAATTCAGCTGTTTCAATCTGCTCCAAGCCGATATAACCCCGGATCAGGTAATAAGAGGCCAACTGGGCAAAAGAGGCTAGAGAAGGGTTCCCCTTGTACTTTTCACGGAATCCCCTGAAGGCCTCGACAATGTTTTTCAGTTTGGTGGGATCAGGCTTTTTGCCCCGCATCTTCCCCATGCCAAGGGCTTCTTCCGCGTCCATGAGGCCCAGATAAAAACGAGCCTGCCCTACGGCGATCTCTCGCACCGAAATCCGCTGCCCTTCACTTGGGGGAAGTTTGTTGTAGGGATCTTTGACATATTTCAAGAACGATTTCAGCTCCTTCCGAGCGGTGGCAAAGTCCTTAAGCTTGTAGTGGACGATGGCTTTGTAGACGGGAACAAGCTCGTAACGGAGGAAATCCTTGCTGATTTGGTTGAGAGGAATCAGGGCTTGTTTCGGATCCTTACTATCCAAGGCGGTTTGCACCTTGTTCCAAAGGATTCGATTCCTGCTTCTTCCCCCGGTTCGGACAGCGATGCGGTTGGCTTCTTCTTCCAACGTTTTAAAGAAAGGATCTTTGTTGGTCAGTTTCTTCTTTAACCGGACCACCCCCACCAGGCGATCAACCAGGGTGGAAGCAAAATCCGGGTCCGTGGATCCAAATTGTTTCAACCCTTCGCGAAAAGCATAGAACGCCTCAAGGAGCCGTCCTTGTCGGCGGAAAGCATCCCCCATCTTCCCCCAGGAACGGAGACCGAATTTGTTTTTCTCATCCTGGGTTTTCAGAGAAACAAGAACCTTTTTGAAACCTTTGATCGCCTGTCGGAATTTTTCCGACTGGAAATCCCCACTTGCTGCCTGGTAAAGGGCTTCTGCACTGATATTCCCGCTTGCCACCGAGAGGATCTGCTTGATCAATTCCTTTGCTTTAAGGCCGATAAAGTCTGTGGGGTGGCGTCTGGCTACATTCCGAGCCGTTTCGAGAGCCTGGCTGATGTTCTGTTGGGAACCGGTGTCCATCAAGGCCTGGGCACCATTGAGGAGGATTTGGTCTCCCAGGCTATAGCTTGGGTCGCGCTCGAACTCTTTGGAGATTTTCTTGAAGTTATCCAGGTGCTTCAGAACATCCTTGGTCTTCCCTTCACGAAGGAGAACCTCGGTCGTCTTCACGTAAGCGCGCTCGAGGATGTTGAAGAGAAGCATCCCCTGAGCCGGGGTTACTGGATTATCCTGATCCCTCAATCGCTCCGAGACGATCTCAACGGTATCGCTGAACTGGGAAATCGCCATTTCGGTATCCCCGAGGACATCCTGGCATTGTGCGATTTCCAGGAGTCCGATCATACCCAAGGGGGTCTCCTCGCCAATTTCGAGGACCATGTCCTCCAAAGTGGTGATCGCTTCTTTAACTTTGATGGTTCGATCTTGCGGAACAACCCGACCCCATTCCCGCTGAAGGACCCCTTTTCGGAGCCATGATCGATAGTAATAGAGGCGATCTTTGGGAGACTCTTCCCTCTTTTCCTCCGTCCGATCCATCAGGTCATTGCAAGCCTGAATCCCCTTGGTGTACACCTGGACGAGTTCCTCCTGGAGGGTCTTCCGTTTATCCGGGTCTTTTTCGGCTTCCTGAGCCTGCCTGAGATACTCGCCAAAAAACTCGCAAGCCTCCCCGAGGTTGTAAAGTACATCGAGGGCCCCCTCTTCCCGCCCGTACTGGGCGAGGTAGTCCTCGAATTTTTGCAGGGCTTTCTGGAGGACCTGGCGCCGCCGATCCAGATCGGGGATCCGTTTCGCCCCAAGGTATAAAATCTCCGCTTCGAGTTGGGCGAGGAGCTGATCATCCAGGGACTCGGAAGCTTCCTTCCTCAGCTGGTTCAGGGCATCCTTCGCGAGATCCACGAAGCCCCAGTCCTTCGCAAGTTTCCGGATAAAGCGAACCTCTTGTTGGATCGCTTCCTTCCCCTTGTTCGTGTCCCCCTGGGCCAGGAGGGGGGAGGCGATGAATGAGAGTAGAAAGAGGGGAAGAGCCACCCGCAGGGATCGAGAAATCATCTTGAAATACTGTACCCGTCTGCTGAGACCTTGTTCATTCGGCCTTCCCAAGGGAGCGCTGGAGAGGCGAAGACGCAAATACGCCATGAACGTGTTGGATTTGGAACGGAACATTCTAGCGGAGGTTCAGCAGAGGGCCAGAACGAGATCGGAAAGAAGCATCTTATTTCCCATCCAATGCTGGAAATTACCTCTTGCCTCCCTGGGGCTTCTGGAAGGGAGCAGCAGACCAGGGATAAGAAAAGCCCCTGGAAATCCTCCAGCTAAAACTCACATTCCCGAGTAAGACGGGGCGGGAGGGCTCAAAGGCGGGTCATTGGGATGCCTGGCCTCGACTCATGACGACCCAAACGGTTGGGGGGTTGAATCCGAGCGCTTCAAAGTCCCGGGTTCTCCCGTTAAGGAAGGTTGGAAAGGCTTGGGTGAGGAATCCTGGGCCCCCCAAAAACCAAGAGTTGATCCCTGGGGGGCAAAAAGGAGGGCTAAAGGGGCTTAGCGCGTTTCCTCGCTGAAATCCGGCTCGGACTCGCTCGGAATGATGATCTTAGCCCTGAGGAGAATCAGGATCTTTTTGTTGGCGTTATAAGTCCCCTTCTTGCGGAAGAAGAACCCGATAAAGGGGATATCCTTAAGGATGGGAACCCCGGATTCGAACTTCTGCTTTTGCGTGGATTTCATTCCACCCAGAAGGAGTTTGCCGTTATCGGGCATCGTGATCGTGGTTCGGACCTTCTGCACCGTAAGGCGGGGGATTTGGATCGAGACAGGCTG
>DROQ01000082.1 GCA_011321845.1 Planctomycetota bacterium | reverse complement strand
GACCTAACCGTGAAAGCCATCCTCCGGTTTCTTCATGTTTTAGGTAGAATTGCGTAGCTTTCGGGATTCCTGAAACTGATCTTATGTCCAGGACGGAAACCCCTGGGATTTCGCCTCGGAGACCTTGACCTTGACGCTCAACTAGTCGGCTAAGGTCGTCACCCTCCTGCTTTCGGCGCTCCGAATCAAAAGGAAAGCCCAGAGCAGGAGGGCGAGGATGGGGAGAGGCAGGGTCCCCCAGAAGGACCAGGGGGAGTAGTAGAACAGGAGATGGTTCTCTCCCTTTTTTAACCGGACTCCGTTGAGGTCATGGATGTTTTCGAGGGGGCGGCTCTTCCCCTCCACCCGGACCTTCCACCCAGGGTAGGGGACCTGGGCGAAGATGAGGGGCCCTCCCTGATGAGGCTTCAGCTCCAGCTCGACCTCTCCCTGTCCCCAGCGGACCTTTGCGACTTGGGCTTCTCTGCGCTCTCCGTTCTCCAGTTCCCAATGAAAGACGGAGAGGCTGTGGGGACGTTCATAGAGCTTGATCTCCCCATCCTTGGCGAGGAGGTGCATCTTGGGTTCCTCTCTTTTAGTGAGGAGCCATTTGACCCCGAGTCGGTCCATGATCTTCCCGTCCATGGACCAATCCTGCCCGAGGAAGTCATTGTAGGGGACCGGCAACGTGGCTCGATGTCCGATGCTGCTGTGGATGGGGAAAATATTTCCCATGTTTGGGGGGAGGGCCTCGACGTAAATATGAACCCTGTGGAGGAGGTGGGCCTTGGTGGAGAGGCTTTGGACTTTTTCGATGAGAGGGTTTTTGTAAGCGGTCGGGGGATAGTCTCCCAATTGCGTTGTTTTGAAGAGTTGCTTGCGATGGAGGTAGGTCTCAAAGCCTGTTGCCAGAAGCGCGATCAACCCAAGGGTGAGGGCAACTCTCCTTTTTTCTTTGAGAAGGCGGAGGAGATTGGCGAGGCCGAAGGCTGCGAGACTCGCGGTCGCGAAGTCAAAGAGATAGAGGGCGCGGGTTGGTTGCCGGACCTTGTTGAGGATGGGGGTGCGCCAGGCGATGGGACCCATGAAGGTTTGGTCCCCGAGTGAAATCAAAGTGGTGAGAACCGCGAGAAGAAAGAAGAAGAGGGCCAGGCGTTTTCTCGAGAGGATCCCCAGAACAGCGAGGCCAAGCCCCGTGAAGGTGAGGAAAAGGGTCCCTCCATCCTCCGTGGTAACGCTCAAGCTGGGCTGAACAAGAGTCCAGAGCTCCTTAGCCTTGAGGATCGCAGTCTTTCCGTAGACTTCATAAGGGACGGTGTCCATTCCTTTGACGGCTTCGGGGGCTCCAACCCAACGGTACGCGTTGCCGAGGTACTCCACTCCTGTGGCGAGCTGAGGGGCGGCGAAGAGGAGGGATGACACTCCAATCAGCCCGAAAACCATGAGAGCGCGAAGGGGGGGGATCCTGCCCCTGGAGGTGAGGGTGAGGTAGAGGACGAAGAGGGTCAGGGCAAAGGCGTCCAGGAGGGTGGGGGCCATGTGCCCGGCGAGAACGGGCATCGCCAGGGCGAGCCCGGCCCCATAGACCCAGTGGGTCTTCCATGCTTGCTTCTTTGCTGCGAGGGCTCGCTGGGTGAAGAGGAGTAGGATGGGGAGCCAACAGAGGCCCAGGAACATGTTGAGCTGACCGTTGGCGCGGAGGGCTGTGCTCCCCACGAAGGCGAAGAGGACTCCACCAAGGAGGGATGGAAGCCACCCCAACTTGTTGCCACGCAGGAAGAGCGACATGAACCATCCTGCGAGAACAAAATGGGCGATGGCGAAGATCTCGAGGGCCACCATGGGCAGGGTGCCATCGGGATGGAGGGGAACCAAGAGCGCGAGGAGCCAGTAGCCCGGATAGAAGGGACCCGTTTGCATCTCGCCCGGGAAGCTGATTCCGGAATAGGTCGTGGCATCCCAAAGGGGGATCTGGAGGTTCTTGAGATGGTGAACGACGAAATGGATCCAGGGGTAGGTTTGGGATGAGTTGTCAAAGGTGCTGAAAAAACTGGCTTCTCCGGTCAGGGTCGGGAGGAAAAAGAAGAGGCCGAATCCAAGGAAAAGCAGGAGGGCGAGAAACTTGCGAAAGAGTTGGGGGAGCTCGGATTCTCCGATCTTCTTCGAAGGCATAAAGATGTCCCTGAATGCTGTGGCTGATCTTTAGGTTGGATTCCCTTTGGTCCTCGGTGAGGAGAGGGGAAGCCTACCTTCTTGGCAAGAAGGAGCGGATGGTTTTTTTCGGATGGTTTTTTGTAGGCATGGATCGTCCATTGCTTGAAGGAGAAGATCAGGCCACTCGACTCATTTCCCTGGGACAAGCCCGAAGATTCTCCATTCCTGTGGACCGGCGCATGTGTAGGATCCTCAAGCTGATCCCTTTTTTCCGCTTCCCCGATGACCATTCATTCCCCCAGCGCCCAGCCCGCATGATGCACCATCTCCAATCCCCTGACGACTCCCCTGTTCCCAAGGTCCGTCCGTTGGACCCTTCAGGCAAGGACTTCTTTGGTCTTTGTATTCACTTGATTCGATCTCATGAGTCATGCGGGGCAGGAGTGCTTTGAAGTTGTTTCGTGACATGGGGGAATGGATCCTTCCTCGCGAGTTCGGGCTGGGGCGGGCGGCCCTTCTTCTTTTCCTCGGGGTGCATCTTTTCTTTTTGCGCCCCTTGCTGGGGCTCTCTCATTTCCCCTTTGACTATGATCTCTATCACTTTCCCCTGCTGAAGGAGGTCTTCGAGCAGTTGCAGGGGGGCCGTTTCCCTCTTTGGAACCCCCATGAATACTGCGGGGCGCCCCTGATCTCCAACCCCCAAGCTGCGGTCTTCTATCCTGTGCACCACCTGCTCTTCTGGCCTCTCATCTGGATGGGGAAGGGCTTTGGGCAGCAAGCGATGCAGCTTCTCGGTCCTTTTCATTTCGCTTTCGGGGCGACCGGGGTCTTTTTCTTCTTGCGGCGCTTGGAGCTTCCGGCGCGGTCCGCCCTGTTGGGGGGCGTCTTTTTCGCCTTGTCGGGTTGGTTGTTGGCCCAGACCCAGCACCTTGGCCTGGTGGAGACGATCGCTTGGATGCCTTGGGCCTACGCCTTTGCCCTGGGGACGGTGCGCGGGCGTGGCTTACGGGAGCCGGCCCTCCTGGCGCTCTGCCTCGGGGCCTCCTTCCACGCGGGTTTCCTCCCCGAGTTCGCGACCATGGGGCTCTTCCTGGGGCTCTATGTCCTGGCCTTGTTGGGAAAGGCGAGGGAGGGAGCTTGGGGGGCGTTGAAGAGGCTGGGCCTCGCGGCCCTCCTTTTTCTCGGGCTCAGCCTTCCGCTTCTCCTCCCCATCCTTCAAGACTTGGGGACGGGACCTCCCCTCAGTTTTCACCAGGGGCTCTACCCGGAAGCCCTCGAGACCCTCCTCGCTCCCCAGGCGCTTCGGCACATGGGGTCGCTTGGGAGGTTTTTGGGGCGGGGGGACCCTTCTTCTTCTTATCTTTATCCAGGGTTTCTCGCGCTCCTGTTTTTGGGAAGCGCGTTCGGCCTTCGGAGACCCTTTTTCAGCCTGGCTCTGGTCCTCGCGCTGCTCTTTGGGATCTCCCCCTGGGCGAATCTGTTCTTGAAACCCCTTCATGGGATTCCGGTTCTTGGCTCTCTGTTTCGTGGAGAGAGTTTTGTGACGCAGGGGGCGTTTTTTGCCAGCGTTCTGGCGGCGATGGGCTTCGCGAGGGGAGTTCCCCGCGAGCGGCTGGCGCGCCGGGCTCTGCTGTTCGCTGGCCTTCTTCTCTTGATGGTTCCCTTGACTCTCGGCTTGGGAGCGCCCTCGCACTGGGAGAAGATCCTGCTTTGGATCCCTGTCTTTTTGGGGGCTTTTTTCGTTCTGACGCGCCTGAAGAGGCCCCTCCCGCTATTGGTGGTGTTGGGGATCTTGGATCTGGTGGGCACGGGGAGTCTGCTCGAGTTCGTGCAGTATCCAGGGCCTCCCCGGACGGTCAAAAACGTGGTGAAGTCCCCATGGTTTCGCGAGCTGAAGGGGCGGATGGCGGGGGAGGCCGGACCCTGGCGGGTGCTGGCGGACCAGAGCGCGATGGGGGGGATTTGGATGGGGGCTTATCCTTGTCTTGGGATGGAAAGCCTCCAGGGTTTTCAGCCGCAACGACATGAGGCCTACTTCCAGTTGGCCAGCCGGGACCTGGCGACCTGGAAGACGGATCGCTTGTTTTTCGGGATGCAGGCGAGGAACGATTTCTTTCGAAAGACGAACCTCCGCTGGCTCCTCCTCGGGGAGCATTCGAAGGAGGTTACTGGGCCTTGGAAGCGGGTGGGGCGCTTTGGCCCTGTGCGGCTCTATGAGCTGCCGGGCGCCCAGGGGCGGTTTTTTCTGCTGCCGGCGCGGAGGCTGGGCCGGAAAAAGGGTGTCCCGCATTACCCGCGGCCCTTGGGGGCGGTGCGGGAGGTGAGGCTGGAGCGGGTGGGCGAGGCGGCGCTGGGGGGAAGGGTGGACGCCGGCGGGGAGGCGTCGGTGCTGCACCTGGGGATGGTGGCCTATCCGGGTTGGCGGGCCTGGGTGGATGGGGAGGAGGCCGCGCTGGTGGCCTTGGACGGGGTCTTTTTGGGGTTGCCGCTTCCGGCGGGAGAGCATCGGGTGGAACTCCGGTACTGGCCGAGAGGCTTTGGTTGGTGTCTGGGCCTGGGTGGGGGGGCGCTGCTGGGTGCCTTGTTCCTGGCTAGCGGAGGGTTCTTCGGCTCACGAGGAGCCAGAGGAAGAAGGGGCCCCCCAGCAGCGCGGTGAGGATGCCGACGGGCAGCTCGGCGGGGGCGATGAGGCTGCGGGCGAGGGTGTCGCAGAGGACGAGGAGGCTGGCGCCCAGGAGCATGGCGGCGGGGGCGAGGTAGCGGTGGCTGGGGGAGACCAGGAGCCTCGCGAGGTGGGGGCCGATGAGGCCGACGAAACCGATGGGGCCGGTGATGGAGACGATGCCGCCGACCATGGCGGAGTTGGCGAAGAAGAGGAGCTTCTTGGCGCGGACGACCTCGACTCCCCGGCTCTGGGCGAGGTCTTCGCCGGTGGTCATGAGGTCCAGCTCGCGGCTGCGGAGGAGGAGCAGCAGGAGGAAGGGGAGGACGAAGACGGCGAGGGTCAGGACGGGCTCGTAGCCGAGGACGTCGAGGCCGCCCATGAGCCAGTGGAGGATCTGGACGGAGCTGGTGAAGGAGCTGAGGAACTGGGCGAAGAGGATGAGGCTGGAGAAGAAGAGGCTGATGGCGACCCCCGCGAGGAGGAGGGTCTGGGTGCCGAAGGCTTTTTGGAGGTTGGCGATCTTGTAGACGACGAGGACGGCGAGGAGGGCGCCGGCCAGGGCGGCGAGGGTCGTGCCGGAGAGGAAGAGGAGGGAGAAGGCGATGCCGAACTTGTAGTAGAGGGCCGCCCCGAGGGAGGCGCCGCTGGCGACTCCGAGGGTGAAGGGGGTGGCGAGGGGGTTGCGGAAGAGGGCTTGGAAGCCCATGCCCGCGGCGGAGAGGCCGGCGCCGGCCAGGGCGGCGGCGAGGCTGCGGGGGAGGCGGAGCTTCCAGAAGATCCAGGCGGGG
>DROQ01000081.1 GCA_011321845.1 Planctomycetota bacterium | reverse complement strand
GGGGGGGGGGGGGGGGGGGGAAAGGGAGCGCGCTGGTGGGAGGGAAAATAAAGGCTAAGGTTTGATGGGTAAGTCCGACAGGCTCTTAGGCTTCAAAAGGAAACCCGATGCTCTGGAAGATCCTCTCTTCAACCCGCGATCTGGGCCGACTCGAAGAAATCGGCAAAGTCCTCCTGCGCTATGGGTTTGGAAGCCTTGTCCAAAGACTTGGGCTGATCAAAGCCCTCGAAAAAGCGGGGAAGATGCTGAAAAAAGAAAGCCTCGCCGACATCGCCAAAATGAGCGCCCCGGAACGGGTCTGCCGCGCCTTCGAAGAACTGGGACCGACCTTCGTCAAGCTGGGCCAGGTCCTCTCTTCACGCGTGGAGCTGCTTCCACCGGAATGGATCCAGGCCTTCGAAAAACTCCAGGACCAGGTGGAGCCCCTCCCATTCGAAGCCCTGGAAGAAACGTTGAGAGAGGAACTGGGGAGAGCGCCCTCGGAGGTTTTTTCCACCATTGACAAGAATCCTCTCGCGGCCGGGTCCATCGCCCAAGTCCACGCCGCAACCCTCCAGGATGGGAGCGAGGTGGTCCTGAAGATCCGAAGGCCCGGGATCAAAAAGACGATCGAAGCGGACCTCCGGTTGCTCCGACATCTCGCCCAACTCACTTACGAAGAAATCCCCGAGCTGCGACCCTTCCATCCCAAAGAGGTCCTGCGCCAGTTCGAACGTTCGCTGCGCTCGGAGCTGGACCTGGGACGAGAGGCGGAAAACGCCCTGAGAATCCGAAAGGGCCTGGGAGGGATGCGGGGCATCCTGATTCCCGAGTTCCACATGGAGTGGAGCGGCCCCTGCCTGAACGTGCAGGAGAGGATCCATGGGATTCCCGGCCGCCAGGTCGAAAAGGCTCGGGAAGCGGGATTGGATCTGCCCAAGATGGCCAGGATAGGCGCCCGAGCGGTCCTCAAGATGATCCTGGAGATCGGTCTCTTTCACGCGGACCCTCATGGAGGGAACGTGTTCTACCTCCAAGGGAACCGGATCGCTCTCATCGACTTCGGCATGGTGGGGAGGCTCTCGGAAGCCAGGCGAAGAGAAATCGTCGACTTTCTCTTCGGGCTCGTTTCCTCCGACAGCCCCCTTGTAGCCGAAACCCTCGTGGACTGGGCCGACGAGGAGGCCGTGGAACCCGAAAAACTGATCCCGGACATCGAAGGCTTCCTCGATACCTGGAAGGGGCGCCCCCTCAAGGATCTTCACTTCGCCGAGATGCTCGGCGACCTCCTGCAGATCCTCCGGGACCACAACCTGAGCCTGCCCCCCGACCTCTCCATGTTCTTCAAGGTACTCCTCACCCTGGAAGGTCTGGGCCGAAGCATGAACCCCGAATTCCAGATCATCCCCGTTGCCCGGCCCTTTTTGGAGAGGGCCATGCAAAAACGCTTCTCCCCCGAAGAGCTGAAGAAGAGCACCCTCGCCCGGGGCAAAGCCGCCCTGGACCTCCTTACGGGGCTCCCGGAGGACTTGCGCAGCCTGATCAAAGCCGCGAAAAGAGGAAGGCTCCGCCTCCACATCCAGTCGGAGGATTTGACCCGGTTGACAAGGGGACTCAGCGAAGCTTCCAACCGCGTCACGATCGGAATCATCCTGGCCGCGATGATCGTAGGGACCTCCATCCTGGCTGCCTTCGGGCAGGGGGGAATCGGTCTTTCCACACGCTTTCTAGGTTTTTCGGCCTTCCTCCTGAGCCTGGTCTTTGGGGTCTGGGTGCTTTTTTCCATCCACCGGAGCAGGAAATGAAAAGGACCGGGCGAAATGGGGCAATATAAGTCCTAAAGATTCCTTATCACTCGGACGAGTACTGAAGGGGCAGGGCCAGAGAAGAACGCAACGGAGAGGAAAGCCAGGGGGTGCGGTGCAGCGGAGTGCGGCACGGGGGGTACAAGCATGAAGGTCTCACCCCCGAGGGGACGAGACCTTCATCAAGTAAGTGTGGCTGCCCGGTACCCATGCTTACCGGAACAGCCCGGGATGTCTGTGCCCATGCTCACAGAGCATCCCAAACCGTCATAGGCACCCATCTCTATGACGGGTTCGAAAGTTTCACCCCCGAAGGGGATCGACTTTCAGAAAGGAGGTTGGGACCCCAGCACCCATGCTAAAAGGGGTCCCTTTTACGTGGGCACCCAAGAACCCACGGAAGCCGAAGCTTCAAAATGTACCAGCAAGACAAGCTTGCTGGCCCACCCAAGTTCGCTTTATGCCATAAGGCATTCTCCAGAGGAGAGTGTCAACTCGACAGCCGAAGCTGCCTTATCAACACAGAGGAAGACTATGACATTCTCGGCCAGTTGCAACAGGCAACCCAAAGACAAGGAGGAATCTCAGCAGTTTGTTCGAATTTCGAATACCCTGCCTTGATAATTCTTTGCAAAACGCCCTAAGTGGCAATAAATAAGCATCTTAGATCTCTCGCCCTGCGACCCCCATGCAGGCTTGCCGGCCTGGGATGAGAGGAAGCACACGAACTCCTTTTCAGAGCATGGAGACAGGGTCGACGTCGATGAGGAAACGAAGCTTCCTCGTTTTCTTCGCCTCAAAGGGAGCGAGCCTTCTTCGGATCTCTACGAAGGACTCCTGGGTCCGACACTTGACGAGGGAGTGAAAACGGTAGCGGTTGCGGATTCGGGCAAGGGGAGCGACTGCGGGTCCAAGCACATCGAAGTCCTCAGAGGGTTGGAGAGCCCTCAGCTCTCCGGTCAGGGCATCGATCCTCTTCCTCCCCTCCTGTGCATCCAGGGACTCCACAATGATTCGAACGAGGCGAGAGAAGGGAGGATAGAAAAGCATCCTCCGATGGGTCCGTTCCTCCTCCACAAAGCCACGATAATCCATCCGGCTCGCCTTCTCGATGGCTGGGCTGGCCGGATTCATTGTTTGAAAGAGGACGAGCCCTTCTTTCTCTCCCCGGCCGGCTCGCCCGGCGACCTGGGCCAGAAGCTGAAAGGTCCGCTCGCTCGCCCGGAAATCCGGTTGAAAAAGACCGACATCCGCGGCGACGACCCCCACCAGGGTCACGTCGGGGAAATCCAAACCTTTGGCGATCATCTGCGTTCCGATCAAAATGTCGATCTGCCGCTCCCGGAAAGCCCCCAGGACCTTTTCGTACATTTCCCGCCGCGCCATCGTATCCGAATCCATCCGCGCGACGACGGCCTCGGGGAACCTTCTACGCACCCAGTCCTCCACTCGCTCCGTCCCCGCCCCCAGGGTCACAGGACGCGAAGCCTTGCAGGTGGGGCAAACATCGGGATGGCGCATCTCGCGCATGCAGTAATGGCAAACCAGGCGCCCCCGCGCCGAGTGCCAGGTCATGGACACCTCGCAGTTGGGGCACTGCAGAGTCTCCCCACAGAGGTTGCAAAAGAGAACGGGGGAATACCCCCGCCGATTCAGGAACAAGAGGACCTGCTCACGCACCCGCAACCGTTCGCTCATCAGGATCTCGAGCCGCTTGGAGATCACGGGGGGGCGGCCCTTGTAGGGTTTCTCCCTCCGCATGTCCTCCACCAGGACCCGGGGCATCCTCCCCCCTCCGACCCTCTTGGGAAGTTCCACCAGTTCATAGAAACCATCCTGGGCCCTCTGCCAGGATTCGAGACTGGGGGTCGCGGAACCCAGGACCACCACCGCGTTTTCGAGTTCTCCCCGCAACACAGCCATCTCGCGCGCGTGGTAGCGGGGAACCTGTTGCTGCTTAAAGCTGCTCTCGTGCTCCTCGTCCACGACGATCAGCCCCAGGTCCTTTACCGGAGCGAAGAGGGCGGAGCGGGCCCCCACCACGATGCGGGCGTCCCCGCGGGCGACCCGCAGCCATTGCCGCGCCCTCGTCGCGTCCGTCAGGGAACTGTGCAAAACAGCGACATCGGGGAAACGGGAGAGAAAACGGCCACAGGTTTGGGGTGTCAAGGAGATCTCAGGGACGAGAATGATCGCGCCCCGCCCTTTTTCGCGAACCTCCTCGAGGATCCGGAGGTAGACCTCGGTCTTGCCGCTTCCCGTCACCCCGTGCAGCAAAAAGGTCCGGTTCTCCCCACATGCCACCGAGGCGAGGACCTTGTCGACGGCTCGCTCCTGAGCCTCGCTCAGCTCATGCCTGGGGGCCACCTCTCGCTTGGACTGCTCGAGGAATTCGTCCTCCAGGGGGAGGCGCACCATCTTGAGGACTCCCTGGCGCACCAAAGTATCCACTGGGCTCTTGGAGACCCCGCACCGCTGCAACAGGGTTCTCAGAGGAACGGGGGGACAGAGCTCGAGGAGGTGTCGGAGGATCCTCGCTTGCTTCTCCCTCTTCTCCTCCAGCTCTTCGGAGAGTTCCAGGGCCTCATCCTGGGTCATCACAAGATCCACCCCCTGGACCGTTCTCACGTTCTTCCGTTTGAGCGAGCCGGGGAGGGCAGCCTCGAGCGCCGCTCCCCAGGAGCAGGCGTAGGTCTCCGCAAGACGCTTGGCAAAGAGCAGGAGCCTGGGAGGCAGGGGTGGAAGGTGGGGATCGAAAGCCAGGATGCCTCGGATGCGCTCCTTGGGAACATCCGTGTGCTCCAGGAATCGGACGACAAAGCCCTTGGTCCTGCGCCCGTGGAACCACACCGTCACCTGGGATCCAAGCGCCAGCCGGCCCTGCAGCTCCTCCGGGATGGAGTATGTAAACTCCCGAAAAACAGGAATGTTCAGGGCGACTTCGACATAGCGCCCCTTATCGCGGGCACCCACAAGGAGTCTCCTTGCACCGGGGGCAACCCTCACCATATTTCTCGCGGACCACGCTCGCGAGGTCCACCCCCTGGATCGAGGCGAGGGAGGCCAGCCAGGCAAAGACATCGGCGAACTCCTCTTCGAGGTTCTCCCTCTCGCCTCGTCGCAAGGCCCGGATCAGCTCTCCGACCTCCTCGAGGAACCAGAGCGTGGAACCTTGCAAACCCCGCTTGGAATCTCTCTCCAAGTAGATTGCCTCGATCCGGGCCTGGAAGGCCTTGATCCCATAGTCCTCCTGGGAGCCATCCTTGCTTGGGCCTCTTTCCCCCTCCATCTTCACACCATCCTTTTCGCCGTCACTACCGTCGCATCCGAAGCCCTCTGGGCTTCTCCCAGGAACTCATCCAAGGAGCCAAAGACCAAAGAGAGGAAAACCGCACTGTTTTTTGGAGCGTGCCTGCGAACAAGTTCTTGAAAGGACTCTCTCCCGAACTTGAGGCCCTCCTCCCCCGCAAAGGCATAAGCCCCCTGGGTCAGGAGAACAATCCGGGTTCCGGGGGGCATGTCCACGGGCACTTCTTCGAGCCTCTGGTCGAACACCTTGCCCTCGTCCAAACCCAGGGCCAAGCCCTCCCCATGCACAACGGAGATCTCCCCGGCTCGGCAAGCGAAGAAGGGAGCCCTGTGGCCGGCGATATAGACCATCGCCCGACTTTCCACCGGATCCAGGACAGCCACCTGGGCGGTCGCGTACATTCCCTTCCGCATCACTCCAGCGAGTTTGCGATTGGTCTTTTTGAGTGTTTCGCCCGCGGGAACCCCCTCTTCGAGGAAGGCCCGCAAATAGGCCTGAGCCATCCCCGCAATCAAGACACCGAGGGCCCCCTTGCCCGAGGTCGAGACCACCACAAGGGCCACCCTACCCCCCTCGAGGGGAATGGAATCATAAAAGTCCACCGCTCCCCCCTTGCCGGATTCAAGGCAGGCTTCGATCTCGAATCCCGGCACCTGGGGAAGCTCCTTGGGAAGGAGTGCGTCCCGCAACTCCGCCAAGACCTCCTCTTCGCGCTCCTTTTCAGCCAATTGTCGCCCGACGTCCGCACCGGCCCGCAGCTCGTCCACCATTCCCTCCAGGGCCAGAGCCAGACGCTGCACTTCGTCCCCCCCCATTTTGTCGGGAGCCCTGTAACGCAGGTTTCCACGATTGATCCGCCCCACGGCCTGGGCCAGCTCTCGAATGGGTTTCGTCACTTGGTTCCCCAGGAAGAAACTGACTCCGAGGACCGCCAGAACGAGCAAGAGTCCCAAACCGAGGAAGGCGTTGCGAACGGAGGCGACCCCATTGGCAATCGTCTCCTCCGAAAGGAGGATGCAGGCCTTGGCGACAGTCTCTCCCCGAGGTCCGAGGATCGGGGTTCGGAAGCGGTGGACTCTAGCCCTGAAATTCCCGCTGCGATACACACCAAGGCGAACCTCGGTCCGCCCCATCTGGCTGGCGGAACCCAAGAGATCCAAGCCCTCCACTTTGTAGACGCTGCTGAGGACCTTGCCCGATGGCAGTTCGATGTAGGCGTTGAGGATCGTCCCCCCCGATGCCTGGACCAGGGCGGAAAGCCGCTTGGCGGAACCGGCGGCGGCCTTGCCGCTCGCCCCGATCCAGGCAGCCTTGCCTCCATCGGCCAGGGCTTCGGAGGCGAGAATGCCCTTTTCCCTGACCTCGGACTCCAAGCTCCCCCGCACCTTGGAAAGCAGAATCATGAGAATGAGCACGAAGAGGAGGGAGACCGTCCCTCCGACGAAGAGAGCGATCCTCGCCCCCAGCCCCATTTCCCGCCGGGCTCCCCCCCGCTTGGTGGCGCCCCTCTTTACAGCCATCCAAGCAATCCTCCCACCAAGAGGGCCGCTCCGGAGTAGAAGGCTACCGCCATGTCATCCAACATGACCCCCCACCCTCCAGGGAGGCCCTCCAACGTTCTTCCAGGAGGAGGTTTGAGGATGTCTGCCGCACGGAACAGGAGGAAGGCCGCGAGATGCCCCTGCCAGTCCAGGTACCGCCCTGTTCCCAAGGCGAAGACCATGACCGTGATCAGGTACCCCGCAACCTCGTCAATCACGATGGCTCCCGGATCCTTGAGTCCGAAAAAGCCTTCAGCCCAGGGACCGAGGGCGACCCCCAGGGCCAGGCAAAGAAGGGAGAGGAGGAACAGCCAAACCCAGTAGGGAAATAAAGGAAGGTAGACCGCGGGAACAGCGAGGACGATCCCCCCCAGAGTCCCAAAGGTCCCCGAAGCGATGGGGGCCAGGCCCAAACCACCGAAGGAGAGGATGAGGAGGCGCGTCCAGTCTCCCGGACCCCGCAGGCGGTCAATGAAGGAGGACATGATAAGCCTTTTTAAAATAGTTCAGGGCAGAGAGAGTCGTGAGCGCCAGGACGATCCAGAGAAAGACCCCTGCGATGGGGCCGCACCAAGCCCATCCTCCGATGTAGGCCATGAGTGCCTCGAGATAGACGCATTGGGAGGCCATTTTCCATTTCCCCCAACCGTCGGCCGCAAAGCTCTTTCCTTTGGACTCGATGATCCCACGGATGCTGGAGACCAGGATCTCCCGGGAAACAACGATGACCACCAGCCAGGGCGGAAGAAGACTGGGAATCCGGAAGGAATGGGGAATCAACAAGATCAACCCACCCGCGATCAAGATCTTGTCGGCCAAGGGATCCAGGATGCGCCCAAGAACCGAGACCTGGCCCAAGGACCGGGCCAAGTAACCGTCCACGAAATCGGTGACGGCCGCGAACAAGAAAAGGGAAAAGGGGAACCATACCTCGAAACCCTGGAGCCCCGGAGACTCCCCCTGGAGGGGCCAGCGCGCGAGGAATACAAGCCCGACGATCGTAAGCGCCAGTCTCGCGAGTGTAATGATGTTCGGGATGGTCATGTGGTTTCCAAGCGGGGCCGAGCCAGTAGATCGTAGCCGCTGGATCCCACAATTTCCCCCTCGACGAAGGTCCCTGAGGCCAGGGAGTCGGGGAAATAAACTTCGCAATCGATCTCGGGGGCATCTGCATAAGTCCGCCCCACGCTCCCCTCCGTCCATCCCAGGCGGGCGAGACGCTCCTCATCCAGGGCTCCGTCGATCAGGACTCTGGTCCGGCTCCCCACCAAACCACGGTTGCGCTCTTCGATCACGGCTCTCGATGCCTCCATGATCGCGGCGATGCGTTCCTCGACCAGGGATGGATCGACCTCGCCAGGCATGGCATAGGAGGAGGTCCCCTCCTCCCTGGAGAAGGGAAAGACCCCCAAACGCTCAAAGCGAAAATCCTTCGTAAGCTGCAAAAGTTCTTCGAAATCCTCATGGGTCTCCCCGGGAAACCCCACGATAAAGGTCGTCCGGATGGCAATCCCAGGGACCTCCTCCCTGAGTCGGTCCAGAACCCTTCGAACCTGCGAAGAGGAAACGCCCCGCTTCATCGCCCGGAGCATGGGCGAGGAAATGTGCTGGATGGGAATATCGAGATAGGGAAGCACTTTGGGGTTCTCGCGGAGCTGCTCCGTAACAGCGGGGCGAACCGTGTGAGGGTAGGCATAGAGCACCCGGATCCATTCTATGCCTGCGACCTGGCTGAGCGCTTCCAGCAGTGGCGCCAGCATCCGCTTGTTGTCCGCCCAGTCCATCCCGTAGGCAGTGGAATCCTCGGCCACCAGGACCAGTTCCCGGACTCCACCCGCGGCGAGACCCTGGGCTTCTTCCACGAGGACCTCGATGGGTTTGCTCCGCTGTTTTCCCCGGATCAGGGGAATGGCGCAAAAGGAGCAAGAATGGTCACATCCCTCCCCGATCCTCAAGTAGGCATAGCTCCTGGGGGTCAACAGGAGCCGCCTGCGATCGGAGTCCTTGGTTTTGGGCTTGCCTCCCCGAGTATCCATGACAAAGCGGGCGTCCCCCCCCTTGGCCAGATGCTTGATCAGGGCGGGGACTTTGGAGTAGTCGGATAGCCCCAGGATCGCGTCCACTTCGGGGAGGTCCCTCCGCAGTTCGTCCCCATAACGCTGGGAGAGACAACCGACCACGACCAGACCCTTCAGATTTCCTTCGGTTTTCAGGCGGGCGATCTCGAGAATGGTCTGGATGGACTCTTCTTTGGCGGAGTCGATAAAGCCGCAGGTGTTGACGATGGCTACATCCGCATCCTCCGGGTCTCGGGCGACAAGGATCCCGTCCTCGGCGGCCGCCCCAAGAAGAACCTCGCTGTCCACGAGGTTTTTCGGACATCCGAGACTCACCAAACAGACTTTTACCGCATCGGTGTCCAGGCTCATTCTTGCTCGTCGGTTCAAAGCTGAGGGGTCTCACCCAATTCGAGGCGCTTTACTTCCTCCCACTCCGGGAGGGTCATCAAAGGCTCCCAGGGACCGCGCCCCTGTGGTTCGGCGAGGGCACCAAGCTCTTGAAGCCTGGCGAAGATCTCCCGGGCCTCCGCCAGGCTGATCCCCATCCTCCGCTGCAAAAGACTGGGAACCGGCCGCCTGGAAGTAAGGAGAATCTGAGCCGCCCTGTGGATGGACTGGGGATCGGGGGGGGACTCGGGGAAAAGGAGGGCCTGACTAGGAACACTGTCCTTGCTGGACGTGGCGTCATGAGCTTTGTAGATCTCGATTTTGGGATCGGACGAGGTCTCGGCAGAAGGCGCGGCCTTTTGCCCATCCTCCTTCGCGGGACCCTCCCGCCCGGTCGCCCCTTGTTCAGCCTTGGGAGCGGCATCCTCCACCGGCCTAGGCTGTACCCTTGGCTGAGGCTCCAGGACGACCTCGTTCATGTCCTCGAGAGTGGTCTGCCGGAAGCGTGGAGCCTCCTCTTCGAGGATCTTGTCCAGGGCCTTCCCGGCGGCCTCGAGGAGAGACTCGTTTTCGAGAGTAGAGAAGAGATCGTCCGGCAAGTCTTCAGGCTCGTCCTCCGCCTCGTCATGGAAGACAAAGACCTCCGCCGGCTCTTCGTCGAGGTCGGTCCTGGCCTGTTGAAGGACCCGGTCCAAGCGCACTTCAACAGGATCTGCTGGCTGCGCAGGCGCAGCCTCCCCAAGCTTTTCGACGCTCCTCCCGGCGGGCTCCGCGCTCCGAATGGAGCGTTCGGTCCCAAGCTCCCTCTCGGGATTCTTCTCGCCCCTTTTCTCGACTCTTTTCTCGATCCTCTTCTCGGCTCTCCTCGTGAGGGGCTTTGCGGGAGGAGCATCGTTTTCCGCTTCGGCCTCCTTCCCCGCACTTTGCCCGACTCCCGGTCCCATCCCCAAGAGGAGCCGCTCCTCTTCCCCTTCGAGGCCCATGTCCTCCCGGACGAGCAGATCTCCTGGGATCAAAAAACGCTTAAAGCCCTTGTAGAAGAACCAATCGGTTGCCAGGAAAAGCCCGAGAAGCGTCAGAGCCGCGAAAAACACAGCGCTTGGGACTTTGCCGATCAAGGCTCCCATGCTCGCGCTCGCCCCCTTTCCCATGCTCCCCCCATCTCCTCCCAGGCTTCCCACGAGCCCCGCAAAGAAAAACATGAAACAGACCGAGGCGAGGATCCTCTTGAGAGGATTGGAGAGTTCCCCTTCCACAAAGGAGAAGCCTCCCCAGATCAAGAGAAGAATCGCGAAATAGAAGGAAGGGATCCAACCAAAGCCCCCCTGAAAGAAGCCGGCGAGGCCACCAATGTCCGAAAGAGCCGCCGATCCCCCCAAGGCGAATCGGCTCTGAACCAAACCAACCACCACAAAGAGCCCAAGGGCCACCAGGGAGAGAGAGATGAGGCCTCCGAGGATCCCGCCTTTGCGGGAGGTTCCAGGTTGAAGGATCCATTCACGCGTCATCGCTCTTCCTCCTCTTCTTCCTCGTCATCCTCGTCCAGATCGGCTTCCCCATCCCCCTCCTCGAGGTCCTGATCCTCTTCCCAGGGAGCGTCCTCGCTTTCCACCTCGTCCTCGCCTTCCTCCTCCCCCTCTTCTTCCAAGGCTTCCTCGATCTCCCCTCCTTCGTAATCCTCTTCCTCCTCGTATTCGTCCTCCTCATCCTCGCCCGCCTGTTGCGCCTCCCACTGTTCGAGGTTCAACAAAACCTGGCGGGACTTGGAGCCTTGGAAGTCTCCTACGATCCCATCCTCCGCCATCAGCTCGATCAGCCGGCTCGCCCGGGTGTAGCCGATTCCCAGCTTACGCTGAAGGAGAGTCGCACTCCCCCGCTGCTCCTCGAGGACCGTCCGCACCGCGTCCAAATACAACTCGTCCTGGTCGGCAGCTCCGCGCCCTTTGCCCGAGGGCTCCTGCACGAGGGAACGCTCGTATTCCGGCTCGCCTCCCTGCTGCACGAGGAACTGGACCACCTGGAAGATCTCCTCGTCGCCGATGAACGCTCCCTGCGCCCGGACAAGAGTGCTCGTCCGGGGCGGGATGTAGAGCATGTCCCCGTTCCCCAGGAGCTGCTCGGCTCCGTTCGCGTCCAGCACCACGCGCGAATCCGTCTTGGAACTCACCTTGAAGGCGATGCGCGTTGGCAGGTTGGCCTTGATGAGACCCGTGATCACATCCCGGGACGGCCTCTGGGTCGCCAGGATCACGTGGATCCCCACTGCCCGGGATTTTTGCGCGAGGCGCTGAATCGAGAGTTCCACATCGCTTGCAGCCACGGCCATCAGGTCCGCGAATTCATCGATCACCACCACGATGCTGGGGAGGTGGACAGGAGTCGTCTCCGGGTCGTAGCTGGAGCCGAGGAGTTCCTTGAGCTTGTCTTCGCCCAGAGCATTGTAACTTGCGAGATTGCGCACCCCTACGGCCGAGAGGAGGGCGTAGCGTTGCTCCATCTTTTCGACCACCCAGGAGAGGACCGAGGAGGCCCGTTTCATGTTGGAAACCACGGGGCACATCAGGTGCGGAATCTTGGCGTAGTTCTGCAGCTCCACCATCTTGGGATCGATCAGGATGAGTCGAACCTCATCCGGGGTGCGTGTCATCAGGATGGAAAGCAGAATGGAGTTGATGCAGACCGACTTGCCCGATCCCGTGGCGCCGGCGATCAGGAGATGGGGCATGGCGGCGAGATCCTCGACCATGGAGTGGCCCGCCACATCGCAACCCAAAAAGAGGGGAACGCGAAACCTGTCTTTTTTATCGCTGTTCTCCTCCAACAGTTCGCGAAGGCGGACGATCCGCCTCGTGGGGTTGGGGACTTCGACTCCGACGGTGTGTTTGCCCGGAATCGGGGCCACGATCCGGATGGAGATGGCCTTGAGGGCGGCCGCCAGATCAGGGGCGAACTTGGTCATCGAGCCGACCCGCTGCCCCTCACCCAATTCCAATTCGAACACTGTAACCGCCGGACCCGACGAAATAGCCACCACCTTGGCCTCCACCCTGTGGCTCGCGAGTCGACGCTCGATGGCCTCGGCCGAAGCGCGCAGAAGGTCCTGACTGACACCCGAATCTGTGGGGTCCTCGGGATCCAAGAGATCCAGAGGAGGAAAGATCCACCCATCCCTCGGTTTGCGCGCGGTCTTTTTCCGCCTACGTCTCCGCTTTTTGCTTTGCCCCGAGATCTGAATCGGAAGGTCCTTTTTCGGAGTTCTTCCCTTCCTCGCCTCTTGCTGGACCGGCTCATCGCCCTGGGCCTCCTCGGGAACTTCCTCGCTCGCCACCAGCCCTTGTTCCAGGAGTTCCCCCCCTACCGGCTGCTCGGCTTCGATGGTTCTCCGGCGGCGGCGCCTTCTTCGCGGCTCAGGCGCAGCCTCCTCGCTCTCCTCCACCTCCAGCCGCGCCTCTTCAGGCATGGACTCTCGATCCTCCACCTCGGCTTCCCCAACCTCGGCCTCCCCAATCCCGCTCTCCTCGACCTTGGCCTCTCCAGCCTTGGAACCCGCCCTCATCCGTTCCACAACCCCACCGATCTTGCCCGCAAAGGCCAAGCGAAGCTTGTGGAAGGCTCCCCCTTCCGGGCGCTCCTTCCCCGCGAACGCCCTGAGGTCGGCGAAAACCTGGGTCAAGGCCCAATCCGTCGCAATGAAAAACGCGATGGAACCAGTAAGGGCAAGGAGCAACCAGGTCCCGAACCAGCCGAAACTCTGATGCAACCTGGGCGAGAGAAAGGCACCCAGGATCCCACCCGCTCCATGGGGAGTCACCATCCGGATCCCGCTTGGGTCGGGACCCGGTCCCGAGAGAAAAATGCAAAACACCAGAACCAGGGCGAGGACGCCGAAGACCCTGGGCCAGATGTGCTGAAGAGGTTTGCCCAGGAGCAGGAGCAACCCCCAGAAGAGGACAAAGGCAAATGCGATAAAGCTCGCCAGCCCGAAAGCCTGCATGAAAAAGCCCCCAAGGAAATGCCCGACGTACCCTCCCCAGTTCTCGCTGGCGCCGGAGAGCAGCGGATCCTGGCTGCTTCCAAAGCGGTAACTCATCCCGGAGACGACGAGAAACAGGGACAGGCCGATCAGAAGAATGCCGAGGCTCTCGCGGAATCGGTCCCGGAACGGTCCCTCCTCCCTGGTTCCGGAGCCCCCCCTCGCCGCGCGAGCAGCCTTCCGCCCTTTTCGTTCCGCCTTTGGCATCGAAGCTCCCTCCCAGGAACCATTGTGGTCACCGCCGCCTGCTTCCCTGGAAAACTCCGGCCGGCCAAGAGGCCGGAGGTCCGTCCATACAGGCAGGGCGCATGATAACGGGCGAAGACCCCTTGAAACAGGGACTTCGGGGTTATCCTCGTGTCAGCGAAAAAACGGCCTCGACGATCCGGCCCGCCAATTCCGGCTTGGGGCCCGCACCGAGGAAGCGTGGCTCCCCCTCCTGGGTGACCCAGTACGCCGTCCCCGCCTCCGCCTCCATCTGGGGAATGGGGTTCAGAATAATCGCATCTAACCCCTTTCTATAAAGCTTGATACGGGCACGCTGGACTGCCCGCTCAAAACTGGGTCCGCCGGCGCCCTCGAAGTCTTCGAGGGCGAAGCCCAAGTTGAGCCGGGACCTCCCCAGGGCGACCAGGGAGGAGAGAACATCAGGGTTCTCCACAAGCTCCAGCTCGAAGCTCCCCCGTTCCTTGGGGGGTTTGCCGAGGATCCGGGACCTGGGACGGAAATCGCAAACCGCCGCCACCCCGAGGAGAACCTCCGCCTCGCGCTTTTCGAGGACTCCCCGACCGGCCGCCAACATCTCCTCGGCCGAGACCACAGGCACAAGCTCCACCCCCTTGGGAGCTTGGAGAGAAACCGGACCGCTGACGAGGACGACCTCGGCCCCCCGCTCTCTTGCCGCTTCGGCCAGGCAATACGCCATCCGCCCGGAGGAGGCGTTGGAGAGGAATCGAACGTCGTCCAGGTATTCCCGGGTCGGCCCCGCGGTGATCATCCACATGCAGGGAGGATAGCCTCAAACCTCCTTCGAGGCATGCCTCCAGCCCAAAGGATCCGAGTCCTCGTGGCCCTCAGGCTTATGCGTCCAGGATGAGGATGGCGAGTTTCTTTTCCGAACTCACGTATTCGACCCGGCCGGAGGTCTTCCAGTCGGAACCGAGGTTGCCCTTGTCCAGCGCCGAATCCACGAATTGGGCCGTGTCCGAGGGGATCCCCCAGAGGACCAGGTAATTCCCCGTTCCGGTGGCATCGTCCGTCCCATCGCCATTGAGATCGAAGCCGTTCGAGGCGTGGGATCCAATCGAGTTATAGAGGTAGACGGTGGAGTCGAAGGGGTTGTCCCCTGTCGACAAGGGATGGTCGATGTACGGCCCCTTCCAGTTGGAACTGGACTGGGTCAGGGAGAGGAGATGGTAGCTGGCAGAGTTGTAGCTGGAACCCGAGTACTCGATGGGGAGGGAGCCCATGTCAATGTAGTACCGCTCACAGGCTGTCCGCATCGAATCATAGAGCTGGAGGATTTTGGAAGCCTTGGCGTCCTTCGTCACACTGGTGACGTTGGGGATCAAGACCCCAGCCAGGAGGGCGATCACCGCGATGACGACCACCAGCTCGATAAAGGTAAAACCCCGTTGGGCTGTGGAGCCCAGCCATCCCATTTTTCTGTTCTTCATGAAGGCAATATCCCAGTTGTTGTTACACAGCGGAGAAAGAACGTTGGGCTGCATCCATGGATCCTGCCCTTGAGAGTTCTCCCCCTTGTTTTCGAGGGAAGGATGTGGCGGGCTTGACGGGAAACTGAAAATTTTGCGGAAAATCTGTGCAAACACGGAGAAATTGTGCCAACTGGGATGCGGAATCGACCTGTCCCCTCCGTGTTCCGCCTTCCTACCTTCCCTTTTCCCGGGAGGGAGCCGGTTTCTCCTTCTTCTTAGGGGACTTGGGCTTTTTTGGAGGTTTGGGCGCTTCGGTGGGAATCTGCAGTTCCAGGGGATCCGGGTCGATGTCCTCCTCCACTTGGATCTGAACGCCGCGTGAATAGAACCAACGTGGCCCCACCTTGTACCGGGCGGAAAGATAAATCCGGCTCCCCACTGGGGCTCTCACTTGGAACCGGCCCTTTTCGTCAGCCTTTGTGCTGTTGTTCTGCCGGAAGGTCGAGAAAATCCACCCGGACTGGTTCCTTCCCGTGTTGTAGAGATTCACATAGATGCTGGCCCCTGAAAAGGGTTTCCCATCACTGTCGACGACCACTCCCCGGAGGAGCTTCCCCTGGCCCAGGGTGAAGAGAAGTTCTCTCTTCCCGCCCTTCTTCCCCTTGAGGACCAACCTCTGTGAAGCCATGCGGCGCATCTGCCCGATGACTCCGATGGTCGCTTCGCAATCGGGGAGAAGCATGGCGAAGCGGCCCCTCCGATCCGTGAATCCCTGGAGGGGATAGTAGATTCCGATCAAACCATTGGGGTGCATCTGGGTCTCGGCAATCAGCACGCGGGAGAAGGGTGCGGGAGAGTTGTCCAAAAAGGCCACTTTCAATTCCAGGCGATGCAGATCCTTCAAGGAGAAGTCCTCGAGGTCCACCTCATCCACCTTTTTTCGGCCGTCCTGCCGAAAAAAAATCACGGCCCGGGCGTCCATCCAGGGAGAACCTCCGCCCAGGGACGCCCGCTCCTCTTCACTGAGCAGGACGGTCACAACCTGGGTGGACCTGGGGTCCAAGTTGTTCAGCTCGAAACTCCCGTTCGCTCCCGTGGTCCCAACAAAAAGAGGATCTCTCCCATGGCTCCAGCCATTGGCAGAACTAGGCCGGGAGGTGTAGAGGAGAAGGGGGCGATGGGCGATGGGCTTTCCTTCGCGGCCCAGGAGGCGCCCCTTGAGAGAGAAACTCTTCCTCGAGAAGAGGTTCATGGTGAGAGGAGGAGACTTGTCCTTGATCGTTTTATCCTTGGAATCCTTGGGGTATTCCAGCTTTCGGTAGAGACTGGGGAACACCCAGCAATAGCCCTCGCTTTCCGCGATCATTCTCCATGATTGGCTCACCTGACCGTTCTTTCCAGGCGGGACAGCCATGTCCAACAATCCCATTCCTTCTTCATCGGTCACCGTAAGCGGAGGAACATGGATCCAGTCAAAGAGGCCAAGGGTCTTGTCGGGGGGCAGGACCCGCAAGCGAACCTTGGGGGCGGCCGAGTACGACTGCTTTCCATCCTCCCGCTTGCGAACCTTGAGCTTGATGAGGGCGTGCCAATACAATTCCAGGACCGGGATTCCGGGAACCGGAGGGGCAGCCTCGGCTTTTTCTTCCCCGTTCTCCTCACTCTCCTTGCCAGGCTTCTTGCCGCCCCCCTCCGGTTTCAACCTCCCTTCTTTCGGCACCGGGCTTTTCGGCACGGGGCTTTTCAGCGCCGGGCTTTTCGGGGTCAGATCTTTTGGCGCCGGATGCTTCTGTACCGCTCTCACCGGGGCCTCTGCCGGGAAATTCCTTGGAGAGCTTCCTGTCGAAGCATTCTTTTTCGAATCCTGTTTTTTCGCGGCTCCCTTGTTCTGGTCCTGCTTCTTGGAACTCTTCTTGGATGTTTTTTTGGGCTTTTCAGGTTCTTTGGGCTTGGGCTCGTTGCCTTTTCCTTTCTTGAGAGCCTTGGCCCTTTGAATGATCTTCAGGACCTGGACATTTCGGACCAAGCCCGTCGGGGCAGTCCCCTTGGATGCGCTCCCTTTCTCCCTTTCATCGAGCGGAAAGGACCATTGCCCCACTTTCAAGCCTGCCTTGGTAAAGACCCGAACCAGGACCTTTCCAGGCCAAAGCGGGGTCTCGTAGACCCCCCTCTCATCGGGGGTGAGGATGCGAGCGAGAGAGTCCTGCCCCTGCAAGTTTCCCAAGACGAGGAGATCTCCCTTCCAGCGCTCGCGTCCACCCAATTGGAATTGGTAGGAGCGAGCCTCCCAATCCCCCTCTTTCAACTGGAGGTGCCCACGGGCAAAAACCATGTCCAAGAGGGAGGCCGTTCGGAGCCCATTCTTGCCTTTGCCTCCGATCCCCCAGGCCAAATACCGTCGTCCGGGGATCAGAGAAGCCCGGAAGCGGCCCCTGGCGTCCGAAACCACCTCGATACGATCGGTTTTTCCCAGAAAAGGTTGGTCGAAGACAGGATAGGACCGCAACTGCACCCGGACTCCGGCCCAAGGTTTTCCCTCCTTATCGAGGACTCGTCCGAGTGTTTTTTGCCTCTTGAAACCAGGATCGCCCTTCTTTGGAAGACCAGCCTGGCTAGGCTGCTGGAGAACGAGACTTCCAAAAGCGAAACAAAGAGGGAGGAAAAGCATCGCTACAGTCTACCCGTCCTTTCCTGGGTCGAAGAAGAGCTTCTCGGGAAGCTCTCCGCACATTTCAAGGTTTTTCCCCATGGGACTCCCGGTGCACTCCGGCCCCAGGGAAAACGCGCGCCGAAGACCATCGCCCCGGCTCCTCGCCTTACTCCTGGGATGGGGAGCCCTCATGGTTGCGTCCCCCCTGGACGGGCAAAAGCAGGGATCCTTCCCGCCTACTTCCAGGATCGTCTGGTTGGGGGACAGCATCACCCACCAAGGCCTCTACAGCCGCTTTGTCGAGGACTTCTTCTTTTCACGCTACCCCCTCCGCAAACAGTTGTTCGTCAATTGCGGCGTCAATGGGGATCGCAGCGCGGACGCCCTCGCCCGCTTGGACCTGGACGTGGCACCCTGGAAACCCACCAAGGTCTTCGTCTGCCTTGGGATGAACGACGGCGCCTTCTCCAGGGATGGAATCAAGGCTCTCCCCGAATTCCAGAGGAACATCCGGGGAATCCTAGGAGGAATCCGGGGCCTGGGAGCACAGGCGATCCTCCTCTCACCCCCTCCGGTGGATCCTCATGTGTTCTTGCGGTTCGGATCCCCGCCCCCCGTGGAAGAGACCCTCAGGGGGTACAACCTCGTATTGAAGCGCTTCGGCTCCTGGCTGCAGACCGAAGCCGCGAAGAGAAAGATTCCCTTCGTGGATTTGCACAACCCGCTCCTGCAATACCAGAAACGCCTCAAGTTCAGGAACCCAGCGGAAAGCCTCTCCCCGGATGGAATCCACCCTGGCAATGTCGGGAGCGCCCTCATCG
This sequence comes from Planctomycetota bacterium, assembly GCA_011321845.1. Classification (GTDB taxonomy): domain Bacteria; phylum Planctomycetota; class UBA1135; order UBA1135; genus HyVt-539. The sequence continues at coordinate 61,207 of DROQ01000081.1, read as the reverse complement.
CCATCACGATTCTCAAATCCCTTGGTGAACAAAAACCCCGCCTGAGCGTGGGCATCCAAGGAAACCGTCCCGAAATCGAGGGAGGGAGACTTCGAGGCCTGGTCCGCACTTCGGACGGTTTCCAATTCCAGCTCCGGGCGGACGCGCTTCCCTGGGTTCTTCCGGAGGAGGCCAGAGGGGCAGCGGTCTTGGAAGCCGGCTACCTGCTCTTCAATCGTTTTCTCCTTCAGGCCAAGGATCTTCCACCGGGAGACTATGAATTGCGCGTGGATGGGATGGCTCTTTTGACCGCAACAGCCAAAGAATGGGCCAAGGGAGTAGACCTCGCCCTCGAAACAGACCATCCCGATTGGATCCAAGCCGAGCAGTGCGTCGCCTGGAACGCGGAGCGGGGAGGGCTAGTACGGACGGGGATCCGTGACATCTGGGAAGCCCGACGAATGCTCGCCCGATCCAAACAAAAAGGCCAATCGAACAGCCCGGACCATCGTGCGATCCAAGAACGGCTCAAAGCGCTCGAAAAGAATGTGGGGAAGGTAGGAGTCCGGCTCAAGGAACTGGAGGCCAGGATCCAGAATGGAAACAAGCCGCGCTGGCATGCATATTCCCTCCACCGCCTGAGTTTCCCGCAAGAACCAAAAAAAAGGGAACCCTAGCGAGGCATCACCGCGTCAAAGATCCCAGTTGTGGTGACCTTCCTCTAGTTTCCCTCAAAAATGCCTGGGTCACCACCGCCGGGCAAGGCTCCGGTGCGGTCCTTGGGGCAGTCGTTCCACCCAAGGCGCTTCGGGGTTTTGCATCTCTTTGTTTCCTATCCGTTGTTTTCCCTTTCTCTGCCTCGCTCCAGACCGCTTTCCCAAGGAGAGGACTCTCTCCCCTTGGGTTCGGGCTCGGGCTACAGCAAAAGGGAACCCTCAAAAGGAGAAAAAATGCGTTACCTCTCAAGTCACCTCGCCGGAAAGGCTGCCTGCGCCCTTCTTCTGACATCGGCGGCAATGGCTCAATTTCCTCTCTTCCCAAGCAAGAGAGTCGTGGGTTGGTCGGATCTCCCCGCCCCCAACAATGCCAGCTATCTGGACATCCAGGATGTCGACAACAATTGCCAGAAGGCCATAACCGTTTGCAAATACCCAGGAAACCTCCCGCTCCGTCCCCAAGCCTACAACGCATACTCGGGGGGGACGGCCTACGACGCCCGCTATCGGACCGTCTGGGTCAGTGATGGGAAACTCCTCGCGGAGTACGCCGTGAGGGGTTGCAAACCTCGATGCAAACCCTTCAAAGCGATTCAATTGAATAAAAACGCCTACGTGAGCGGTTTGGCCATCGCCCAGAAGAAACCCAGACTCTTCCAACTCTCGACCACGTACTACTACTTCGAAGTGGTCACCTATGACCTTCGCAAGTGCCCCAGGGCGATTGCAAGATGCGCCTATAAATTCCCAACAACGGGAGGAATCGGTCGCCCCTTGGCAGCCGGGATTGCCTACGACGAACCGAACGACCGGCTGTTCATTTCCATCTCCTACATCAATGCGGTCGGTGGTTACAACCACATGGTCTTTGTTTCACCAGCCTCCTCCCCCTGCAAGCCGATCTGCAAGGCCAGGATCATGACCTGCTCCCAGAAGCTGGTAACCGGGTTGGCCTATGACAACTGCAAGCGGGAACTTTACGCGACGGATGGACAAGTCACCCAGATGCACTTCGTCTCCAGCCAGAACCCCTGCAAAATCAAGATCGGAAAGTGCTGCAAAAAGCAAATCCCCTCGAAATACCGCGGTCTGGCCGTCATCCCCGGCTTCAAACCTGGGGTCAAAGGCAAGTCCTGCTCGCAAAAGCCTTGCCCGACCTGCAACAACATGTTCGCCTCCTGGGCAGGCGGCGATCCGGTCCTGGGGAACCAGAACTTCAAGCTCACTCTCAACAATGCTCCCAGCGGCGGCATCGGCATCGTGATCCTGCGAGGGGGTCCTTGCCACACTGTGGGCCTCCCCTTCCTCTGCGGACGGTTCTACGCGCTCAATGGGCCGACCATCTTCGTGAGCGCGACCTTCATGGGAGGCTCCGGCGGATGCACCGGAAACGCCGCCATCCCCGTTCCTCTCCCGTCCTCTCCCTCCATCGCGAGTGCCATCTGCGGCAAACCGCTCTGCGCTCAGTGGCTCGTTTACTGCAAGAACGCGAGCGGGAGCGGCTTCGGCGGGATCTCCAACGCAGTCGAGTTCAAGATCACCAACTAGAGCACACGGGGAACGTGTAGCAGCCAGGGGGGCAGAGGCCTCCCTGGCTTTTTTTATCCCGGACCATCGCCACCCTCCCTCGGTGGATGCGTGAGAAGGGCGCGGCGGTGATTCAGCCCTGCAGGTCCTGCAGGTTCTGGATGGAGTCCTGGTTGTTGGGATCCACCCGGAGGGCTTCTTCGAAACTGGCGCGGGCGTCCGCGAGGCGTCCCTGGTGGAACCTGGCCACCCCCAAATTGTTCCAGGTTTCGGCGTCCTGGGGATTGTTCTCGGCAGCCTTCATGAAGAGCTGTTCCGCATCATAGTAACGCCCCTGACCGAAGTAGATCATGGCGAGATTGAAGTAGGCCTCCGCGTTCTCGGGGTCGTTCTCGATGACATACTGGAAGTCCTCCGCCGCACCGTCATCTCCGCAGACATACCGAAGGAATCCGAGCTGATTCCGATACTCCAGCTCCTGGGGTTCGAAACGGACTGCCGCCTCTTGATGGGCCAGGGCAGACTCGTAGTCATTGATGGAGGCATAGGCTTCGCTCGCCAGGCGATGGATGGAAGCGAGTCCTGCGCCGAGGACGACGAGCCTCCTCAATACCTCCTGGGGATCTGCCTGGACCTGTCCTTGGTTGGTTTGCGTGTCGGAGTTCATCGTCTGCTCTCCAATCCGCGTAGGAATCTTGTTGGGCCCCACTTCGGGTACCCGTTGAATGCCTGCACCAGGAAAGAGTTTGGTCGTGGTCATGATTTACCTCGGTTTGCTAAGTTTGGACTGTCGTCCGGGAAAAAGAGAATTCCTTGCTTTGTTCTGACTGGGATCCCTCGCCTTGGATCCGAGAGAGAGTCTCCGCGACGAGGGCGGGATCGACTCCCTTGCCCTGCTTCGCCTTTTGCAACCATTGGGTCGCTTGTTCCTCAAGCCCCATTCGTTCGAGGAGGAGCCCTCCCTGGAAACGAATGGGAGAAGACTCCCCGTGGCTCTCCAGGTACTCGATGAGGACGGCCAGCGCCCCCTCGGGATCGGACTGGCGAAGCTTGAGGCCTGAGGAGAGAAGGTAGCTGACCTCCCAGTCCGGCTTGGCGATGCGGGCGCGCTCGAGGAGTTCTTCGGCGCGACCCAGATCACCCTTGCCCATCCAGCATGCGGCCATTCCGGCGTAGGCGATCCAGCTGTCGATGCCCTCCTGGATGGGGACCACCAGGACCTTGCCTCGATAGTCGAGAAGGCGTTGGTACATCTCCAACCCCTCGTCCCAGCGCTCGAAATGGGTGGCGAGGCTTGCCCCCAGGTAGAAGAGGTTGGGAGTCGGAATAAATCGACCCAACGCGGTGCGGAGCACACGGTCGGCCTCCTGGTAGCGTTCCACTTTGGCGTATTCCAGGCCCAAGAGAGCCGCCGTCTCCGCGGCGTAGGGCATCTGAACCCAGCTCTGGGGGGGATGGGCAAGCATTCGCTTCATCGCCCGCTCGAAGACGGGGATGATCTCGTCGCTCGGATGGCCGCCTTGCCGAAGAGAATCCCCGTACTTGTAGAGGATGTAGGAGTCATTGGGGTTCTTCTCCAGCTCTTCACGGAAGATGCGGGCATTACGCTCCATCTTGGAGCGGTCCTTGACGACCTGAGCCGAGTACCCGTAGTGGATCACCTTGACCTCGCAAGGGTGGAGACCCAGGTGGAGGGGTTCGGCGGCCTTCATCAGAGAGGGGATCACTTGTTCGTGGATCCGGTATTGGTAGTGGATCCCTTCGAGTTTGCGGAACATCCGGACCATGGTCAGCCCATGCGTCCGGCCCTTTTCGTAGTCGTTGACAAAGTGGATGTGGTAGCCACTCGCTCGCTCGTTCAGGGCCATCTCGCGAATGAGGGGGACGCTGTCCTCCTCCACCAGCTCGTCGGCGTCGAGGACGAGGATCCAGTCTCCTTCCGCGTGGCTCAGGCCGAGGTTGCGGGGAGTGGCGAAGTCCTCCTCCCAGGGCATGTGAAGGACCTTGGCCCCAAAGCTCTTGGCAATCTCAACAGTCCGGTCGGTGGAACCTGTGTCGACCAGGACGATTTCGTCCACGACTCCACGAACCCGAGCCAGGCAGTTCCCCAGGAAACGCTCCTCGTTTCGGGTGATCATGCAGAGGGAGATGCGAGGAGGACGGGCTTCTTCGACCCAGGGGGGCGTGGGAACGAGAGCGGCGAGGTTTTGACCCGGAAGTTGGAGGGTCTCCACTCCCTCCCAGCGCTCGAAGAAGGCGGCGGCCTCCTCTTCCAATACCAGAGGTGCGGGGACAGGAACGCCTGGGCCTTGCCAGGGATTGGGCGCTGGAAGCTGTTCGACTTCTCTCCCGGCTGCCGAGGCCCGCAGGAGCCATTCCTCGCCCGCGACCTGGTCGGTTTGAAGCTCCTGGGGAAAGGGTCCGACCGTAAAGCAGGCCTCCCGGGAGAGCATCAAGCCTGCGAGGCCATGCCGCAGACTGCCGTCGGGATCCTGGGCAAGGAGGGGTCTCGACCCCAGACTCGCCCGGAGAAGGTCGAAGATCCCCGGATCCGGTAGGTCTCCCCCACGGAGCAGCCAGAGGATTTCACCCTTGGCCTCGGTCACAGCCCGGTTCCAGGATTCGGCTTCGGTGGAGGTCTCCGGTCCGACCAGGATTTCCCAGGAACCTGGGAGGAAGGTTTCGAGTCGGGCGAGGGTGCGCTCCACCGCCGCTTGGTCCTTGCCTTGGGCGATCAGGACGGAACCGACCCTTGGGGCTCCGCGCTCGCAGCGGAACCAGAGGCGCTCGGCGGGGATCGCGTAGAAGGAGCGCGTGGACGAGAACCCGCATTCCAGCAATGCTTGGATGGACTTGATCGGATGCTTGTGGCCGAAGAAGGGGACCTGGATGCAATCGCGGGGGATGAAACCAGCCCGCTGAAGCGAGCCTACGACCCGCGCACACTCGAAGGGAATCTCGGTGTCCACCAACCCGGGAACAGGATCGAAGGAGGAGGTCCGCCCCTCGAAGGAGCGCCGCTGCATCGAAGGCGACTGGAGGTTGAGGAGGTCGAGCACCAGCTCCCCACCCTCGGGGATCTTGGCGGCCAGGGAGGCGAGCCCGTCTTCGAGGGAGCCGAAGCGTTCCGGCCAGGAGTCCACCAGGACCGAAGTCGAGCCGGGCTCCAAGTCCACGCCCGGCGCTCTAGGCCCTTGGGGAACAGGAGCTTGGGAGCAGTTCTCTCCCCCCAGACCCAGGGGTAGAACCATGGGTGTCCCCCTACGGAGCCAATCGCGGGTTTGGGAGATGGGGGAACCAAAGCCATGAAGGAGGGGGAGATCGTCCCGCAGGCCGTCCTCGGAGGAGGGGAGGACGGGAACTTTGGTTTCTTCAGTCTTTTTTTGGGGGATCTTCACGTTTTTTTTCGGGGGGAGGGCAACGGCCCTTCCTATCGGGGGTCTTCGATCCCTTATCGGCAGGGAGTCCCATGCACTGGAGGGGAAATCGGCGAAAAACCCGACAGTCGTGGTGATTTGCTCAAGTCGGAGAAGGGGGCATGCTGGAGGAATGGAAGGACCCGGCAGAATGAGCGATGAATCCCTGGCCCGAATCCAGGCACGGCTCGAGCCCTTCGAGGGCTGGCGACTCTGGCATTTGGACCGGGTGGTCTCCACCCAGGACAGCCTGCGGGAAGCCTTGGAGCAGGGAGAGCCTGAGCACCTTGCCTTGAGTGCGGGGATCCAAACGGGGGGGCGGGGCCGCCACGGGCGGAGTTGGAACCAGGAGCCCGAGGAGGACCTGGCCCTGAGTGTCCTGCTTCGCCCAGCCGGGCGATATCCCCCCCTCCTCCTCCCTTTTCTCCTCCCCGCCGCTCTCTACGAGGCGCTCGGAACCATGGCTGTCCCCCGACAGAAACTGAGGATCAAATGGCCCAACGACCTCCTGCTGGACGAGAAAAAAATCGCGGGAGTCCTGATCGAAGGGGACGGGTCAGGAGCCTATCTGTGCGGGATCGGCTGCAACGTGGGTCGTCGGAGCTTCCCCGAGGAGCTGCGGGGCCGCGCGAGCAGCCTTCGACTCGAGGGGCTGGAGCAAACCTCTTATCCCCAACTCCTGGAGGTTCTTCTCCTGGAGCTTGCGAGGATGCTGAGCGAGGCAGAGAAGGGAGACTGGTCCAGGGTCCTCCATTCCTACGCCCAAGGCTTCCGCTATCTGGGGGAAGAGGTCGTCGTCGAAACAGGGGAGGGGGGGATCCACGGAAGGCTCGAGTCCCTGGGGCCCCAGGGGATCCGACTGGACCAGGGTGCATGTCTGGACCCAGGCCAGGTCCTCGCGATCCGGAGACTCGTCGACCCGTAGGAGCCTGGATCCCGGAAACGGGCGGAATCCCCTTGCAGTTCCAAATCCCGATCGAAAGGCTGTTTAGCGTTTCCAGGGCACCTTGAGCCCGGAGAGCCCAGGGGGTGGATCCTGGCGAACCTGGATCGGAATGTTGAGGTACCACTCCTGGCTGTCACCGAGCTTCCCGTTGTTGTTCTGGTCGATCCCGGCCTCCAGCCGAAAGCTCCCCAAAGGCAACCCACGGATTTCGAAGCTCCCGTCCCGAGTTGCGGTCGTCTCCCCCAGGACCCGGTCTCCGTCCAGAACACGCACCAGGAGCGGTCCCTTCGGCGCGGGAATCTCCTTGGAATAGGAAATGTCGATTGCGACCGTTCCCCCATTCGTGTCCAACTCGAAGCGCTCGTTGTAGCGACCCGGAAGAACCTTGCTCCGATCCACTTCGATGGTGATGGGCGCCGGGGCGACGATACAGGAAGCGTAGAGGCGCAGCCCTCCACTGTGCTGCCCGATGGGGCGGATCGCGTCCAGCTGAAGGACACCTCCTCCCCGATTCTGGAGAGTCATGCTGGTCGTCGACACCTGCGTGCCCAGGTCGATCCCCGCCCGGTCCAGCCCCGCGAGAGGCGCGCTCCATTTGGATTTGGCGAGGGCTACGGCTTTTCCCACGTCGATCAGCCCATAGCCGTATTCCTGGTCCTTGCCCTTGGGTCCCTTGTCCACCGCAGTTCGGGCCAAAAAGTCCAAGGCCTTCTGCTTGGTGATGGCCGGATAGACGCTTCGGAGCAGGGCAAGGGCCGCGGTCACATGCGGGGTCGCGACCGAAGTCCCCAGGAAAGAGTTGTAACCGAATTGGAACTTCCCTTGCCGCGTCGCCGCCCAAGTGGAGACGACCCCCTTGGGACCGGAGATCTCGAGCCCCCCCGGAGCAGCGAGGTCGGCGAAGCTCGCCATGTTGGAGTAGGGAGCCCGCTTTCCGTCGGGGCCGACCGCGACCACCCCGATCACCTCCGGCCAGGAAGCGGGGTAGTGGGGCTGCGTCAGTTTTTGCCCTTCGTTCCCCAAGGCGGCGGCCATCAAGATGTTTTGGCAGGCCATCTCCCGAATCAAACCCACTTCGACCTGGGTGGGGAAAAGCTCGATATAACTCATGTTGACGACCTGGGGCCGCTCGTCCTTGGGAAGGATCTTGCCGGAGCTGTTCGTCTTTCCGAGGATGTAACGGAGGGCCTGGACGCGATCGAAACTGTTGCTCCCCTTCTTTCCGAAGATGCGAAGGCCGAGGAGCTTGCCGACCCAGGTCCCCCCTGCCACTCCCTGCTTATTGTCCGTCTGAGCCGCCGCGATCCCCGAGACATAGGTCCCATGGAAGAGACTCAGGGTTTCGAAACTCGGAGGCTCCGAGGGGTCGGGGTCCACTCCGTCGCCATCCCCTGCGGAAAAGGCGTCCGAAACGAAATCGAAACTCCACTTGGACACTCGGGGGGAAAGGTCGGGATGACGAATCATCACCCCGGTATCCAAAACCGCGATCGTGACTCTGGGGCTTCCGTGGGTCAGGCCCCAGGCTGCGGGGAAACCGGCCAAGGGCATGTTCCACTGCGAGGAGGAATAGAGAGGATCGTTGGGACCGTTCCCCGAAAGGATCCCCCCGGATCCTGGCATCTCTGCTCCTTGAAGCAGCAGAGGGGGGCCCATGGTCGAGGCGAGGCTGCGGAGTGGAATCTGGATGTTCGGGCTGACCTTGGCCCCCTCTCCCAGGGTCCTTCGCGCCCTGCGGCAGAGATCGGCGACCGCCAGGGAGGAATGGAGTCCAAGGGCTCCAGTCCCCTTCCACGCCGCCAGGGAAGGATCCCGCCAACGTTCCACGTTGCCGCCCACCGAGACCAGCGAAAGGCCCATTGCCCTGAGAGCCCGGCGCTGCCGCTCCCTTAGGGCTTCTTGGGAGGAGAGTTCCACGACCAGTTCGGGGAGGAAACGTTCCGGCTTTTGCTGGTCCAAGGCCAGCCGGAACCGTTCCATTCCCACCTTGTGGCTCAAGGGGACGAGTCCAGGGTTGGACTGGGAGCCCGGAAGGAGGGTCTCCACCGACTCTTTCCTGAATTGGAGGGAATAGCCCCTCTCCTGTCCCAGGTCCAACCCATGGACCTCGACCAAGAGTTCCTGTCCCGGCGAGTAGGAAAGCGAGGCGCTCCGGCTCCCATCCCCCTCGAAGACCTCTGGCTGGGCGCTTCCCTGTTCCCAGCGGTAGACCCTCAGCCTGAGCCCCGGGGCCCCCGAGAGGCCGAGTCCCAACCGCCCCTTGGCATCCAAGGGTCCCCAACGAAAGAGATCCCTCGGATCTCCGCTCCCCCCGACACGCCCCGAGACCTTCATCTGGAAAGGCTGCCTCCCGAGATCCTGGGCGGAGAAGAGCTGATCATTGGGCTCTTCTTCCGACATCGCTCCGGAGCTTCCCTCCCTGGTGCCAGGCTCCCATTGCGAAGGAGTGGGACTCCCAGGCACTCCCGTCTGGAGGACCAGCTTGCCTCGAACAATCCCCAAAGCCCCTGCGGGGGCTCCCCCCCCTCCTCCACAGGAGTACACCGAGAGAAGCAAGGTGCAGGCGGCAACAAAAATGGGTGTAGATCGAAAATTCATCCTGACGCTCTGAGAACGCGAAATATGGGAGGCATCCCCCCGGGTCTTTCAAAAGGCCCAGAGAGACCGAGTAAAAAGCTAACGAGGGAGAGACGAACCCAAGGATTCTCCCTGATATTGTCGCCTGAAAACAGGGGGGAGACCGAAGTTTCAAGGAAAAATCACCAGAAAAAGGAGGCTCTGTCCCCCTGGATCCCTCCCATGAATCTGCATTCGGGAGGGGCTTGAGTCTGGACCCAGTTTTTTTTCCCTCCATCCCATGGGCAGGTTCTGGACAAAACTCCGCCAGTGGATCCTCTCCCCGGGGCCCCCGGACGAAGAGGTTCCTGTGGCGAGGCCACAAGGCAGAAAGTAGATCGAAACGGAGGCTTTTACTTTGACCCAATGTTCATGGATTTTGAGGGAGAAAGGGGGCCCCAAGGCCCCCAGGTGGGTCCCGCGGATAGAACACGATTCGCAAGCGGAGCGCCCACCTCCCAAGCGAGCATGACCCTCCTCCAAGGAGAGGGAAAATTGAGTGACAATCAGTGGGGGAAGGCCTGGGCCTTCCCCCACTTTTTCATGACCGGACAGTCTTTCGGGCTTTTGCCTTCCCCCACTTTTTCATTGCAAAAGGGGACGGAAGATCCGAACGAGATCCAGACAAGGATGTTGCGAAGTCCAAGTTCCCAGGATTGACAGTCCGGGGGACAAGGCGGAAGATCCAAGAATGCTCGCCATTTTCAACATGCTAGGGGGTCCTGAATTCATCGTGATCCTCATCGTGGGGCTCCTTCTCTTCGGAGGGAGGCTCCCCGACGTAGGCAAGTCGGTGGGGAAAACCCTGATCGAATTCCGCAAGGGTCTCCGGGATTTGAAAAAAGACATCGGCCTCGACGAAGTAAGCGATCTCCGTAGTGATCTCCAAAAGGACCTGGGGCAACTCACCCAGGCTCACTACAACCTCCTGGATGTCCCCGACGAGGAACTAGAAGATCGGCAGGAGAGCCTGGGCGAAGAAGAGGCGGAAGCGGAGAAGGAGAACACCGAGGAGGGTTTCGAAAGAGAAACCAGCCACTCGAAGATCCAGCCGCTGCCAAGCCAAGAGGAGGCGGAACCGGAGGAGGCGGAACGGGAGGAGGCGGAACGGGAGGAGGAAGGAGAAGAGGGCCCCTTCGCCCGTGAGGACGAGGAGCTTGGTGCCCCACTGCCCAACAGCGACTCCGATGGCGACTCCACCCCACCCCCCTTCGGCTATTCCCGGTAGGGAACGCCTCCAGGCGTTTCATGTAGGAAACACCGGTAGGGAACGCCTCCAGGTGTTTCAAAGAAACGCCAGAGGCGTTTCCTACAAAAAACGTCTGGAGACGTTTTCTACACGAAACGCCTGGAGGCGTTCCCTACAACAACGACTTCGTCGAAGCGGCGATGGGATAGCGGCGCCCCACCCCAAAAGCCTTGGATGTAATCCGCAAACCCGGAGCAGCCTGTCGCCTCTTGTATTCGGCCCGCGTCACCATCCCGATCACTCGCGCAACGAGCCCCTCATCAAATCCCCGGTCCACGATCTCCTTGGCGCTCTTCCCTTCTTCGACAAAGGCCTCGAGGATGGGATCCAGCACATCGTAGGGCGGGAGGCTGTCCTGGTCCGTCTGCCCGGGACGAAGCTCGGCACTCGGAGGTTTTTGAATGGTGGCTTCGGGGATGACCTCCCTCTCCCGGTTGAGCCAGCGAGCGCAGTCGTAGACCAGCGTCTTGGGAACATCGGAGATCACGGCCAGGCCCCCATTCATATCCCCGTAGAGGGTGCAATATCCCACCGAGGTCTCGCTCTTGTTCCCGGTCGTCAGGAGAAGATGCCCAAATTTGTTGGAAAGGGCCATGAGCAGAACTCCGCGAATCCTGGCCTGCAAGTTCTCTTCGGTGACGTCCTCGGCCAGCCCCGCGAAGAGGGGAGAAAGGGTCTGGAGAAAGGCCGAAAAAGGCTCGTCGATGGGGAGCAACTCAAAGGCGATTCCGAGGTGGCGGGCCAAGGCCCGGGCGTCATCGACGCTCCCCTGGGAGGAATAGGGGCCGGGCATCCCCACGCCGAGGACCTGCTCCTTGGAGAGGGCGCGGACTGCGATCGCGGCGGTCAATGCAGAGTCGATCCCGCCGCTGAGACCGAGAAGGACCTTTTCGAAGCCACACTTTTCCACATAGTCCCGGAGGCCAAGGGTAAGGGCATGGACCGCTTCGGCCGGTGGGTGGTCGTAAATCGGCTCCATGCGCTGAGGAACCATGGCTTTCCCGGGGGAGGGAAGGTCCACCAGGAGGAGGTCCTCCTCAAAGGAGAGGGCCCTCGCCATCACTTCTCCCTCCTCATTCAGGACGAGGGAGCAACCATCGAAGATGAGTTCGTCATTGGCTCCTACCTGGTTGGCATAGACAAGGGGAAGCTGGTGTTTGAGGCACTGAGTCTTGAGCAGACTTTGCCTCTCCGCCCGTTTGCCCAGATGGAAGGGACTGGCGGAGAGATTGATGAGGAGGTCGGCTCCTTTTCGCACCAATACTTCGACGGGATCCTTGTCGTAGCCGCCCTGTGGAACAAAGCCGGGCTCGTTCCAGATGTCCTCGCAGAGAGTCACCCCGAGCTTTCGCCCAAAGAGTTCCATGGGTTCGGGCTCCTCCCCCGGCTCGAAATAACGGGATTCGTCAAAAACGTCGTAGGTGGGGAGCAGGGATTTATGGGTGCTTTGGATGGCCGACCCACCGAGACAGAGTGCCGCTGCGTTGTAGAGATCCTTGCCCGGTCCCGGCTTACGGGGTTCCGCGTAGCCGAGGAGGATGGCAAAGTCCTCGCTGCTCAGGGCGGCGACCCTGGCCAGCAGCTTCAGGTTGGCCTGGACAAAGTCTGTGCGAAGGAGAAGGTCCCTCGGTGGGTAGCCACAGGTCACCAGCTCGCTCAGGCAGAGGAGGGAGGCTCCGCCGGCTTGGGCCTTCTCCGCCGCCGCTTCGATCTTGTGGAAGATGGCGTCGAAGGCCCCTATGGTCAGGTTCAACTGGGCGATCGCAATCCGCATGGGGTTATCTAAGCCGGTGGCAGGCCCCTGGAAAAGCCTCAACCCGGATGATGGAGATGAAGAAGGAGAGGAATATTCCGAACAGAACAGGAGAAACCGCGGATCCACCCTGCCCCGAGGCCTGCGCGAAGCTCCTGGCCGAATGGTTCGCTCGGCGGGCCCGGGACCTCCCCTGGCGGGGCATCCAGGATCCCTACGGGATCTGGATCAGCGAAGTCATGCTGCAACAAACACGTGTGCCGGTCGTGCGGGAGCGTTGGGAAGCGTTTTTGGCCCGGTTTCCAAGCCCGAGAGAGCTGGCAGCCTCGGATGACGACAGCCTGCTCGCAGCCTGGGAGGGCCTGGGTTACTACCGCCGCGTCCGACAACTCCGCGAAGCGGCCAGAACCCTTGTCGAGCGACACGGCGGGAGGCTCCCCGAGGAACCCGAGGCCTTCGCCGAGCTTCCCGGGGTCGGCCCCTACACCAAGGGGGCAGTCTATTCCCTCGCCTTCGACCTCCCCCTCCCCGCCATCGACGGCAACGCCGAGCGCGTCATCGCCCGCCTCCTCGCCCTCGAAGAGCCAGCCAGGAAAAAACCGGGGCGACAACGGATCGAAGCCTTCGTCCTGGCCATGCTCCGGCATCGCTCCCCCCGCGTCATCAACCAGGCCCTGATGGACCTCGGTGCGGGTCCCTGCTCCCCGAAAAACCCCGAGTGTCACCTCTGCCCCCTCCAATCTCCCTGCCGCGCCCGACAGGAAGGGACCTCCTCCCTCTTCCCCGTCCTCCCTCCCAGGCCAAGGCCCACCCCCGTCGAGACCCACCTCCTCCTCGCCCTCCACGGATCCTGTTTCCTGGGAAGGCGCATCCCCAAAGGCGAGGTCAACCAGGGCCAGATCGGGCTCCCCGGGCTCGGCCTCCCCCTCCCACAAAAACGGAGCCTCGAGGAATACATCCGCGAGAACCTGGGAGCGGGAGCCCAAGCAGGCCCGCCCCTGGGCAGTTTCAACCACTCCATCACAAGGTACAAGATCACGGTCCACGTCCACCCCCTCCAGCTCCATGGCCCGGTCCAAGAACCCTTCGCATGGTTCCCCCGGAACGGCTCCCTTCCTCTCAGCACCGTGACTCGCAAGACCCTCGCCCGCTTCCAGCAAAGCCTGGAACAAGGGGGAGGCTCCCGCGCCTGAGCCATTCGGGTCATTAGCCCGAGTCTCAGCCTTTGCTCTTCACCCTCCCTGGGGTAAAAAGTGACCATGGGAAAGGGAGTGGATTCCGGATCGGTAGAAATCCTGGTATTAGGGGACCTGCACGGCCAGTTCGACGAAGTGGACCGGCGCTTTCTCGAAACCCGTCACCCCCTTCTCTGCCTCTTCGTCGGCGATCTTGGAGACGAGGATCCTCGCATGGTAGACAAGGTCCTCGAGGCGAGGGTCCCCACCTTCGGTCTCCTTGGGAACCATGACGCCTGGCGTAGCTTCCGGGAAGATCGGGTCACAGCCGACCTCGCCGCCTGTCTGGGCAAGCTGGGCAACCGCCACCTCGCCTACCGCCGCATCGACCTCCCATCCCTCGACCTCTCCATCGTGGGAGCCCGGCCCTTTTCCTGGGGCGGCCCCAAGCTCCGAAGCAGAGCCGTCTACAAGGCCCTCTATGACGTCGAGAGCATGCAGGAATCCGCTCATAGAATCGTGGAAGCCGCCCGCGGCGCTCCCACCAGGCGCCTCTGGATCCTTGCCCACAACGGCCCCCAGGGCCTTTCGAAAAAATCCACCGATATCTTCGGCAAGGATTTCGGGAACCCCGGAGGCGACTGGGGCGATGCCGACCTCCGCCTGGCCATGGACCTTCTCGAGGAGGAGGGTTTCGAGATCCCCCTCCTCATCGCCGGGCACATGCACCATCGTTGCCAAAAACCTCGCGGGGCCATCCGTAAGAAATCGGCCTGGATGTTCGACACCTTTGTGCTGAACACTGCGAGAGTCCCCCGCATCTTCCAAGAGAGAGGAAGAGAACCAAAGACGCACCACTGTTTCTCCCTCAGAGCAAACTCCAAGGGGATCACAGGGATCAGCGAGCTGTTCTTTGACGGGACCTCGGTCCGCGAAGAAACCTTGGATTTCGAAAACCCCCGCGAGGCCTCGAAGAACTTGATTTGACCCTCCAAGGAATTCCTTAGATTCATATGCGATTCTGCTGCCTGGCTCCCTCGTTGGGCCCCACCATCGACGCTCTAGGCCTGAGCCAAGACTGCCTAGGAGCCGCAAGCGGAACCGTCCTTGGTCTGGCTCCCGGGGATCGGACCGAAATCGGAACTCCCGAAGCCCTGGACATCCCAGCCATCCTCGCCCTCCAGCCCGACCTCTGCCTCGCCGACCCCCTCTGGAACAAGGCCCAGGACCTGGAGAGCCTCTCCGCGAGCTGCAAGGTCCTGGAGCTGCCCGCTCCCTCCCTCGCCGCCTCCAAGGAGGCGCTTCGCAGGCTGGGAGAAACCCTGGACGTCGTCGAGCAGGCCCAAGCCCTCATCCTCGCCATCGAAGCCCAGGAGCTGGCCATCGAGGCCGAAATCGCCACCCTCCCCCCTCTGCGTGTCGCCCTCCTCCTCTCCAAGGACCCCTGGCTCGCCGCCGGCTCGACAAGCTACGAACACAGCCTCCTCACTGCCTGCGGCGCGACCAACATCTACGAGGACCGGGCCGAAGCCAGCCTCCCGGTCGACGAGGAGGATCTTCGCACCCGCGAGCCCGAAGGTCTCCTCCTCTCCTGCCCCCCCTTCCACGCCGTGGACCTCGAACTCCTCGAGGGAGACCTCTTCCTCGCCCCCCGCCCCATCCTGCTGATCCCCATGCGAGATCTCAGGGACCGGCTCGCCCACAGCGCCACCGCCCTCCAAGACAGCCACAATCTCCTCATGGCCCTGCGGAAAAACATCGGAAAGGCCTGAATTGGGCGGAAATGAGCCCCCTCCAAAGCTATCTTTCTTCTCCGTTTTTCCAAAAAGCCGCCTCCGGGAGTCCTTAGATGCTTAAAAAATTCCTGATCGCCTTCGCCATCCTCATCCCCATCATCATCGGCCTGCTCTTCCTTCTTCCGAGCGAGGTCAAGATCCGCGGGAGTGTCGAAGTACACGCTCCCGCGTCCAAGATCTACCCCTATGTAGCGAACTTGAAAAACTGGAGTCTCTGGGCCCCTTGGAAAGACCAAAGAAAAGGGGCCTACAAGATCGAGTTCACCTACTCCGGACCCGAGCAAGGCGAGGGGGCGGTCATGCACTGGAAGGATCCCAAGCAGAGGGGTGGAAGCATCGAGATCACCAAGGCGGAGCCGAACAAGAGCATCGAATACATCCTTACCGCGGACAACGGAGCCAAGGCCTACGGCGCCCTCATCTTGACTCCCGGCAAGGAGGGAAAAACCAGGGTGACCTGGCTCGATCAATTGAACGTTGGCAACAACCTCTTCGCAAGATTTCAATTCTGGGCTTTTGCCAGCAAATCGATTCAAACCCAATTGAAGGCAAGCCTCGGAACCCTCAAGAACCTTGTGGAGAAGAACCAAAAGAAGGCCTCACCCAAAAAAGAGAACCAAAGGAAGACTCCGACAAAGAAGGAACCCCAAAAGGCGGCGAAGAAGGGCTGAAGACCAGCCCCAAGGCCCCGCCGCCTTGCGCCCGAAGGCGACCGCGGATCATGCCGGCAGGGCTTTTTCAGGGAATGAGGTCCAAGGCCCCGCTGCCTAGCGCTCGAAGGCGACCGCCATCCCCATCCCCCCGGACATGCAGAGGGTGGCCATGCCCAGCTTGGCGTCCCGCCGCTTCATCTCGTGGAGGAGGGTCGCCACGATCCGCGCCCCGGTCGCTCCGATGGGATGCCCCAGAGCAATCGCCCCCCCGTTCACGTTCACCCGCTCCATGGGGAGATGCAGCTCCCGGTCGCAGGCGATGACCTGGGCGGCGAAGGCCTCGTTGAGTTCGATGAGGTCGAAGTCGTCCACCGTCTTCTCGAGCTGGGCGCAGAGCTTGCGGACGGCCGGCACCGGGCCGATCCCCATGTACCTGGGATCCACCCCGGCCACCTTGGCCGGTCCCACCCGGGCCAGGATCTCCAGCCCCCGCTTTTCGGCCTCTTCACGGGTCATCATCAGGACGGCGGAGGCTCCATCGGTGATCCCCGAAGAGTTTCCCGCGTGGACCGTGCCATTCTCCCGGAACACCGGCCTGAGCTTGGCCAGGTCCTCCATCTTGAGATCTTTGCGCGCGTGCCCGTCGGTCTCGACCAGCTTCACCTCTCCCTTTCGGCCCTTGACCTCCACGGGAACCCGTTCATCGAACAACTTCCCTGCTTCCTCGGCGGCCTGGAGCTTGTGGAAGCTCTGCAGGGCGTAAGCGTCCTGTTCCTCCCGCGAGATCTCGTAGCGGTCCGCGAGGAACTCTGCGGTGAGGCCCATCGGAGCCCCGACGAGGGGACAGTTGAATCCATCCTCGTAGTTCCCGTCCAGGGCCTTCCTGTGCCCGAGGCGATAGCCCTGGCGCATCCCCGGGAGGAGGAAGGGGATCGTGGACATGGATTCCATGCCCCCGGCGATGATGATCTTGGCATTCCCGAGGAGGATGGAGTCACGGCCTTGGCTGATGGCCTTGAGACTGCTCCCGCAGGCCTTGTTGAGGGTCATGGCAGGAACCGAGTGGGGGATCCCCGCCCCGATGCTGACCTGCCTCCCGGGGTTGGGGCCAGATCCGAGCTGCCTCCCCTGGCCCATGAGGACTTCGTCCACTTCGGCGGGGTCGAGCTTGGATTCTTCGAGAAGGGCCCGGACAATATCCACTCCGAGGTCCACCGCCTTCAGGCTGGAAAGATCCCCGAGGAACTTGCCGATGGGGGTTCTCAGAGCGTTTGTGATGACGACTTCAGTCATGTAGCCTCCGGTTTTGTCGGGGGAAAGATCCTACAGGAGCCCGGAACCCGATTGAATGGATTTGCTGGACCGATTCCTGGAGCTGTCCTTGTCCGAAGCCTTGCCGACCACCTTTCCGGTCTTCCCCCTGGACCGCGTCATCCTCCCCCGCGGAATCCTCTTGCCGCTGCACATCTTCGAGGAGCGCTACCTCAAGATGCTCGCCCACGTCCGGGAGGAGGGCCGACACATCGGGATGGCCCTGCCTCTGGAGGGTCGCTCGGTGGCCGAGGAATGGGCCCCGCCCATCCACCCCATCCTCGGCCTGGGTCGCCTCGTCAAGCTGCAGGAGAACCGGGATGGAACCCTGGACATCGTCTTGGAAGGGGTGGCCAGGATGGAAATCCTGGAGGAATTGCCCAGCCTGCAGCCCTTCCGGATGGTTCGAGCCAGGGAACTGCCGGACATTCCCGCCGAAGAGAATCTCTTTCCCCGCATCGAGAAACTCCTCCTCAGATTCCAGGCCATCGAGGAGAGTGAAATCCCCAAGCTTCGCTCTCTGGATCCCGCGGGCCTGATCGATCGGATCATGCTCGGCGCTCCCCTGGGTTTTCAGGAAAAGCAAAACATCTTCGCCGAGCCGGAGGTCTTGCGACGCTTGCAACTCCTGGAGAACCTACTCACGAGGAACTAGGAGTCCAAGCAGAGTCCCTCCCCAAGCAGGACTGTCCAAGTTAGCTTTTCCAAAATCTTCCAAACGTAAGCCTCAAAACCAAATACCTGGAAAGTAGACAAGGGGGACCTGATTTCGAAAGGTCGGGTTTTGGGCTTAGGATGCAGGTTTCAGCGGGAATGGAAGAGGTTTTGAGAAGAGAGCCGGATGATCTTGGACAGCACTGCTCCCCAAGTATTTCCGGATCTTGTAGCTCTTGGAATCTCTGCTCACGAGAAGCTCTCCCAAACCGGATCCCGGCTCTCACAGTAACCTGTTCGAAAAGTCTGAACGAGGTGCGGTTTTCTGGTATGTCTCTCGAAGGGAATCTTCTGCCCTTAGTAACCTGCCTGGAAAAGTCGGTTCGCGAGGAGCCTAGGCCAAAGAGAAAGAAAGCGGCTTCATTTCTTGGGGATGAAAGGGAGACTGAAGAAGCCGATGAAGCCGATCAAGGCGGGGATCACAACGAAAAGAATGACGAAGAAGATCACCAGATAGCGGAGGAAACGGTGCCTCTTTTCTGGCTCCTGGGGCTGGACGGGGGGAACCGCGCCCGGGCTTTCCTGTTCCTTGTGTGCCGACATCAACCCTTTTTTCCCTCGGCTCCCTGGCCCGGGGTTCCCTTGTTCCCGTCTTTATTGGACCCCGCTCCCCTGCCACCAGATCCCTTTCCTCCAGCTCCCCCTATTCCAGATCCCTTTTCTTTGGGGCCGGATTTTGAACCCCGCTCGACATCGAGCCCGAGCCTGCGCCGGAGGGGGTTATCCTTTTTCCCGTGCCTGGTCCAATAGTCCAGGAGGACCAAATGCGTCCGAACACCCTTGGTCTCATGGACCTTGCCGTCCTTCCCCTTCCAGCGTTCGAAGAAGGAGTCGATCCGATGAGGGAACTGGGTCTCGTAGGTGATCTTCAGGCTGCGCCCCTGGGAGGGAATCCGCAGCTCGTAGCTCGACATCCCATCAAAGAGATCCGTCCGCTTTCCCAGGGCTTTTGCCGGCTTCAGGGGGAGATGCAAGAGGCGGGCCTGGAAAAGAGAGGGGAGAACATCGAATCCTCCGGTAGGCAGGGACCTGGGATCCAGGCGGATCCGAGTCCAGACCTCGTCCACGAGGAAGGCCTTGGGAACGAGGCTCCTCTTGTCGGCCTCCTTCTGGAAGTAGGAGTGGAGCTGGACCTCGTAGCCATTCTTCCTCAGGTTGACCTGCTGCCAGACATGGCCGCACCAGTCCTGGACGGAAGCGCTCGCTTTGAGGGTGAGGTGCCTGCTCACGAGGTCCAGGGGGCTGAAAACGCTGAGCATCATGGAGTAGTCATAGATTCCGGTCTGGAACTTCCGGAGCTGATTCAGCTTGAGAACGGGGACGGCCCCAGCCCCTCGGGGATCCCGGCCTTCGTACTTGACCTGCTTGCCAGGGAGGAAGTCTTCGACCACGAAAATGAGGACTGCGTCCCCCTCCCGGGTTTCGCCGTACCGGTTCTGGCTCAGCTTGAAGCGGTTCAACTCCGCCTTCCCCTGGCGCCAGTACTTGTCGAAGGCCTCGCTCCCCGGAGCCACTCCCTGGGAATGCAGGGAGGACAGACCAAGAAGCAAGGAGGCGACCACGATCTCTTTGACGGACTTCATCGGCAACCTCCTGTCGGACCAGCACCAGCAACCCGCATGAGAGGAAAAAGAACCATGCGGACTACGCTCTCTGGAAAGCCTTGAGGATCTCTTCCCCGTAGGCATCGCACTTCCAACCCTCGAGGATGCCCGAATCTCTGAGTTCGTCCAGGGTCTTGGGGTAGGGATGGAGATTTGCCAATTCCTCGAGGACCTTGCGATTGAGGATATGGGAGGGATCCGTTCCCCGCTGCCCGGCCTTTTGCTTGCGCCAGGCTTTGAGAACCTCCATGGCCCTTCGAAACTCTTCGGGTTGCCGGACACGTTTTTTGGGCGGGATGTCCTCCATCTTGGAAGCCTCCCCAAGAACTTCGAAGATGGCCTTGCCATAACGGTTGGCCAATTTGTCGGGGAGCCTCCCCTTGCCACGCATTTCTTGCTCGTTTCGGGGAGGAGTCCTGGCGAGGAAGAGCAACTCCTTGTTTCCGATCACCTTGAAGGGGGGGACGTTGCGCTTCTCGGCCACTCCCTCCCTCCAGAGGTAGAGCTCCCGAAGGCGCCTCCTCCCCTTTCCATCCAGTCGATGGGCACCCTTGATCTTGGCCCAATCCGTCTCGGGGGTTTTATGGGTTGGATCCCCGGTCTCGTTCTGAATCCGCCGGAGTTCGCTCTCAACTTCGAGTTTTGCCAGCTCATCCCGCTCCTCCAGCTCCCCTTCCAGGCAGTCCAGGAGATCCAGAAGAAAATGAGTATCCATCTGGGCGTAGCGCATCTGGGATTCGCTGAGAGGGCGGCTCCCCCAATTGCTGAGGGTCTGGCCCTTGTCCAGTTTGACTCCCAGGCGGGACTCGACCAAGGCGGCCAACCCTGTCGCCTCCTCCCCCAGGGTCAAAGCGAGGACCCGGGTATCCGCCAGACCTCGGAGCTGAACATCGAAATCCCGGCGAAGCATGATCAAGTCGTAGCCTGCGTCATGAAAGACCTTGGTGAGTTTCGGGTCTTCGAACTCTTCGAAGAGCGGCTCGAGATCCAAGTCCGAAAGAGGGTCCACCAAAAAATCCTTGCCGGCGGCCGTGACCTGGATCAGGCAGACCTCCTCCCGATAGGAGTGCATGGGATTGGCTTCGGTGTCCACCGCGATTCGGTCGCAAGCATCCACACAGACCAGCAAACGGTCGAGGCTCTCCTCGTCCGCAACAAGGATCGGGAGCGGAATCCTTTCCATGTCCATGGGAAGGGATCCTAACCAATCTGCCGATGGGGAAGAAAGCGAAACTCGACTCTCCGCGCTGGAATGCGGGGGAAAAAGCTTGGACCGGCCATGGGACCCATACCAATCCGATCTCATGGATGTTCCGGGCAACCCGTAGGAGTCACGACCTCGAATCATCCGACCCGATCCCCGAATTATCCGGGCTAGAATTCGAGTTCGTCTTGGATCCGGGCTAGAGTTTTTCTCTATCGATTTCGTTCCAATGGCTCTTCCCGGGGAGTTCTTCCCAGGGTTTCGCGCCCTTGAGCCTCAGTCTCAGTCGGAAAGTGCATCATGCTAACAAGTCTCCCCCTTCTCCTTGTCCTCCTCTCTCCCCAAGCTCCGGGGAGAACCCCCAAGGACCTGGCCGCCTTTTCCCTCTCCGGGGTCGTCCTCGAGAACGGGAAACCAGTCCCGGGAGCCGAAGTCCTGGTTCGGAACCGAGCCCTCCCCAGCTACGGGGGCATCTCCTTCTCGTCCATCAAAACGGTGACAAGGACGGTCAAGACCGACCCCGGTGGAAGGTTCCATCTCCAGGTCCCCCCGGGTCGCCTCTACTCCGTCCTGGCAAGGAACGGAAACAGCGTCAGCCGTATCCAGGACCTTGTTTCCCCCCCGGACAACAACCTGCGCATCGAGTTGAAACCGGCCAAGTCCCTCAAAGGGAGCTTTGTCTACCGTGGCAAAGCGCCCAAAACCAAGCTGGCCTTCTACGCCACTCGCTATCCCCTGGCCCCAGAGGGGGTCCCCTACCGGTTCCAAGGGATCAGCGATGAGACGGGCTCCTTCGAGATCGCCAATGTCCCCCCGGGAAACTGGGACATCCAGCTTGCGGGAGGCCCTCTTCGGATGCGGAAACCTTTCTCCCTCAAGCCGGGAGCCGCCCCCGCCAGGATCCCGCTTGTCCGGGGAATCCAGCTCAAAGGGGAAGTCAAGTCCGGCGGGACCTATGGAAAACCGGTTCCAGCCGCCCGGATCGAGGTCCTCGGAGCGGCTCTGCACAGCCAGACCATGTCCGACCTGAACGGCAACTTCATCCTGGACGGGCTCGAGTACGGGCCTGGAGCGACCCTCCTGGTGGAGGGCAAGGGCTTTCCCAAGGCCCTGATCGACCTGGAGCCCGGGCTCTCCCCTCGTGATCCCGCTCCCCAGATCCATCTCCAACTCCGCCCCGGGCGCCGGGTCCAGGGGAGGTTCATCGACCGCAACAAGAAACCCGTCAGCGGCATCCAGATCTTCTTCCGTGGGCGCATGCACCCCTCCGGAATCTCCTTTGGCGACTTTACGACTCTTCTCACCACAGACGCGGAAGGCAAGATCGACTGCAGCCTCCTCGACCCCCATACCTACTACGAGGTCATGGCCATCCTCCCCAGCGGAGAGGTCTGCCCCATCCTGGATGTCCCCGCCTCCCAGGAGGGCACCACAGTCAACCTGGGCACCCTCAACGTGGATGGAGGGAGAGTCCACGTCCGCGTCAAGGCTCCCCGGGAATCCGGTGACTTCGACCTCGAGATCCGGGCCTATGGCCCCAAGGAGTCCGGGCTCCCCGATGCCTACGTCAAGCTGGCGAAAGGAGAGAACGGCATCTGGAACAGCCCCTCCCTCCCCGAGGGGACCTATATGATCCTCTCCATCTCCAAAAAGATGGGCTTCGCCCGCAAGGTCCTCCAGGTCCTTCGTAACGACAAGCAACCCACCGATTACAACATCAGCCTGATCCTCTCCCCCCCCAAGAGAATCTATGGGGTCGTCGTGGATCCGGGGAACCTCCCGGTGGTCGACCGGGAGATCAGGCTCGTCGCGGGCTCGGCCGACGGGCAGCAAGGCATGAGTACAAGGTGGAGTGACCTGGTCCTGGAAACCATCTGGGAAGAACTCTTCCCCGCCAAGAAGTTTCCCCGTCAGACCAAGACCGGTCCCAAGGGCGAGTTTTCCCTATGGTGCTTCGAAGGCTCAGGGAATTACGACCTCCTGGTCTCGGGAAACACCGCCCCCGGACAAAAGGAGGACATGAACGATCCCGCCAGCAAGTCCCACCGGGAGAGAGGGGTGCTCGGCCGCCCACTCCCCCTCACGGTTCAAATGGACATGTGAGTCAGCCCCACGGTGAAGCGGTCCGACTGGGAAGCGGCCGTAAAAGCCAAAGGCCTTCGGCACAACACCGAAGGCCTTTGGCTTTTATAACTTTGGTCGCAACAGATCCTTATCGAATCAAGACCGATGGCGAGGGCGACGGGACTCGAACCCGCAACCACCGGATCGACAGTCCGGTACTCTAACCAAATTGAGCTACACCCCCTCGCAGGAGCCCTGCCCACAAGGGACAGGGCGAGGGATTCTATTCCTAAGAGTGGGGCCGTCAAGCCTTTCCCTTTCTTTTCAACCACAAGCCCATGAATCATCGGGGGAAACCAGCTATCTTCCCCCCGATGGGTCCCCCGAGAAAATGGATCGTCTTCTGCGCGGATGACCTGGGGATCTCCAAGGGGACCAACGAGGGGATCTTGAGGGCTTTCGAGGCGGGACTCGTCCGGGAAACGAGCCTCTGCGTCACCGGAAAGGCCTGCGAAGAGGGGATCGCCCTCGTCCGAGAGCTGCACCCCGAGCTGGGGATGGGGCTCCATCTCAGTTTTACCCTGGGAACGGCGCTGAAGGGGCCGATTCCGGAGCTGACCGACGAGAAGGGGAGGTTCTATCCTCTGCCCCGGGTCCTGCGCGCCTGCCTCCTGAAAAAACTGGACCAGGAGGCGATCGAGGGGGAGATCCTTGCCCAGCTCGAGCGAGCGCGATCCGGGGACCTCCTCCTCACCCATCTCAATGGGCACCACCACGTCCACGTATTCCCCCAAATCCGCGACGCCCTGGTTCGTGCCCTGCAAAAGCACAACATCCCCTGGATCCGTCTCCCCATCGAAGAAGCCCATCTCTGGAACCTCTTCTCCCCCCGAAGAAACCTCCTTGCGCTCTTCACCCGGGGGTTTCGTCGGCGCGCGAGAGCCCTCCACCTCCCCCGTGGCGAGACCTCCTTTTTGGGCCTCTCGGGCTTTGACAAGTCGGATTACCGTGGCTTCTTTCTCAAGCAACTGAGACAGCTCCGCTCCAACCGGGCCGAATGGATGGTCCACCCCCGCCTGGAGGATCAGGACTTCGCGCACCTGGATCACCTGGGACCTGGACAGTTCCCGAACTTCGGAAAAGAGCTTGCGACCCTCACCGATCCCGAATTCGTGGACCTGGTCCTCGCCATGGGGGTGCGCCCCAGCCGCTTCGGAGAGATCGCCTAGGAGCCCAGAAGACTTCGCCGCTCGACCTTGACTCGCGCCTTCTCCTCCCCACAGGGTCCTCTTCCCACAAGGTTCTTTCTTCCCCCGCCCCGCTCGAAATCCTCCAAGGGCTTTGGCCTCAGGCGCCTTCGGCAAAGTCGGCCAAAGCCCTTGGAGGATTCCGAGTTCAGCCCCGAATCTTTCTTGAGTGGCTTTCACCAAAACTTCTGATTCCCCATGGAGGATTCCGAACCTGGCGGAGAAAGAGGGAAGCCTAGCGGGAGGAGAAGGGCCGGGTCAAAGTTCGACAGAACGCTCGCCGGTTCCTTCAGGAGCCGCAGGAAACTCGGGGCCGCAGGCGGGGTCGTCGAGAATGGCCTGGGGAGGGGTGGGGGTCCTGTAACGGCCACGGAAGGAGCGCCATCGGATGCGGAGCATGTCCATGAGCATGCGGAAACTGTCACGGACGAAGTGCACGGTGCTCGGTTCTTTGCGGTAGTAGAACTGGAGGGGGCACTGTTGGATGCGGTAGCCGAGCAAGCGAGCGAGGAACAGGAACTCCACGTCGAAGGAAAAGCGCTGGAGACGGCCCCGAGGAAAGAGATCCGGTGCCACTTCCTTGCGAACCCCCTTGAGGCCTGCCTGCGTGTCGTAGATCCCCGGAACCACCAGGATGCGGACGAGCAGATTGAAAATCCGGCCAAAGAGATGGCGCGAATAGATGTAGCGGAGGAAATCGGGAGCGACGATATAGCGGCTGTCCGGATGCATGCGGCTCCCGATGGCGACATCCGCCCCGTCCTGGAGGGCTCGCAGGAGGTTGGCGGCGTCCTCCACCGGGTAGGTCAGGTCCGCGTCGGTAAAGATCCGGAAGTCCCCTTCGGCCAGGAGCATTCCCCGTCGAACCGAAAAGCCCTTCCCTCTGTTCTCCAGGTTTCTCAGGGCCCTCAGCCTGGTTTTGCACCCGCGGTGTTTCTCCACCAGATTCTTCATCAGCTCCCAACTCCCGTCCTTGCTCGCGTCATCGATCAGGAGCAGCTCGGTATCCTCCGGGAGGCCGTCGAGCCAGGCCACGCAGCGGCCGACCGAGTCCTCGAGGAAGTGAGCACTCTGGTAGACCGGGATAATCAGGGAAACAGATGCCTTGGGCATAGACTCGCAGGAAGAGGGAAAAACTCGTAGAACAGCGCTTTGAAAAAAGCCGCAAACCAAGAATACAGGGTCCAGACCAAATGAGACTGTGCCATTTCCTGACAATACCGACTGCCGCCCTCTTCCCCCTTCTTCCGGCTTGGACCCAAGGAGGAACCTCGAAAAAGCCGGCACCCTCAGGGTCGTCCAGCATCCAAGCCCGCGTCCTCAGCTCCTATGACCTCAGCCCCTCCGGGGACACCCTTGTCTTCTCCTTTTTGGGGAACCTATGGACGGTCGATGCCAAGGGTGGAACCGCCCGGCGCCTCACCCTGGGAACCTGGTCGGACAGCAGCCCACGGTTCTCCCCCGATGGCAAGTGGATCGCCTTTTCCAGCAATCGCTCGGCCGATGGCAGGACGATCTGGTTGGTCTCGAGGGAGGGAGGCGCCCCACGGCAGATCTGCGGAGCGACTCGCACGCTTTTTCCCCGGCAGTGGAGCGCCGATGGCAAATCGCTCCTCGTGAGCGACCGGAGGGCCACGGGTCCCTACCGAGGCACCCGGCTTTTTTTGCTGCCCATCCCGGAACCGGGCAAGCTCGCCTTTGTCAAGGATCCCATCGTCGACGTTTACGCCGGCGACGGGAGGCTCTCCCCTGACGGGAGCCGCCTCCTCTTTTCCCGGGGGCGGGTCCATACAAAACGAAAGGGCTATGTGGGGCCGGCCGCCAGCCAGCTCTGGATGGCCTTTTTGAACGAGACCCCTCCCCGCTTCGAGCGAATCTCTCCCGATCACCAGGACGGGATGAACGTGGATCATCTCTGGCCCCTCTGGGTGGACCCTCGCACCTTCCTCTTCGTTGCCGAGAGAGAGGGGACCCGCAACCTCTTCTCTATGCAGTTGCATGAAGACGGGCGCTTGGGGAATGCCAAACAGCTCACCCATTACTCGATCCAAAAAGACTACAGCGGCATTCTCAACCCCGTCCGGGCGAGGGAATCGGGGATCGTCGTCTTCCGCCATGGCTTCGACCTGTTCCGCTGGGATCCCTCAAAGGAGAGCGACCTGGAAAGAATCAAGATCGAATGCCCTCTGGATGTCGAAGCCATCGCCCTGGAACGGAGAGAAGAGAAGACCGCCTCGGCCGTCGACTTCACCCCCGACGGCAAGGAATGCGTCTTCGAAGCGGGTGGCGACCTCTGGATCATGGATCTCATCCTCTCCGAGCCGATCCGGCTGACCCACGACGCGGTCGAAGAGCGGGAACCACGCTTCAGCCCCGATGGCAAACGGCTTTATTTCATCTCCGACAGGGAGGGTTACCATCCAGACATCTGGTATGCCACGCGAAAGGATCCAGAAAAACCCTGGTTCCTCCAGAAGGGATTCGACTTCAAACGGCTTACAAACGACCTGGCCATCGAAACTTCCCTGAGCTTTTCTCCCGACGGGAAGCGCCTCGCCTACGTCCGCAAGGGAGACCTGATCCACACGGACCTGGATGGCAAGGGAATGGTTCTCGTGGAGAGAGGTTGGGATCGGCCCGAGTTCGAATGGTCCCCCGATGGCAAATACTTTGTCATCACGCGAAACGACCAGGACTTCAACCGTGATGTCCGGGTGATCCGGGCCGATGGCGGAGGAGTCCTCGTCAATCTCTCCCGCCATCCGGATCTCGACACAGGGCCGAGCTGGTCCCCCGACGGGACCAGAATCGCCTGGATCGGAAAACGCGAAGAGGGGGAACGCGACATCTTCTACGCCAACCTCTCCCCCAGGATCGAAGAAGAGACCGAGAGGGACCGCAAGGTCGAAAAAGCCCTCAAGGCCTTTGAAAAGAAGAAGAAAAACAAACAGGGCAAAAAGGGCAGCCCCGCCTCAAAGAAATCCACTCCCAAAAGAGAGAACGCATCGAAGAAGAGTCAGGATCCCCAACCGGTCCTCGATATCCCAGGAGCCTGGGAGCGCGTCCACCGCATTTCCCTCCGTGGGAGCAGAGAGAGTGGCCTGTTTTTTTCCAAGGATGGCAAAACCCTCTTCTTCCACTCCAAGGGAGAGGGTCGTTCCGGCTATTACTCTCTCGGCTTCCCCAAGCTCGGCAAGCCGAAACAAGTGGCCCGCAGCCTCCCGCGGCTTTCGCATCGCCTCAAGAACGGCTTCTTCGTGGGCAACCAATCCGGAGTCCCTGCCCTGGTCGCCCCCAAGACCCTCAAAACAAAGACCTACCCCTTCCAAGTGCGCCTCACATGGGATTGGCGTGAGCGCCGTGTGGCTGTCTTCCGACAGGCCTGGTACACCATCGGAGCCGGTTTTTATGATCCAGCCCTGAACAATAGAGATTGGAAGGAAGTGGGAGATCGCTACGCGGAAGTCGCCCCCTACTGCCTCTCCGCCAACCAGTTTTCCATCCTTGTCAACGAAATGCTGGGAGAACTGAATGGTTCCCATCTCGGTTACAGGGGCGCCCGGACCCCGGCCGGCCTGGCCGCTCCCAGCTCCAAGACCTGGCGAAAGCAGACCTACGACCTCGGCCTCCGCTTCAATCGCAAGGCCGGAGGACCCGGCCTCCTCGTCGACCGTGTGATCTACAAGAGCCCCGCCTGGCTGAGGCGCTCAAAGATCCTCACCGGCGAACGTCTCCTGGAAATCCAGGGAAGAGCTGTCGGCCCCGACAGCGACATCGAGGCGCTCCTTAGCTTCGATCAGGCAAAACCGATCCAGGTCAAGATCCGGGATCTGTCGGGAGGGACCCGGACCCTGAGCATCACTCCCAGGCCCAAGGTCGTGATCGCATCCCTGCTCTACGACGATCTCGTTCGACGGCGGCGCAGGGAAGTGGAGGAAAGCAGTGGAGGAACCCTTGGTTATGTCCATATCCGAGGAATGAACTGGAGCAGTTTTCATCGTTTGGAAAAGGAGCTGTTCTCGGCCGGCGCGGGCAAAGACGGCCTTCTGATCGACGTGAGGGACAATGGCGGGGGGTTCACTGCCGATCACATTCTCACCATCCTCTGCCAACCATCCCACGCGCTCACGATCCCACGCGGAGGGAACAAACCGGGCTATCCCCAGGACCGCAGAATCTACGCGACTTGGAACAAACCCATTGTCCTGCTCTGCAACGAATACAGCTTTTCCAACGCGGAGATCATCTCCCACGCGGTTAAGACTCTGAAGCGAGGAAAGATCGTCGGTGAGCGGACCGCCGGCGGAGTCATCTCCACAGGCGGCACCCTGCTCATGGATGGCAGTTTCATCCGGCTCCCCTTCCGTGGATGGTTCATCGCTCCGACCGGACAGGATATGGAGCTGAACGGGTGCATGCCCGATTTCAGGGTCCCGACCGGCCCCTTGGCCGAACAGCAGGGAATCGACCCGCAACTCCTCAAGGCCATCCAAGTCGGTATGGACGAGGTCGCCGTCTGGAAGGCCAAGCCCCGCCCCAAACTCATCCGAAGGAGTCAGCGCAAATAAACCCTGGGGCCCCCCGACTCCAAGGATTCCCGAGTCCGGGTCTACCGGCCGGTGCTTGCCTGGGGCTTCTTCTTGGAGCTTTTGGCCTCCTGCTTTTTGTCCGCCTTCCGGGCCTTCTTCGGGGCCGTCTTTCCCTTCCGGTTGCGGGGAAGGAGGCTGGGGAGGTTGGCCACCCCCAGGGCGGTCAAGGCGATCACCGTCGCCGTATGGCGCTGGTACTCGGGAATCGCAGCGTCATAGGTATCCCATTGGCTGTGCCAGGTGCGCCCAAAGTAATTGCTCCGTCCCGTCAAGCCCCAGGGAAAAGCAGGGACCCCGGCCCTCAAAAAGGAAGCGTGGTCGCTCCCCCCTCCCCGGCCCAGAGTTTTGACCTTTTTCAGGAGGAAGACCGGTCCCTTCCGATCCTTGTCGGGCGGGGGGAGCTTCATCACTGGAGCGAACACCTTTTCCATAAGGGGAAATTGGGCCTCCGTGACCGACAAGCGATGAGCCCAGTTGGTTCCCGTGTCATGGTTGAGGACACAGGACACCCGCTTCAATTCCTGCCGGTGCCTTCTCACATAGGCGATGGATCCAAGGAGCCCCTGCTCCTCCCCACCCCAGAGAATAAAGCGGATGGTCCTCTTGGGTTTCGCCCCCACGGCCGCGAGGATCCGGGCAGCCTCGATGGTGGTCGCTGAGCCCGTCCCGTTGTCGGTGGTTCCTGTCGCCTGATGCCAGGAGTCCAGGTGCCCGCAGACGATCACCACCTCTTCCGGCTTTTGGCTTCCCTTGAGTTCGGCCACAACGTTGTGGATGGGGATGGGGCCTTCCCGCCACCGATTGCGGATCTCGAATTCTCCTTCGACCTTTTTCCTGGCCTTGAGCCAGGCTTCGATCTTTTTCCCCTGGTCTGCCCGGACGACCATGACGGGAACCTTTGGGAGACGGTCTGGTTTGGCGAACACCGTCCGGAAGGAGCCGAAAACGCGGATTCGGTTGGGAAAGGCCTTGTCCCCCTTCGAAGGCGAGAGAATCGCCTTGGCCCCGATCTCCGAAAGCAGGTCCAGGAACTGGCGCCCATAGGCGGACCTCCGCGAAGGAATCGGCCCGAAAAGGATCTTGCCCTTTAAACGTCTCCTCTCCTTCATGAGCCTGAGCTTGCTCCGGGGGAGAAGGGTCAACTCACCCAGGAGTCGTCCCTTGGTCCCCGCTGTCCAAGCCGGAGTCGCAATCTGGAGGTCCATGGATTCGGGAGCCGTGATCCGTCCCTGCCATTGCCCCCTGTCCCAGCCTCGAGGCCATTCGGTCCACTTCTCCAATTTCGCTTCGAGCCCATAGCTCTCGAAGCGGCGCTTTGCCCACTTGCAAGCAAGCTCGAAGTTTCTCGACCCGGTCAACCGAGGCCCGATCCCGTTGGTGAGCATATCCAAATGTTCCATGACATGGCTGTTTTCGAGCCCCTCCTTCTGGATCTTGGAGGCCATGGATCGGGAAACCTGGGAGGGTAGCGATACTCCCAAAAGAAGGGCAAAAGGGAGGAAGAAAAGTTTCATTTGTTTTCGGAGTCTGGACGAAAAAGAGTCATCGGGTGGACCTTCCCCTGCTCAAGGGGGGCATGGATCCTATCCCAGGGGGAGAACCCACAGAAAGGGAAAGAGTGCATTATGAATTTTTCCGTCCAAACCAAGCTCCTCCTCGTGCTTGGTCTCTTCACCGTGATCATTGTGGGGACGGCGACCCAATCCTTTGTCTTCTTAGGGGAACAGAAGGCCATGGGCCTTCTGATCAACCTCGCGGGGCGACAGCGGATGCTGTCCCAGAAGATGACCAAGGAAGCGCAGTTCCTCGCCCAGGCGAAAAGTCCCGAAGGCCGCGGGCACCAGCGCGCCCAACTGAAGAAGACGAGCAGTCTTTTCCACAAGACCCTGAGAGCCCTCTTGCTGGGTGGCGAAACCTTGGACGCGGCCTCAAAGCCCTGCACTCTCCCAGCCGTAAAGGATCCCGAGGCTCAGGCGGCCCTCCAAGAGGGTCTCAAGGTATGGGAACCCATCCACAACGCCCTGGAAAAAGCCCTCGCCAAGAATGCCCCCAGGGAGGCGCTCCACGCCGCGCTCGCCATGCTAAGCGCGAAGAACTTGGACCTCCTTCGCCTGATGAACAAGGCAACCCAAGGCCTCCAAAAGAAAGGAGACGAGGGAAAGGTTCTGCTCGCCAGGGTCCAATGGGGAGCCATCCTCCTTGGTCTGGGCGCCCTGGTCGCGGCCACCCTCTTCCTCAAAAAGTCCATGATTCATCCCATCAGAAACCTGGCGGAACGCCTGCATGAGATCGCGGAGGGCGACGGGGATCTGAGCCAGAGAGTCGAGGCCCATGAGCGGGACGAAGTCGGCAGACTCGGATACTCCTTCAACGTCTTCTGCGACCGGCTCAACGAATCCATTCTGGGGATCCGGCAATCCGTGGAGAGGCTCAAAAGCCAGTCCAAGGAGGTGGTCGATTGCAGTACCCACCTGGCCCAGGACGCCTCGACCCAGGCGGCCTCCCTCGAAGAACTCAACGCCACCCTTCGAGAACTCAGCCAGCGGACGGAGAGTACGGCCAAGATCTCCATCCAGGCCAACAACATCGCGAGCGAGAACGCGGGGACGGCCAAGACCGGCAACCTGCGGATGAAGGACCTGGACCAGGCCATGCAGCAGATCAAGGAGTCGGGTGAGGAGATCGGCAAGGTGATCAATATCATCGACGAGATCGCGTTCCAGACCAATTTGCTCGCCCTCAACGCAGCGGTCGAAGCGGCCCGCGCGGGTGAGGCGGGCAAAGGTTTCGCTGTTGTGGCCGAAGAGGTCCGAAGTCTTGCACAAAGGAGCGCCGAAGCCGCCCAGAACTCCTCCTCCATGATCACCGAGGCGGCGAACCGAGCGGACCGTGGGGTCCTCATCACCTCCGAGGTGCGCGAATTCTTCAAGAGGATCCAGGAGGGCACAGAGGAGGTCAGCAAAATCCTCCATGAGATCAAGGCTCAATCGGGGGAACAGGCGGGCAACCTGAACCAGATCAAGGCGGCACTCTCCACCCTCGATCAAATGGGGCAGGACAACGCCGCGAGATCCGAGGAACTTGCAGCCTTCACCGAAACCTCCCGCAAGGACTTCGACGAAATCGAGGGGAGGGTCAAGGCATTCAAACTCAAGACCTGATCTCACCAGATGGAACGACAAAAGCCTTCTCCTCCGGAATCCAGAATCTGAGTTCTTCGCCCACCGCGAATTCCTCGCCCCCCGGAACCTGGATCTCGCAGATTTGGTCGGAGCCTTGCAACCCGAGAAGGAGGAGAGTCTTGCCCCCACCGGGGAAACACTCCCGCACCACGCCTCGCCCCTCGTTCCCAGGTCGAGGCTCTCCCCCCACTTGGACCTCTTCGCCTCGGAACCCCAGGAGGCAAGGCCCCTGGATCCTGCCCCGCACCCTGGCCTGGATCCTGCCCAGACCCGGACAGTGCAACACCGCGCGCTCTCCCTCCTGGGACCTGAGCTCGGCAGGAAATAGATTGCGAACCCCCAGCAGGCGGGCGACCTCCCTGTCAGCAGGGTTCCGGTAGACTTCTTCCCGACCTCCAGACTGGCGGATCTTTCCATCCAGCAGAACCGACACGCGGTCCCCTAAAAAGAAAGCCTCCTCCACGTCGTGGGTCACCAGAAGCACTCCAGGGGAGAGTCGGGCGATCAGTTCCCTCAGGACCCGCCAAAGCTCGCGCCTGAGCCCGGCGTGAATCGCCGAAAAGGGCTCATCCAGGAGGAGCAGCCGCCTCCCCGCGGCCAGGGCGCGCACCAGCGCCACCCGCTGCCGCTCCCCTCCGCTCAGTCCGGCGATGCGACGTTTCAGAAGAGGCCCCAGCTCCAAGAAGGAGATCAAGTCGCGCAGGACCCTCTCCCCTTCCTCTCGGGCCCTGGAATAACGCAGCCCGAAACGGAGGTTCTCCTCGACATCCAGGTGGGGAAAGAGGGCGAGATCTTGGGGCACATAGGCAATCCCCCTTCCTTCGGGGCTGAGCGAGGTCACGTCGCCTCCATCCACGAGAACCGTCCCTTTCGCCGCAGGGAGGAGACCTGCGATTCCTTCGAGCAGAAGAGTCTTGCCCGCCCCGGTGGGGCCGATCAGAACGTGGCACTCCCCGCGCTCCACTCCCAGGTCCACCCCGGAGAGCCGGAAATCTCCCGCCTCCAACCAGAGATCGCGCACCTCAAGCAAGGTTCCTTCTCCGGACCAGGAGGCGAGTGAGCGCCAGAACGCTCACTCCGAAAAAAAGAAGGATCAGGATCAGGACCGAGGCCCCCTCGAGATTGGCCTTGCCCAGCTCCAGGAAGATGGCGATGGGGAGAGTCTCGGTCTTTCCGGGCAGGGAACCGGCTACGGTTATCGTGGCCCCAAACTCGCCCAGGGCCTTGGCCCAGACCAGGATCCCGGAGGCCAAGAGGCCCCGCGCGGACAGGGGTAGAACCACCGAGCGAAAGCTCTGGAAGGAGCTTGCGCCCAGAGAGCGAGCGACATTCTCGTAACGGACCGGGATCTCGTCGAGGACGGCCTTGATGAGCCGGACGGCGATCCCCACCGTGGTCAGGAACTGGGCGAGGACGATCCCCGAAAAGGCGAAGACCACATCGACCCCGAGCCCCTGCACCCACTCGCCCGGGGTGGTCCGGAAAAACATCAGGATCATCGCCCCCAGGGCCGCGGGGGAGACGATCATGGGAAACTCGAGGAACATGTCCACCCAGGAGCTGCCGGGAAAGCGGAAGCGGGAAAGGGCCCAGGCCGCGGGCAGAGCGACGAGCATCGCGAGGATGGCCGAAGCGGTCGCTGCCAAGAGGCTGAGACGGACCGCCGAGAGAGTGTCGGACGACCACAGCGTCCCCCAGAAATCCGCACCCCCTACAAAACCCAGGAGGGAGAGAACGAGGAGGCCGTAGAGAGAGACAATCCCGAAGGCGGACAGGAGGGCGAGGCGACGAAACTTCAACGAGAGATCCAATCCTCTGGCAGCCGATAGAGTCCCCCGACCGGTTTCCTGGATCCGATCCAATCGAAGGCTTCTCTCTCTGTCATGAAATAACCGGCGGCTCGAAAGATGTCACGCCCCTCTCGGGAAGCCAGGAAACGGATGAAGGCGCGTCCTCCCTCGGGGTTCCTCCCGAACCGGGAAAGGGCGACGGGGAGGTATCCCACCCGGACGATCTGTTCCTGGTGCAGGGGGACCACCTCGATCCGCTTGGGATCCCAGGAGGCGAAGATCCTCCAACCCATCACCGCGTCGGCTGCTCCCAGCGAGACGGCGGAAGCGGTCTTGGCGCAGCTCCCCGTGTAGGTCACGAGTTTTTTTCTCAGCGCGGCCAACTGGGCGGCGGAGAGGCTCTTTTCGAGGATCTCGACCGCGTAGGAACCCACACAGACCGACTCGGGATTGGCGATGGCCACGCGGACATCCTCTCGCAGGAGATCCTCAAGGTTCTGGACGCCTTTGGGATTCCCCCTGGCGACGGCGATGGCCGGGACCAGATAGGCCAGGCGGGTCTCGCTCTCGGCAAGGACTACACCCTTCTTCTTGGCGATCTCCATGTAATCGGAGGAGCCGGGAAAGTAGAGATCCCCCTTTTTGGCGAGGATCATCTGGGAGAGCACCTGCCCCGAGCCTCCGAAGACGACGTCCACCTCGGTCCCGCTCCGTTGCTCGAAAACCTTGGCGGCCTGGAGGAGGGCCGGGCGACTGGCGGAGCCGGCGAAGACAAGAATCGATGGGGCGTTCTCACCGCTCTTCCCGCATGCGGCAAGAAGAGCCAAGGCCAACAGCAGCAAGCGACCCAGAGAGGAAAACATGGGCAAAGACGATAGGGAAAAGGCGGGAGCCTTACCAGCCCTTGAGCCTGCGCCAAAGGTCCCGGGCGGGGCGGTTGCCCGGTTGGAGCCTCAGAACCTCTCTCAGCTGTTCGGCGGCCTCCCTCCGATCACCCCGGGAGTAGAGGAGCCTGGCCAGGTTGAATCGCGCTTGGGGATGTGCTGGGTCCAGGTCCACCGCCCGCCGGAAGGCCTGCTCGGCGTCCCCGACCCGCTGCTCGAGGACCAGGGACACCCCGAGGCCCACCCAGGCGTCGGCGCTCCTCGGTGCTTTCTCGAGAATCCGCTCGAAAGCCTCCCGCACCCCCCGCGGGGCTACCCGCTTGGATCGCATCGCCCGAGTGAGCTGCACCCAGGCCCTGGCCGTTTCGATCGCCAACTCTTGAACCTTCTCCGCTTTGCCCGAACTCCCCAAACTCCGCCGCAGCGCCAAAGCCCGGTCCAATTCCTCGGCCGCCCCCTCCAGGTCCCGGGGCTTCCCTCCCCGTTCGAAATCCATGAGGCGCTGCCGCCCCAACGAATAGGCCGCCAGGACAGAGTCCTTGTTTTGGAGGCAGGCATGCTCCCAAAAACTCCTCGCGTCCTTCCAGGGCGGCAGGGCAGCGCGGGAGATCCACGCTGAGCCCAGCGCAAGAGCCGACAAAAGAAACGGACCCAGCCACCCCCCCCAGGGCAGGCTCCGGAGATCCGCGAGGAACAGGACCAGGCCCAACGCCGCGAAGGCGTGGTAGCGGTCCGCAAGCGGAGTCACCCCAGTCCCCTCGCCGATCCATAGCAGCGGAGCCAGGCAGCAAGCGATCCAAAAGAGCCCGCGCCCAAGGCGCAGCCTCCGGCCCCTCCTCCAAAACAGGAGGCCGAGGAGGAGGGCAAGGAAGCCCCCCGCCCAGGCGAGCGAAAGCCCCAGCCCCGAACCAGGGCCGAAGAGATGCAGCGGCAGCGGTCGCAGCACATTCGGAGCCCGGGGGAGAACAAGGTCCCTGAGATGGACCCCGAGGATGTGGAGCCGGAGAACCAAGGCCTCTCCGACCTCCCGGCCCGGCCCCTGCTCCGGAGTCGGGACCTTTCCCAGGACCCAGCTCCTCGCGAGAAACCAAAGGAGGAGGACTCCCCCCAAGCAGGCCAGCCGCTTCCATGCTCCCGAGCGTCGCTCGGAATCCCCCGGCGCGAAAAACTCCAGGAGCCCAGCGAGCAGGAACCCGAGGACTGCGGCCTCTTGGGCGAGCAGGGCAAGCCCAAGGGCCACCCCCCCCAGCATCCCCCAAAATGGCGCGCCTTTCCTCCTGAACCGATCCCATGCATGGAGAAAGCCCAGGAGCAGGAGAGCCATGAGCGGCCAGCTGCCCGCCGAAACCCAAGCCACCCCTTCTACCTGGCTGGGGTGGGCCCCAAAGCCAAGAGCCGCCAAAAAGGCGAGCCAAGGGACCAGTCCCCAGCGAAAGAACAACCTCATCCCCAGGACAGCGCTCAGGAGATGCAACCCCAAGGCGAAGGCATGAAAAACCCAGGGCGCCCCAGCCCCCAGATGCCAGAGACCCCAGAACAGAAGAACGGAGAGAGGGCGCCAGTAGGGAACCGCCTCCTGCCCCACCGAAGCGCCAAGGAACCTGCCCCCGAAGATCCCCCCCAGGTCCAGCGGGCCCGTGACAAGAGGGTTTCGAACAATCAGCACCTCGTCATCGAAGACAAAGTTCCCTCCCAGGGCGGGATACCAGAGGAGGAAGAGCAAAAGGACCAGGAGCCCCGAGAGCCCGAGCCTGGCCCAAGGAGTGAGAGCGCTCCCATCGGGAACGCAAATCCCGTATCCTTCGGCCATGCTCTTATTCACCATCTTCGCCTTGGCCCTTTCAGGCCTGTCCCAAGTCTCCACCGTCGCCGAGCCCCGCCTCGAGCCCCGCCTCCCACGCCGCTCCCATCCTGCCCACAGGATTCCCGAAGTGCAAAGGAACCGGCCGGAGTCCCCTTGGAAAGCCTGGAAGAACGGTCCCTCCAAGCGGACGGATTCCTTCCCCATCGCCGTCTGGCTCCAGGATCCCCGCAGAGCCGTTGCCTACAAAGCCATCGGGATCAACCTCTACATCGGACTTTGGAAAGGCCCCACCAGCGCGCAGCTCGCGGCTCTCGCCAAGGCCAAAATGCCCGTCATCTGCCAGCAAAACGCCCTTGCCCTCAAAGACAAGAATCGCAAGCAGATCGTGGGCTGGCTCCAGAAGGACGAGCCCGACAATGCCCAAGCCATCAAGGGGGCAGGCTACGGCCCTCCCATCCCTCCCGACAGGATCGTGGACGACTACCGGAAAATGCGGGCCAAGGACAAGACGCGCCCCATCTTTATCAACTTCGGACAGGGGATCGCGAACGAGTCCTTCAAGGGGCGGGGGAGCCGGACCGGCAAACTGGAGGACTACCCTCTCTACGCCAAAGGAGCCGACATCCTTTCCTTCGACATCTATCCTGTCACCTCGCCCTACCCCCATGTCTCCGGACGCCTCGAATACATCTCCATCGGGGTCGAACGCCTCCTGAAGGCGGGAAAGAACAAAAAACCCACCTTCACCTGGATCGAATGCACCCACATCAACAACCCCAAGGTCAAACCGACTCCGGCCCAAGTCCGCAGCCTGGTCTGGATCGCCCTCATCTCGGGAGTCAAGGGCTTCGGCTATTTCTGCCACGAGTTCAAACCGAGATTCCGTGAAGCGGCCATGCTCCAGGACAAGACCATGAGCGCCGCCATCTCCAAGATCAACAAACGCGTCCAATCCCTCGCCAAAGTCCTCAACACCCCCCCCAAGAAGAAGGGCGCGAGCCTGAAACCAAGCAACAAGAAGACCAGGCTGAAGTGGACCACCCGGCTCCTGGGGTCCAAGCTCTATCTCTTCGCGGCCAACATCAGCTCCCAGCCCAGCAAGGTCGCGATCTCCATTCGCGGCTCCCGCGGGACCAGGCAAGCCACGGTCCTTGACGAGAACCGCCAACTTGTCCTACGTTTTGGGCGTGCGTACGACCAGTTCGGCCCCTATGAAGTGCACCTGTACGAGATCTCCTATCCCTGATCCCTCCCGGAGGGTTTTCCGGAGAAGGTCCTAACAAAAGGCAACGGAACCAATGAACACTTCCAAACATCTGAGTATTTCCTTTGTTTTCCTCGCGGCCGCGAGCCTCCTCCTCGGAGGTTGCGGAGACAAAAAAGAAACCCCCAAGAAGGGACCGGCTCCCAAGTCCGCGCCTCCGGCCTCGGCACCTCCGGCCTCCGCTCCTTCGGGGGGAACCACGGCCATGCCCAAAATCTCCGACGCGGACATGAAAACCGCCAAGGAATACTTCGGAACCTACTGCTCCACCTGCCACGGCAAAGAGGGCATGGGCGACGGACCCGCGGGCAAGGCTCTCAACCCCAAGCCCCGCAACTTCCACGACGCTGAGTGGAGGAAAAAAGCCACATGGGAGAGGGTCCACACCGTCATCAAAAAAGGTGGAGCCGCCGCGGGCCTGAGTCCCCTGATGGCCCCCGCTCCGATGTACCAGGACAACCCTGGGGTCATCAACGCCCTCACCAAGATCTGCCTCGACTTCGCCAAATAGGAGAACCGGCGAAAAAACCGGCAACGAGGGAGAACCCGCTCTCCTGAAAGGAGAGAACTCAGGTTTCCAGCAGGTCCCTCTCGAGGGACTTGCTGGTCATCTCCCGGACCTGTTCCCGGACCTTGGGCCCAAAGGCCTTTTCCACCCGCTCCAAGTATTCCTCCCGCTCGAAGTACTCCCGAAACGCCTGGTCCCGAAACGCCAGGACCTCTCGCGAGGAGATGTGTCGCGTCGGAAGAGGGAGACTCGCCTTGGAGTGCTGCGAATACCCATCCCAAGTTTTTGGCAGCGGCCAGCCCCGCTCCAAGGCCTCCCGGTAGAGGGCGGAGCCAGGGTAGGCCATGGCCGAGTTGAAATTGGCGTATTCGGTGTTCAGGGACTTGGCCAGCTCCAGGGTCTCCCGCATCGAGTCCAGATCGTCCTCGGGCAGACCGAAGATGTAGTTTCCGATGATGTGGATGCCCGCGGCCTGGATCTTCTGAACGGTCTCTTCGATTTTCTCCTCTCTGTATCCTTTGGAAACATCCTTGCGAACCTCCCTGTTGGCCGACTCGATCCCCAGGGCGAGCCAGCGGAACCCCGCCCGGCGCATCTTATGGAGCAAGGCCTGGTCCCGCACTGTGTCCACCCGGGCGTAGGCCCAGATGTTCAGGTCGTAACCCCGGCGGAGGATCTCGTCGCAGACTCCTTCCACGTGCTCCTTGTCGAGCAGGAAGATCTCGTCCGCGATCTTGAGATGCCGCACGCCGTAATTCTCCACGAGGATCTCGATCTGCCGGCCGATCCGCTGAGGACTCCACTTTCGGTAGCTGTTGACCTGCGGTTTGTAGCCCAGGGCTTTTTCCCCCTGTTTGAAGGGAGCCTGGATGCAGCAGAAGCTGCAGCGGAAGGGGCAGCCCAGGGTGGTGTAGATGGCCGCGTAGGGACTGCGTTCCTCCTCCCCGAAGCAGTGCCAGTTGTGTGCCCGGTAGCGGTCCATGGGGAGCAGGTCCCACGCCATTCCCGGCATCTCCCGGTCCAGGTCGACGACAAAGGGCGCAGGTTCGCTGCGCTGGATTTCGCCGTCCTGGAAGAAGAGGATTCCTCGGACCCTGTGGAGATCGGGCGACCCGCTCTTCAACTCCCGCACAAGATCCAGGAGGGTGTAGGTCCCCTCCCCGTCGCAGACATAGTCGGCCTCCTCCTCGCGCAGGGTTCGTTCGGGGAGGGCTGAGACATGCCCCCCCAGGAGAAGGAGCCGGCGGTTTCGATTCCGGGCTTTGATCGCCCCGCAGAGGGAACGGACCCCGGGCATGACCCAGGTGGAGGCGTTGGGGTTGTGACCGTAGACCACCACCGCTGTCAGGAGAGGGTCCCGCTCCTCGATCCACTTGCTCGCCGCCTCGGGCCCCAAGCCCAGGGCGTCGGTGTCGAGGATCTCGACCCGCAGGCCCTTGCCGCGCAGAAAACTTGCGAGGAGCCCCGCCCAGATGGGGGGCTCCATCGCCGCGAGTTCGCCGCCCAGCTTCTGGTAGGCCTTGTCCCTACCGCCGGGATTCACGATCAGGACATCCAATGCTGTGCTCATACCAGGGCTCCTTCTCCCTTGACCCTGGAGATCATCGCCTTGGCCTTGGCGGCGATGCGATCGGGGTCAGGATAGTAGCGTCGCTCGAGGACGCCGCTCGCGGGCATGGGGACATCGGGAAAGGTCATCTTTTGCGCCCCGGCAAGGAGCGCTTCGGGGGCCTCCTCGGCCACGAGGGCGAGGACTTCGGAGGCGAAGCCGCAGACTGGGGAGTCATAGTCCACGACCAGCAGCCGGCCCGTCCTGCGCACGGAGTCCAGGATCAACTCCCTGTCGAGGGGTTTGATCGTCCTAGGATCGATGAGGTCCACATCCAGGTCGTGCTCCTCGCAGGCTTGGAGAGAGTGAATCGCCGCAAGGGAAGGAGCCACGATGGTCAGGGAATCCCCCCGCCTGAGATATTGCCCCTTGCCCAGGGGGATGGTGTACATCTCCTCGGGGACTGCCCCCTCGTTCTTGTAGAGCCAGCGATGCTCGAGAAAGAGGACGGGCTCGTCCAAGGCAATCGCCTGGAGGAGGAGGCCCTTGGCGTCTCTCGGTGTGGCCGGCGTCACCACGCTGAGCCCGGGGAGGTGCGCGAACATCCCATGCAGGGTCTGGGAGTGCTGGGCTCCGCAGCCCCAGCCCCGCCCGACGACGGCGCGAATCACGAGAGGGACCTTGGGTTTGCCTCCGAACATGGCCTTCCACTTGGAGACATAGTTGGTGATCTGGTCCATGGCCACCGGGAGGAAATCCACCCGCATGTGGATGTGGATGGGTCGCATCCCTGTGAGGGCGGCGCCGAGGGCGACCCCGGTCATGGCGTTCTCGGAAATGGGTGTCCCCAGAACCCGCTCGGGGTGGCTGAGATTCAGCATGCTCCCATAGACCCCGTAGCAGTCGTCGGCGTCGAGTCCGATGGCGAAGACCTTGGGATCGAGGCACATGGCCTGGTCGATGGCCTCGCGCAACGCGTCCTTGTAACTGAGGATCCGTCCCTCCTCCTGGATGGACCATTGCTTCTCGAATCGGCTCCAAGGCATCTCAGACCTCCAAGGCTTGAACAGGGGGATAGGGGGATTGCCGGGCGTAGTGGATCGCGGCCTCCAGCTCCTCTTCCAGATGGGCGCGAACCTGCTTGAGTTCTCCAGGTGTCGCCATGCGCGCACCCAGGAGGAAGGACTCGAGTTTTTGGATGGGACAATCCTTCTCCCGGTCGATGTGGATGAAAGGGAGGTCCTCCTCCTCGACCCCCTGGTGCTTCATCCAGCGCTTGGTGGGGCAGTGGAGAAAGGCGGGGCGCCCGGTCCGGCGAATCTCGGAGATCGCCTCCTTGGCGGAGAGGAAGACCGAGATGGCGTCGGTTCCATCGGCGAAGTAGGTCGGCATAAAATTGGCGGCGATGGCACGGGGATCGGGGTAGAGATGCTTGCTCTTGGGCATGACGTTGGAGAGCTGGTTGTCCTCGAGAAGGAAGAGGACCGGCAAGCCGGCAAGAGCCGCGTAGTTCATCGACTCCCAAAAGACTCCGGCATCGCAGGCACCGTCCCCGAACATGGAAACGGCGACACCTTCCTTGGACTGGAGTTTGAAGGAGAGGGCGGCCCCGACGCCGAGGGCGATGTTGCCTCCAACAATGGCGGAAGACCCGTGAATGCCGTGCTCCGGGTCGTAGACATGCATGGAACCGCCATAGGAGCCGGAGCAGCCGGTGCTGCGACCGTAGAGTTCGGCGAGGAGGGACTTCAGGGGGAGGCCCTTGGCGAGGGCGCCGGCGTGGGTCCGGTGCCCGAGGGAGAGCACGTCCTCGTCCCGCAGGTGCGCGCAGACCCCCACAGCCACCGCCTCCTGACCCAGGGTCAGATGAACGGGGGTCTCCATGACGTCGTCCCGGTAGACCTCGAGAATATGCTCCGAGAGCAGGCGGATCCGGAGCATCCTCTCGTAGAGATCCAGACCCTCGGCCGGTTTGATTTGAGCGTTTTCCATCATTTCGCTAGTCCACCTTCTGTGTTTCCGGGATTCTCTTCACCTTGCTCCCAGGGGCGTATGGGAGGAGGTCCAGGTCTTCGAGTTCCCGGTATTCGCGGATACCCTGGGAATCGATAAGGCGCTCCACTTCCTCGTAGTCCTCTTCGGATTCGTGAAAGATGATCTGAGTCCCCGAGGACTCGAACTTGAAGGGGACATGGACGAGATCCTTGAGTGCGGCCTTGACCGCGGCCTGCCTGGCGGGAGGAACGAAGAAGAGGAGGAAGCCTCCCCCTCCCGCTCCCGTCAGTTTGCCTCCCAGGGCACCCGCCTGGAGAGCCTTTTCGTAAAGCCCGTCCACCTCGGGGTTGCTGATCCCTCCCCCCAGACTCTTCTTGATGCGCCAGGACTCGTCCAGCAGGGCCCCGAACTCATCCAGGCCCCGGTCATTTGTGAGGATCTCCATGGCCTCGTCCACCAAATCCTTGAGGATGCGGAGCTGTCTCTTTTTGGCGTCCAGATCCGTCACATAGGCCGAGGCCACCGTCGACGCGGTCCGAAGGATGCCGGTGTAAAACAGCATGAGGCTCCCCTCCAACTCCTCCAGCCTGGGTTTGGGGAGGAGAACGGGATGGACCCCGATCTCCTCGTTTTTTTCGAAGGTGATGAGATTGAACCCCCCCATGGCCGCCGACACCTGGTCCTGGGAACCGACCACCTCACGCAGCAGCTTTTGCTCGACGTGGATGCCCTCCCTCATCAGACGGCGCTTGCCCACCATGCGTCCTTCGAGCGCGTGCAGAGCGTGCAGGATCCCGACCGTAAAGGCCGAGCTAGAGCCCATGCCGCTCCGCGCGGGAAGATCCCCTACATGGTGGATCTCGATCCCACGGTCGATCCCCAGGAATTGCAGCGCCTCGCGCACCACGGGATGTTCGATGTCCTCCCGCTGCTTGCGGTTCTCCACCTGGGACCAGACGATTCTGTACTTGAAGTCGAAGAATGGAGGGAAATAGCGGCAGGAAAGATAGCAGTACTTGTCGATGGTCGTTGCGAGGACCTTGCCTCCATGCAACCTGTACCATTCGGGATAATCGGTACCACCCCCGAAGAAGGAAATGCGAAAGGGTGTCCTGGAAATGATCATGACCAGGCACCACCAGGCCCCGAGAGGGCCCCCGAGGGCTGTCCCTGGGCAGCCGCCAGGATCAGCGCAAGATCCGCGATCCCATCGATGACGAGATCGGGCTCGCAACCACCGAGGGTTGTCCGCCGCGCCCCATAACCGCTCCGAACGAGGGCGGTGACTGCCCCCACATTCTTGCCGAGTTGGATGTCGCAGGGCTTGTCCCCCACCACCACCGAGTTCTTGGGGTCGAAGCCCAGGTCTCTGCCGGCCTGCTCGATCATTCCGGTCCCCGGCTTGCGGCAAGGACAAGTCTCTTCGGGGGTGTGGGGACAGTGGTAGATCGCGTCCAATTCCACACCCCCCTCGGCGAGGAGGGAGTGGAGGCGATCATGCACAGCCTCGAGATCCGCAGGGGAGAAATATCCCCTCCCGATCCCCGACTGGTTCGTAACGACGACCAGGCGAAGACCAAGGGAGCGGATCCTGCTCAAGCCCTCCAGCACTCCAGGGAGCAGCTCTACCTGGTCGGGATGGGAGAGATAGTGCCGCTCGTGGATCAAGGTCCCGTCGCGGTCCAAAACAATGCAGCTCGGGAGATTCATACCCTGGGCTCCGGAGAGAAGAAGGATTCGGCCTGGGCGTAGCTCTCAGGCGTTCCGATATCGATGAACGGCAGGTATTGGACCTGCCCCGTCAGCCGGCCCGCGCGGGCAAGGCTGGGAAAGACCTGGTTCTCCAGGGAAAGGTTTTCGCCCCGGGGGACCCGGAGCAGGAGATCGCGGTGGATCCTGTAGACGCCTGCGTTGATGAGGCCGGCCCCCCCTTTGACCCCCTTTTCGAAGAAATGGAGGATCCGACCGTCCTCCTGGAGGGAGACGGTCCCAAACCGCCGCACATCATCGACCTCCACCAGAAGCAAGGAGGCCAGGGCCGTGTCCAAGGGGTTTCCCAGGAAGGGGAGGGCTTCCCAGGGGCAGAAGGAATCCCCGTTCAGGAGGAGGAACTCCTCCCCCTCCATCAAGGGGAGGGCGTTTCTGGCGGCCCCCGCCGTTCCAAGAGGGCCATCCTCCACGGAATACTGCAGCGTCATACCGGAGTAGGAATCGCCAAAAGCCTGCTCCACCTGGGAGGCCAGGTAGCCAGTGCAGAGGACGACCCGCTTGCAGCCCGCTTCGGCGAGCCGGTCGAGGAGGTAGGAGAGAAAGGGACGCCC
Source organism: Planctomycetota bacterium (assembly GCA_011321845.1). Taxonomy (GTDB): domain Bacteria; phylum Planctomycetota; class UBA1135; order UBA1135; genus HyVt-539. The sequence continues at coordinate 17,351 of DROQ01000081.1, read as the reverse complement.
TGCCACAGGGGCCAGGCATTTGGGCAGACCCTGGAGGGCGGGCTGAAGCCGCGTCCCGAACCCACCGGCCAAAATCATCGCTTGGGGGCAGCGCTCTGCAGCCATGTTGCGAACTCCATCAAATCGTCGAATCAGGGGAAGGCCCGGAAACACTTTCCGGTCTCCCCTCATCGGTTTTTGGAGGCCTGGCCTTGAATTCCATGGCATGGGGAATTGGGCGCATGAGCAGAAAGAGGATGGGAAGGATGCTGGGGATGGCCGTGGGAAAAAGGTGGAAAGAGGAAGAATTGTGGGGAGGACTGCGGAAAGGACTCCGGGAAGGACTCCTGGGATAGCTATGGGATGGCTATGGGATGGCTATGGGATGGCTATGAAAATGCCTTTTCGAATGACTGTGGTGGGCGATGAGGGATTCGAACCCCCGACCCTCTGCGTGTAAAGCAGATGCTCTAACCAACTGAGCTAATCGCCCCAGGCCCCGAAGGCTAGCCCATAAGGGGGATTTGGGCCAGAATGGATTGCTGGTACATGGGCGAGAAGAATTTCTCGAAGATTCGCCGTCCCCGAAAGCAGGGAGAAAGACAAGGACAGCCATGGCATCCCCCCCCAAACCCGGTATTGACGCGACGGAACTCTTCGAGATCCTCGTCCGGGAACAAGAGAGCCGCCTCCGAGCCTTCATCGGCAGCATGGTCTCGGACCCCGAGAGCGTCAACGACCTCGTCCAGGAAGCCTTCCTCATCGCCTGGAAGAATCTCTCCAAGTATGACCGCACCCTCCCCTTCGGCCCATGGCTCCGGGGGATCGCGAAAAACCTGGCCCGCAGCCACTTCCGCAAAGTCCAGCGCGACAAGCACGCCTTCCCCGGAGAGGAGATCATCGACCACCTTTCCCTCCTCTATTCCTCCCTGGACCAGGCCCCGGGAGACAATTTTGAGGACCAGGTCAAGAGCCTGGAGCAATGCCTGGAGAAGCTCCCCGACCACCAGCGAAGGATCATCGACCTCCATTACGAGGAAAACCTGGACACCCGGCAGATCGCGGAGTTCCTCGGCAGGACCCGCGAAGGGGTCAAAAAAATCCTTCAGCGCGGGCGCTCCTGGCTAGGGGACTGTATCCAGCAGAGACTCTCGGCCCTGGGCATCGAGCCGGTGCGATATACCGTGAGAGGTGAGCAGACCCTGAGAGGTGAGGGATGACCCAGCAGGAGAAAAAGGACCTGGCCGCTATCCAGCAAGAAGCCAAGCAGCTCTTCGTCCATGGGCTTCTTCGATTCCGCGCCAGCAAGGAGAGCAAGGTCCAAAAAGAGGAACGAATCAACCGCATTCTGGCCGCCATCCGCGAGTCCAGCGTTCCCGCCCCGATCCCCCTGGCCAAGAGGATTCTGCTTGTTGCCGCGAGCGTCCTCGCCATCCTCTTCGCTGGCAAGTTCCTCTTCCTCTCGGGGGACCCCCAAGTCCTCGAGGCCGAACTTCTCTCCAACACCCTCAAAAAGAGCCGCCAGGGGATCCATTACTTCGAGGGAAGCTTTTCCGCCGCTCCCCGTGGACGCAGGATCCGGAGGTCCTTCGAGGCCTACTTCGGCCCCAACAAAGCCTTCGCCCTCGAAATTTTCCGCCCCTTCGGCAGCATCACCCTCGGCTCCGACGGGAACAGCTATTGGATCCGGTCCAGGCACAAGGTCGCCATCGATCTCCCCTTTCTTCCCAAGGACAGCTTTCCTCTCCTGGGGATCGGGAGCAACCTCAGCTACCTCGAGGTCCGCCCCCTTCTGGAGTCCGTTCTGGATCCCGATTCCAAACCCCTCACCCACAGCTTCGAAGGAGATCGGATCCACATCCAGGGGGTTTTTCGCTTCCCCGCCTTCTTTCAGGGGCATCCCCTGGCCGGGCTCTCCCATTCGGAAGGGGAATTCGATCTTTGGATCGACAAGGATACAAGCCTGATCCAAAAGATGTTCCTCAGGGCCAAGACCAGCCCCGACCCCCTCCGCCCCCCCTTCCAGCTCCGCCTGGAGCGCAAGCCGACCCCTGCCATCACCAGTCCGGAAAAGATTTTTTCTCCCAAGCGCGTCTACATCCCCCCCCATCTCAAAGCCGCCATATGGGGGGCGAACCTTCTGCACCGGATGAGAAAGAGGAGGGAACGCTTGAAGGCCAGGCGCGCCTTCCGGAGGGCGCAGAATCGCCGCTAGCTTCCCTTCCTTCCCTCTCCCCGCTATCCTTCCCGGGCTGAAAACCGAACCTTCCTCAGGGAGCAACCTCTCTCTTTACCCCCCCAGGAATCCGAACAACATGAAGATCGCTGTAATTGGAACCGGTTATGTCGGCCTCGTTGTGGGAACCTGCTTTGCCGAGACGGGCAATGAGGTGGCCTGCGTAGACATCGACGCCGAAAAGATCAAAGGCTTGAATCACGGAATCGTCCCCATCTACGAACCCGGTCTCGAAGAGCTGATCCGGCGCAACTCCGAGGAGGAGCGTCTGCGCTTCACGACCGACATCAAGAAGGCCATCCAGGACGCGACGGTGATCTTCATCGCGGTGGGGACCCCCCCCGGTGAGGACGGAAGCGCGGATCTCCAGTATGTCCTCAAGGTGGCTGAGAGTATCGGAACCCACATGACCGGTTACCGTCTCGTCGTGGACAAGTCCACGGTCCCGGTCGGCACCTCCCGCAAGGTTGCGGCCGAGATCAAAAAACACAGCGAGCACCCCTTCGACGTGGTCTCCAACCCCGAGTTTCTCAAGGAAGGAACCGCGATCGAGGACTTCATGAAGCCCGACCGGGTCGTCATCGGGGCCGACGACCCGCGGGCCACCGAAATCATGAAGGAGCTGTATGCCCCCTTCGTCCGGACGGGCAAGCCCATTCTCGTCATGGACCCCGAGAGCGCGGAACTGACCAAGTACGCGGCCAACGCCATGCTGGCGACCCGGATCTCCTTCATGAACGAAATCGCCCAGATCTGCGACAAGGTCGGCGCCAACTTCTCCCGGGTTCGGGAGGGGATCGGAACGGACAACCGGATCGGCTACGCCTTTTTGTTCGCCGGAGTCGGGTACGGCGGCTCCTGCTTTCCCAAAGACGTCCGCGCCATCATGAAGACAGCCGAGGACCATGGACATCGTTTCGAGATTCTCGACGCAGTGGAGCGCGTCAACGAGAAGCAGAAGGTTTACTTGGTCGAGAAGATCGACCAACACTTCGACAAAGATCTCAAAGGAAAGCATTTCGCCATTTGGGGCCTCTCGTTCAAGCCGAGAACCGATGACATGCGCGAAGCTCCCAGCCTGACCATCATCCAGAACCTCCTGGATCGGGGAGCCACCGTCACCGCCACCGACCCCGAGGCCATCCAGGAAGCGAAGAAGATCCTCGGGGACCGCATCGAATATGTGAAACGGCCCATGGACGCCCTCGATGGGGCGGACGCACTGGTGCTCGTCACCGAGTGGAGCGAATTCCGCAACCCCGACTTCGATGCCATCAAGAAGAAGATGCGCGGCAATGTGATCTTCGATGGCCGCAATATCTACCCCCCATCGAAGGTTCGGAAGCAGGGCTTCACCTACTACGGGGTGGGTGTCGATAAGGGATAACCCGGTCCATGTTCGGCCCGGGTGAGAGAAAGCTTCGATGCCTGACTCCAAAAAAGACCCGAGCCTCAAGATCCTGATCGCCATCGGCACCATCCTCGCCCTGGCCGGGACCGCCTACCTCATCAAAGCGAAGATGGGCGATGGCCGCGCCAAGAGCGGGGTCAAATGGAACAAATCCGGGGAATACTTGAAATCCAGGTACCAGAAGACGAAGCGGCATTAGCTTGCCCCCCCGGATAAGCTGGCGGCATGGCCAGCTATTCCAGTCGACACCTCGACCCCCAAGAAGCGCTCCGGTACCGGGGAAAATTCGAGCGCAGCCCCATCCGGCGGCTCAGCTCCTGGCGGGAAAAGCGGCTGGTCCAAAAAGCCATGCGGGCGGCCCTGCAAGAGTTGGCTCCGGCCATTCCCACTCCCACTCTCTTGGACATCCCCTGCGGAGCGGGACGCTTCGCCCCCCTCCTCGCCTCCTTCGGCGTCCGTTACCTGGGCGCCGACCATTCCCCCCACATGATCCACCTCTGCCACCAGAGCCTCTCCGAAGCGGGACACCCATCCCTCGGCTTTTTCCGCAGCGACGCCAGGGCCCTCGGCCTCCGTTCCAAGGCTGTAGACCTCTGCTGCTGTCTCAGGCTCCTCCACCACTTCCCCCAGCGGGAGGACCGGGCAAAGATCCTCGCCCAACTCCGCCGGGTCTGTCGCGGACCGGTCATTCTCAGTTTCCTGGATGGAGGCAGTCCCAAGCAGTGGTTCCACCGGACCCGCCTCGCCCTAGGGGGGCGACAGAGCCGGCGAACCCTCCTCGAAGTCCAAGAACTGCGCGAGGAGGCCGCCGATGCGGGGTTCCAACTCGCCAAGACCTGGTCCCTCTCCGGCCTCTTCTCGGGCCAGAGCATCGCCCTCCTCCTCCCTGATTCGTGAGCCATGCCCCTCGACTGGTTCGACTCCGACTCCCGCAAACGCTTCGAGGACAAGGGCTACCGCTGCCTCCAGGACCTTCTCGCCCTGAAGGAGGGTGTCCCGGTTAGCCGGGCGCGGACCCGGAGCTGCCGGCGGCTGCAACTGGGAGGCGTAACGTATTACCTCAAGACCCAGGACCTCCGCGAGGCCTCGCTTCCGCTCCGCAAGTGGGCCAGCTACATCCTCCACAGCTCGCCCATCCTCCGCGAGGCCCGCAGCTACCCCCTCCTCCAGGCCCTTCGAATCAGGACACCCATTCTCGCCGCGACCGGCCATATCCCGGGACTCCTCTGGCCCCGGGCCGCCCTCCTCCTCACCCGCGAGGTTCCAGGTCATGTCGACCTCGCCCACTTCTCCGGCCCCCCCGAGCGCGCCCGCGCATGGGCAAAAGCCCTGCGCCGCCTCATCCGGGACACCCATGATAAGGGCTTCGTCTTCGGGGGCGTTCGCTTCCGCAACTTCCTGGTCCCTCGGGAGGGCAGCCCCTCACCCGAAAAAATCGTCGTCCTCGACCAGCCAAGGTTTGGACGGAGCCGCTCTCCCCGTCTTCGCCGGAGGGATCTCCGCTACCTGGACTCCGATCTCGCCCTTCTCCTGGGAGAGGAGGAGCCCCTATGAAACGATCCCCGGCCATCGCCCTCCTTCTGCTTCTCGCCCTCCCGCTCTCCCTGCGAGCCCTCCGGAAAAAACATGGCTCTCTCCTCCGGAATCGGGTTTTTGCCTCCCAGGTTTTGCAGGGCAGATTCCCCTACAAGCCCCAGGCCAGGGACCCCCGACCAGTCCACGCACCCTATCCCCCCTCCTATGGGGTCGTCATGGCGCCCCTCCTCCTCGTCCCCCTGCCCGCGGCCCGGGTCCTCTGGGTCCTGTTCCAGGTCGGGATGCTGGGGCTCATGTTCGGCCAGCTCACCCAATGGTACAGGAGAACCCACCAAGGCCGCGCACCTCCCGCCTGGCTCCCCATCGTCGCCCTCCTCCTCGTCTCCCGCTTCTTCCTCCGCGACACAGCAGGCGGAGGAGGCAACCTCGTCTTCGCCACTCTCGTCCTCAGCGCCTGCCTCCCCCTCGAGAGCGGAAAGGAGGGGCGCCTCTTCCGTGGAGCCCTCCTCGGCCTCGTCCTCGCGGCCAAGCCCACCCCCATCCTCTTCCTCCCCCTCCTCCTCCTGCAGGGGAGGGGCCGTGCCTTCGTCTCCGCGATCGGGGTCGCCCTCGCCCTCCACCTCAGCCCCATGCTCTTTTTAGGCCCCAGCGGCTGGGCCCAGGCCTATGGCCACTGGCTCGAAGGAGTCCTCGCCTACGGGAGCAGGGCCGATGTCTTCGCCCAACCCAGCCACGGCTTTCCCCCCTTTACCTGGATGCACCAGTCCCTCCCCTACATGCTGGCCCGCTTCCTTGGAACGGTCCCAAAGGAACAGATCCTCCCCTCTCCCCTCTTCTTCCAGGGAGCCGGCCTCTCCCCCAGCATCATCCACTGGATCTACCGCCTCCTCGCCCTTTTCCTCGTCGGGCTCACGGCCCGCAGGATCGGCAAGCAGGCCATGAGCGGCCTACAGCAGCGCCTCCACTGGCTTCCCGCTGCCTCAGCCCTCTTCGCCCTGACCCTCCTGCTCTCTCCCATCACCTGGAAGGCCCACCACGTCGCCCTCCTTCCCGCTTTCTACTATCTCGCCGCCCAGGCAAGGGACCAGCGCAGTCTCCCCCTCTGGATCGCCCTCGCCCTCTACTTCTTCGTAAACGACCTCCTCTCTCAGGAAATCCTGGGCAAGCTCGGCAAAAACCTGATGCAGTCCTACTACACGGTCACCCTCGGCGCCCTCTTCGTCCTCTGGGCCTGCCTGCGATCGTGGGGGAAAAACCCTGGGGACCCGGCCGGTCCAACCTTCCCGACTAAAACGGAGCCCTGATCCGAGTGTAAATCAGGTTGCTGGTCTTGGCCTTGCTGAAGCTCTCGATCTCGAGGGCCTGAGTCCACAGCCTGACCCCCTGAGCAACCGCGGGGATGTTGAATTCCCAGAGGGCCTTCCCCTTGGTCCCGGTCGACATCGCGCCGATGATCATGGGCGCGTTGAGACGAAGAACGGTCCCCGGCCAGGGAAGGGGAAGCTTCGTGGTCCCGGTGAACCCGAACATCAGGATCCCCACTGCGTTCTTGGGGGCGAAACGAAGCTCGAACTTGGCCGTGTCCTTGGTCACGACCGGAAGAGGAAGAACCATGAGGTGAAAGGCCGGGCTCATGTCAAAAACCCAGGCGGCCCCACCACTCCAGGAGCTGTTGTCCTCGATGTATCCCCCCGCGACCAGGGTGTTGCCATCCAAGGCGAGGCCCCCGTTGAAATCCGAGTACTTGCCCACGAGGCCCCTGCCCTGGAAGGGGGGCTCCGGGATCCATTTGTTGGTGGGCGACCTGCGCCAAACATGAATCGCTCCGCGCTTGTTTCCTTCGGCGTCACGCCCCTGATGACCGATCAGGGCCAGGCCACCCTTGAGCACAACCCTCCTCCCAAAAGCGGCGGAGGTGCTCGGCCAGGGCGAAGTCCACTTCTGTTGTTCGACCCAGCCTCCGGTTCCCTTGTGGAAGAGGTAGGCCGCACCGGCTCCCCAGGTTCCGTTGGCTTTTTTTCCGGGCGACCCGATCAAGGCTTCGTTTCCATCCCAGGAGATCGCAGCGCCGAAAAAGGACTGGTCGGCGAACTTGAGCGCACGGAACTTCTGGGACTGGACCCAAGCGCTGCCATTCCAGTCGAAGGCGTAGACCGAGCCGATGCCGTACCGCCTCTGGGCCTCGTCGCTGTCCCCCGAGGCACCGATCAGGAGGCTGTTCCCCTGGATCGCGACCGCCGACCCGAAGTGGTCGCTATAGCCGGGATCGCCGGCGAGCAGTTTGGCTTCTTCCACCCACTTGGTTCCGTTGAATCGAAAGACCCAGACCGCTCCCGCGTAGTTGTTCCCTCCCCAGTTCACCCGGGAATGGCGTGTCCCCGGCGCCCCGCTCACCACCCGGTTACCGGAAATGGAGATCGAAACCCCAAACCAACGCCCCCTCTCGAACTGGGCTTCATGGGTCCATTTCCCATTCTTCCTCCGGAAGATATGGATCCTTCCATTGTGGACCTTGGAAAGAATCGCTGGCGCCCCAACCACAAGGACAGAACCCGAGAGGGCAACCGTGGACCCGAACCGGTCCAGAGCCGTGGGGACAGGGGCTGTCAACCTCGCGTCCAGAACCCAAGAGGTCCCAACCTTTTTGTAGACATAGACCGCGCCCGCGTAATTCCCTGTAACCCGCTCATCACTCGCCCCGACGGCCATCAGGTTTCCCGAGATCGCGGTGCTCTCTCCGAAGGTCCCGATTCTGGGTTGGTTCGGAACCCGAATGAGTTGAAGCTGCTTCTGAGCGGGAAGGGAACCGGCCAGCGAAACCAGGAATCCAAGGAGAGGGGGAAGGAAGGAGAGAAAGGACCTGCGCATCGAAAAACCCACTTGCCGTCAAAGAAAAAGGAGAAAGAGAGCCTGGAAGGATAGCATGTTTCGGGAATTTATGCCTGCCCCACCCTCGCATTCTCCTCTTTTTCGCTTTGCCGGCCATCTCCAGCGTCCTCCAGGGGCAGCTCTACGCGAAAAACCGCCCCTCCTCCAGGGCGATCCAAGGCCAGGATCCGCCCCCCGTGCATCTCAACGATCCCCTTGGAAATCGAAAGCCCAAGCCCGGTCCCATCGGGCTTGCTCGTCAGATGTCCCCCTCCCTGTTGGAAGCGTTCGAAGATGAGCAGCTTTTCATCCTCGCTCGAAAACCCCGGCCCCCGGTCCCGGATTTCGAGGACGACCACGCTCCCTTCCCTCCTCAGCGAGGTCTCGACCTCGTCGTCCAAAGGCGAAAATTTCCAGGCATTCGAGAGGAGGTTGAAGAGGACCTGTTGGATCCTGTCCCGGTCCCCATGGAACAGCAGAGGTTTCATGGGGAGATCGGTCGTGAAGAAAACATTCTTTTCCAGTCCCAGCCCCTTCGCCGCCCGAGTGGCCTCCAGGACGAGTTCCCTTAGGTCAAAGGTCTCCCGCTTCCAGCGAAGCTTGCCGGCCTCGATCTGGGCCATGTCCAGGATGTCCGAGATCAAGCGAGAGAGCCGCTCCGACTCCGCCTTGATGATGGCAAGGAACTCCCGACGGGTCTCCAAACTCTCGTCCTCCCCGTATTCCAGAAGGATCTCCGAAAACGAACGAATGCTCGTAAGCGGGGTGCGCATCTCGTGGCTGACCGAGGAGAGGAGCCTGTCCTTCATCTTGTCGAGACTCTTCAGTTCCTCGATCGCTCCTTGAAGCTCTCGGGTACGTTCCTCGACGGTTCGCTCCAAGCCGGCGTTCTGCTCCTCGATCCTGTCCCAGGATTGGCGCAGCTGCTCCTTCATCTTGAGAAAGCTCTGGAAAAGCCTCCCAATCTCATCCTCGCTCTCCTCGATCACGATCGGGCGGGTCTCTGGGTCCCGTTCAGAACCGACACCCTCTCCCCTTCCCAATTCTTCGGCGTAACCCGCCAGAACCGAGAGCCTGCGGAGCTGCTTGCGGATCATCCACCCCACCATCCACCCGGAAAGAATGTAGGAGAGCAATCCAAGCAAAATAAACTGGATGTTCACATGGGAGAGAGCCGTCGCGTAGATGGAAGGGTCCACCCAGAGGGTCAACACTCCCATCTTTTTTCTTGGAGGGACACCCTTTCCCCCTTCCCGAGGGAACCATTCGAGCCTCTTCTTGCCTACCGGATTTCTGCGGTATTCAAAGATGGGAACCCGGACGACTTCCCAGTCCAGCTCCTTTTCCAGATGGGCCCCGTCCACTGGCTTTCCTCCCCGCCTCAGGTCCATCAGAACCCGCCCCGTAGGCCCAGCCCGTAGGTTGGTCACCTGAACCCTCATGACAGAGGGAGCAAGGTGAAAGAGATCCCTCGCCGCGTCCTCGGATTCCGAAGAATCCATCTTCGCGAGCGATCGGGAGACTCGACTATCCCAGGCCATGGCCCGGGCCAATTCCTTCCCTCGGGCCCTTTCTGCGAGGCGAAAGCTATGCTCCACGACCGTTACGGAGAAAAGGATGAAAAGAGCCAACACACCACCGGAGATCAACATCATCGGAGCGATGATCTTGGGAATCAGGCTCTTTTGGAAAACCGGCACCCTATAACCCGGCTCCCACGTGGGAACCGAAGGGAGGGGTCCAGGATCGAGAACAATTGCGGAACATCTCTCGGAACATCAACCTGGCTCGAAGCTGTAAAAACTCGATGGATCAAGAGTTCTATCGACCCCCTCCTTCCTCCCACTTGATCAGGGGAGTTCTCTGACAAGGGTGGAACACTTTGGTTGATTTCCACCTTCCTCGAGCGCCCTAGCGACGGACCAGGAGGAGCAGGCGCTTGGCTCCCTCCCTGCCCGAGAGTTCCTCGGGGAGAGGAGAGGGGGCATAGATCTCGCTGATTTCCCTGGCGAAGGAAAGTCTCCCCTCCCGTCTTGCGCCGAGGGCGATGTAACGGGGCCTGTTCGCCTTCATCGCGGCCCTGAGTTTCGCAGGCGTCCAGACCAGGGGAGGGGGAGGGACGAGGCCGGCAGCCCAGGCCACTCGGGGCATGTCGGTAAGCAGCTCACCCTGCTTGAGTCCCGCCTCTCGGAGTTTGGCTCCTAGGACCAGTTCCGGTCGCTTGTCCAACCTGGGTGGCTGGAGGAGGTCATGGCCGACGCGGATTCCGGAAACGAGCAGGGCGAGGAGACAGAGCAACATTCCGACCCCTCTCTGCAAAAGGAGGACACTCGTTCCGGCGAGGATCCAGAGGGGAGCCTGGTCCACAAAAAACCGAGCTTTGACCTGAAAGAGGAGCTGCGCGGCGGTGGCGAGGACGATGGCAAGGAAAAGGGCTTTGGCGAGGCCCGGAGAACGCTTGAACAACAGGAGACCACCTGGGACGACGAGAAGAGGAAGTCCGAAATCCAGCCCCTCCAACGCGGCTCCGGGGACTTTGAGGAGATTGGCCCCCAGGGCCAAAAGAACCCCCTGGAACCCTTCTTCTCCCAAGGGGCCCATGGGGCGCATCAACTCGAATTTGGGAAAGAGAGGAAGTCCCCAGGCGAGCCGGGCGAGGGGGAGGAGGAGAGCCAGGGCCAAAGCAAGAGTCATGGGCTTCCAGGGGCATCCCCCCGCCCTTTCCTCCTTGGCGGAGGGCGCAAGGAGCAGGGGGAACATTGCCAGCCCTTCGGGACGAAACCAGAACCCAAGCCCCAGACAGATCCCCGCGAGCATGGTCCTTCCCTTGGACTGGAAGTAAAGCAGGGCGCAAAGCAAGGGGACGAAGAAACTCTCCGAATAGGCCTCACCCACGGAACGGACCGACAGAGAAAGCAGGGAGAGGAGGAGCCCGGCCATGAGACCCGCCCTCGGGTTGAGCCAACGCCCAGCCGCCTTGCCCAGGGCCAGGATCCCAAAAAAGGCGGCAAGGGATCCCATCAAGGAGAAGGCGAGTAGGCTGTCCCCCAAAAGGGCCGAAAGGGGAGCGACCACGATGCCTGTCCCCGGGGGAAAGACATAGCCAAAGCCTCTTGAGAATTCTCCATGGGCGAAGTCCTGGACCATGGAGAGGTAGCTCGCGCCGTCATTGGAGGGAACCCAAATGCAGAGGGCCTGCCAAAGCCGGAGACCCGCTCCCAGGAAAGCGGTGAGGAGGAGGGCGGCGGCCGCCGCAGGCCTGGCTCTCAGAAGTAGACGATCCAAAGGCTCGTGCCCATCCATCCGAGGATGTTCAAGAGGGTGGGAAGATCCTTGAGAAGAAGACGTGTCGGGTCCCCGCCCTCCGAACGCATGTGGACCAGGAAGAGATAGCGAAAAATCCCATAGACGACAAAGGGAACGGTCCAGACCAGTAGGTGCGCCCGCTTCGGCCCGAAGTTGGCGACAGCGGCGGGAGATGTGGTGTAGGCCGCGTAGGCCATCACTGTCAGAGCGCCCAGAGGAGCGATCATCTGGTCCAGGAACGCGAAGGAGTAATGCTCGAGGGACTTGCGGTGTCCGGAAGCTTCCTCCTCCCCCAAGACGAAAAGTTCGTGGCGCCTTTTACAAAAGGCCAGCAGCAAGGCTACGAAAAAGGTGCAAAGGACCAACCACGAAGAGACGGGAACATGGATGGCGACACCTCCCGCGTAGACCCGCAGGAGGAAACCGATGGCGATGCACATCGCGTCGAGGATCACGAGGTGCTTGAGCTTGAGCGAGTAGGCGACGTTGATCAGGAAATAAACGAGGGGAAGGATGAGGAAACCCCGCCACTGGGCCAAGCCGAGGCCCGACCCCACGAGGACAAAAACCGCGATCCCTGCAACAGCAGGAGACAACCTCCCCGATGGGAGGGGGCGGTTTTTCTTTTTGGGATGCCGACGATCCCGCTCCAGGTCCATGAGATCGTTGAGAAGGTAGATCCCGCTCGCGACGCAGCAGAAGGCGGCAAAGGCGACAAGGGCCCCCATCTGCGAAGGCCGGTCATAGAGCTTCTGGGCGAAGATCAGGGGAGCGAAGACCAGGAGGTTTTTGACCCATTGGTAGGGTCGCATGGCCTCGAACAGAGCTTGGATCACTGGGCCTCTCTCCTTTTGACCAGCCACTTGGCAACAGCTTCCGCATCGAGCGGAAGGAGAGCGACGCCGGCCGGAAGCTCCGAAGGAGGTTTCTCCCCCTTCCCCCAGGCGATGGCTGTCAGATCTGCGACATGTCCTCTCTCGGCGAAGTAGGCGATGGGCCATTCATCGCGGACAACACGGAGCTTGGGAAGCTCAGGGACATGGGCGAAACCCTCGCAGAGGATGTAGTCGAAGGGGGCGAAGGGGTAGAGAGAGAGCCAATGGACCATCTCGAGAACCTTTTTCCGCTCATCACCGGCACCTCCGTCGCTGGGTTCGAGAAAAAGGGTCGAAGTCCCGGGGCCAAGGAGTCCTACGGCCCGAGCACCCGCGGCCTTGAACCTGTAGGAGTCCTTGCCGGGTTTGTCGAGGTAGATCTGGTGGTGTGTCCCCTTGAGAGCGGCAACCTTGGCCCCCTCTTCGCAAAGGAGTTGGATGACCTGGGAAAGGAGGGTGGTCTTGCCCGTTCCCGAGGGGGCGACGAAGGACAGGACGGTCGGCGGCTTGCGGTCGTTCTTCATGCGGGGAGGATCTTAGAGGATGGGAGCGGAAAAAGGGAGGAAAGGGAAAAGGGCTGGAAAGTCGGCGGGGGGATGGGTAGCCCTTGGGTGATGAGCCAAGGCGGTGGAAACAAGGGATTGGGACGGGCGAGTCATCTGCGCTTCGCCTTTTTCTCCTTTTTCACCTTCCCCCTCGCCATCATTCCCCTGCTCTATTTTCTGGTGCGGGAGAGGGGCCTGAGCCGGGGGGACTATGCGACCCTTCAGTCGATCTACTACTTCTCCATGGTGGCGCTGGAGCTCCCCACGGGTTGGCTGGCGGACCGCATCGGACGCAAGATTCCCCTGGTCCTGGGGCCGCTCTTTTTTTCCGGGGGGTTCTTCTTGATGTTCGTGGCGACGGATTACCAGACCTTCGCGATCGCGGAGCTTTTACAGGGAGCGGGACACGCCCTGCTCTCCGGTACTCCCTCGGCCCTCCTCTACGACACCCTGCTGTCGGAGGGAAGGCGAGAAGAATACCTTCGGCTCGAATCGAGCATGTCGATGTGGCGGACCCTGGGCACCGCTCTCAGTTTTCTCGCGGGCGGGATCATCGGAGCGGTTCTGGGGCTCCCCGCGGTCGCCCTGGCCACCTCCCTGCTCTGCCTGCTCGGAGCTGGGGCGGCGCTGGGGCTCCGGGAAGCCCCGCGGGAGCCGGAGCCGACAGACTCACAGCAAACAAGCGGAGACCAGGCCGCCACGAGGAACACCCTCTCGAGGATCCTGACCGTCTTTCGTAACAGGCAGGTGCGCTGGCTCCTGATCCTCTACATCCTTCTCTTTTTCTTGCTGCGTTTCGGTTTTCACACCAACCAACCCTGGCTGGAGGAGGCCAAGAAGAATGGAGCGCTCTTTGTGGGCGGTCTCTACTTCAGCTTCGCGCTGGTAGCCTTGCCCTTCACCAAGCTGGCACCGGGGATCAGCCACCGCTTCGGCGAAGTTCGCACTCTCCTATGGCTACCGGTCCTGATGGCGCTCTCCTTTTTGGGGCTCTCGATCGAAACGAACGCATTGCTGATCCCGCTTTTCTTCTTGCAGCAGGTCTCTTTTGGGCTGCACTGGCCCCTGGTGCAAAGCTATGCCAACCACCGCATCCCCTCACGGGATCGGGCCCTCGCCCTCTCTGTGCTCTCCTTCGGGGCGCGCCTCAGTTTCGCACTGGGTTTTCCGCTGGTCTTTTCGGATGGTAGCGGAATCCAGGGGATCTTCTTTTGGGTCGGGGTCATTGCGCTGGGGCTCTGCCTGCTCGGGGCTTTTTTTGCACCTGGGAGAGAGGACGCCCTCCTCGTTGTGGGAGAAGAACCTTGATCGCCAAGTTGCTGGCGCGAGAAGGGGAGGGGCCGGCGGTGGCCTACGTCCCGGGGATCGACGGCTCGGGCGAATTGCTCCTGGAGACGGCGGCGCGCATCGCCGAGCGATTCACTCTCCTGCGCTTTCGCTACCTGGCTGAAGGGGAAGACAGCTATCCCTTCCTCGCCGCGAGCATCATCCAGGAGGTGAAGGCCCAGGGTTTCGAGCGCTGCATCCTGTTGGCCGAGTCCTTTGGTGGAGCGGTCGCATTTCAGGCTGCCCTGGATTTTCCGGAAACCGTCTGCGCCCTGCTCATCGTGAACAGTTTTGTTCATTACAGGCGGAGGTTCCGGCTGGGGCTCGCCCGGCTGACGGCCCCCCTGGTGCCCAAGTTCTGTTTCCACAAGGGGCGCAAACTCTTCGCTCCCTGGTCGCTCTTTGGAAAACGAAGGGACCCCGAGGCTCTGGCCGCCTTTCGCGCCCACTGCGGGACCTATTTCGATGCGGGGTACCGGAGAAGGCTCCGCATGATCCAAGGCCTGGATCTGAGATCCAGGTTGGGCCAGGTCCGGCAACCGGTACTCCTCGTGGTTTCGGATCAGGACCGGATCGTAGACTCTCTCCGCTCCGGAAGGGAGATGGCCGAGGCCCTCCCCCAGGCCGAACTGGAAATCGCAAAGGGAGGGGGACATCTCATCTTGCCCCTGCGTGAAGAACCCTGGGTCCAAAGACTCCAGAGGCTACAGGCAAGAGGCCCATGCGATCGATAAAAGGGGCATGAGTACCCCCACCTTTCCCCTTCCTACGACCAGAGAGCACCAATGGGTGGTCTACCTGACCGCCCGCTGCAACTTCTCCTGCGATTACTGCATCCAGAAGGGGATGATCATCCCCGGGGAAAAGCGCAGGCCCTGGGGTCGTTACGACGAACTCTCGGGAGAGGCCTGGGTTTCAGCGCTCAACGCCCTCCCGGTCCGGCCAGAACACACCCTGATCCTGACAGGGGGGGAACCCAGCCTGCACCGGGATTTTCTCTACATCGCCACCCATCTCGAAGGCTACAAACTCGATCTGACCTCCAACCTGAGCTTTGACATCGACACCTTTGTCGAGACCATGAAACAGGCCGGCAAAACGTTCTACTCCAGTTTCCACACCTACCACCCCAAGTTCATGGCTCCCGAAGACTTCGTCCAGCGGGCGAAAAAGCTGCGGGACTCGGGAGTGATCGAACGGCCCGTCTTCTCCCTTCTGGACCTCGACGCCTTCCCCCACTTTCGGGACCAGGAGCATGACGAAAACATCCGGGCCTTTTATGAGTCGGCGCGCTCCCTTGGACTGGAGTTTCAGCGCAACGAGTTTCGGGGGAACCACATGGGAGACGCCTTCACTCACGAGCGGAAACAGCAGATGGGCTGCACCAGCGGTTGGGTCAACTTCGCGCCCAACGGGGACATCCATAACTGCCAATTCCACCTGGAGGCGCGCAAGAACAGCTTTGGGAACATCACCCAGATCCAGGACTGTCGCCCCATTCCGGCTTTTGGCGAGTTCTTTTCCTGCGGCGACTTTGGCTACTGCGATCCCTGCCATGAAAACTCCGGGCGGGGAGCCTTTATGGACGGGACGGGAAAGATCTTCCGCCGCAACGCGGACGACTCGAGGGTCTATCTCCGCTGGATGAGGGCCGAGGACAGCCTAGAG
Source organism: Planctomycetota bacterium (assembly GCA_011321845.1). Lineage (GTDB taxonomy): Bacteria > Planctomycetota > UBA1135 > UBA1135 > HyVt-539. The sequence continues at coordinate 1,601 of DROQ01000081.1, read as the reverse complement.
GTGGGACGCCGCTTTTTGGAAGAGGGCAAGCCCGAGGAAGCAAGCCAGGCCATCCTCGTCGCCATCGGCAAGCAGCAGGAGGGGGGAGGGGAGGCTTCACCCGAGTCCTGGGCGGAGCTAGGCCTCGCGCTCTGGGCGGGCGGGAACGAAAAGAAGGCCCTCGCCGCCATTCTCCACGCGATCCAACTCGGGAGCCGGGACCCCAACTGCCTCTGCGCCGCCGTCGAGCTCGGACGGCGCACCGGGCACCAGGACGAGGTCCAGGTGGACCTTCTCCAATTCCTCCCCCCCGAACGCCTCCAGGAGATCGAAAAAGCGGTCGAAGCCGTCTTTGTCTGAACCTGCACCGAGCCGGCCCAATGTCCTTTCGCGTCCTCGTCGATTTTCGCGGCCCCTGGGGCCTGGGTGACCTCGTCTGCGCCGAGCCCATGCTGCGCGGCCTGCGCGAGTTCCATGGCCCCCGGGCCGAAATCCGCATTCGCGGCCACGCCGGAAACTGCGCCTACTCCCCCGCCATCGACGGCCAGGCCCCTCCCGACTTTCGCCCCGACCGCGTCGTCCCCGTTCGCCTCTTCACCGAGCTGGGCCAGCGTGCCTACGCCGCCCTCGAAGCCCTCCCCTCCCTCGTCGATCACCTCTGCGCCTACGCCGCCCACTTCCCGCAAAACAGGACACCCATGCTTCACCTGGGACCCTCCGAGCGGGAGCTGGCTCAAAGGCTTGGAGTGAAGGAGCTTAGGCATCCCATCGTGGCCCTGTGCGCAGATGGCTCCGATCCCTTCCGCGCCCTGCCTCTCGGCCACTTCCAGGCTCTGGGAAAGGAGGTTCTGGCCCGCGGAGGCAGCCTGATCGAACTGGGCGCGAGGGAGCGCCTCGGCCTTGGGCACGACCTGGTAGGGAAGCTCCCGATCCGGGCCGCCGCGGCCGTCCTCGAGCACTGCGACCTCTTCATCGGGAACAACTCCGGACTGCTCCATTACGCCCAAGGAGCCGATTGCCCCGTCCTCGGATTCTTCTCTCTCGCCCTTCCCGAGCGCTTCATCCACGAGGGAAGGCTGGTCGTCGCGGTGCAGCACCCTGGACTCTCTTGCTTGGATTGCATGACGAGGGATTTTGAAGGCCGCAACGCCCGCGGCTGCACAGCTCAGCCGGAAGCAGCCTGCATGCGGACCTTTCCCCTCCAGACTGCCCAGGACGCTCTGGCCCGGGTTTTCGACGAGTACCTGAGCCAGCGCCCTTGGCTGGGAAGGGACCTGGCTTTTGGGAGGAGCGTCCTCGAAAGCCAGGTCCGGCGGCTCCGCGCACAGGGTTTTCATGAGCGGGCTGACCGGATGATCGCAGCCTGGTCCAAAATCCAGACACCCCGATCCTCCCGTGAACCCTGTTTCTCAAACGGGAAGACTGGTTCTTTTTGAAAAGGGTCGGAGGGCCCCCAGGGCTGTCCTAGATCATCCGCCCCTCTCTCCGAAACCCCTCCCATTCTTCTTGAAACCCGCATTCTAAGCCCAAAACTCGCCCTTCCGAAATCAGGCCCCCCTTTTCTGCCGTCCAGGTTTTGGGGCTTCCGCATGAAGTCTGGGCGATTGGAGAAAAGTGATCTT